>DASVSA010000523.1:0-5874 GCA_036388335.1 Longimicrobium sp. | reverse complement strand
CCGGCCGAGCCGTCGTTCCGCGGCGCGTTCCACACCGTGCTGCTCCCGCTCTCGCTCTACCAGGAGTTGAAGGAGCTCAGCCGCGGCGAGGAGGTAACCCTCTTCATGACGCTGCTGGCGGTCTTCAAGTCGCTCCTCTGGCGCTACACGGGCCAGGAGGACGTCATCGTGGGCTTCCCCGTCACGGGGCGCGGCGGGGCCGAGACGGAGGACCTGATCGGGCCCTTCGTCAACACGCTCGCCCTGCGCACGGACCTGTCCGGTGATCCCACGTTCCGCGAGCTGGTGAAGCGGGTGCAGCGGGTGGCGCTGGGCGCCTACGAGCACGCCGAGCTGCCCTTCGAGCGGCTGGTGGAGGCGATGCAGCCGGAGCGCACGCGCGGGCACAACCCGCTGTTCGACGTCATGTTCACGCTGCAGAACGCCCTGCCCACGCTGGACCTGGGGCCGGGCCTGCGCATGGAGTTCCTGCAGGTGGACAGCAAGACGGCGAAGTTCGACCTGTCCCTGGACATCTTCGAGGGCCCGGAAGGCCCCACCTGCATCTGGGAGTACAGCACCGACCTGTTCGACGCGGACCGCATGGCGCGGATGGGAGCCCACTTCCAGACGCTGCTGGAGGGCGTGGTCGCCAACCCGGATACCCCCATCTCCCGCCTCCCCCTGCTCACCGCCCCCGAGCGGGAGCAGCTGATCCACGGCTGGAACGACACCCGCGCCGACTACCCGCTGGACCGCTCCTTCCTGGAGGAGTGGGAGGCCCAGGTGGCCCGCGCGGGCGACGCAGTGGCGGTGGGCTACGGCGTGGAGGAGCTGACCTACGCCGAGCTGGACCGCGCCGCCAACCGCATGGGGCACGCGCTGCGCGCCGCCGGGGTCGGGCGGGACACGGTCGTGCCGATCCTGGCCCAGCGCAGCCCGCTCTTCCTGGCGGGGATCCTGGCCATCTACAAGGCCGGCGGCGCGTACCTCCCGCTGGCCCCGGGCTGGCCCGAGGCCCGGCTGCGGCAGATCGTGGACCAGAGCGGCGCCCCGCTGCTGCTGGCCGCCACCGGGTGCGCGCCCGCGCTGGAGCGGGCGCTCGCGCTCGATCCGGCCCTCCCCGGCCGCGGCGTCCTGCGGCTGGAGGATCTGTGGAGCGCGGACGCCCCGGAGACGAGCCCGGGCGTGCGGAGCGAGCCGGGCGACCTGGCCTACGTCCTCTTCACCTCGGGCTCCACGGGCGCGCCCAAGGGGGTGATGATCGAGCAGAAGGGGATGCTCAACCACCTCTTCGTGATGAACGAGACGCTGGGCCTCTCCCCGGCCGACGTGGTGGCGCAGACGGCCTCGCAGTGCTTCGACATCTCGGTCTGGCAGTTCCTCTCGCCCCTGATGGTGGGAGGGCGCGTGGAGATCGTGCCCGACGAGGTGGTCCGCGATCCGGCCCGCCTCCTGGACACCGTGCGCGACCGGGGAGTCACCGTACTGGAGCCGGTGCCCTCCCTCCTTTCGCTGATGATCGAGGAGACCCGGTCCGCCGGGGGCGCGGAGCGGCTCTCCACCCTGCGCTGGGTGATCCCGACGGGTGAGGCGCTCGCGCCGGACCTGTGCCGCCGCTGGTTCGAGCTGTTCCCGGACCGCCCGCTGCTCAACGCGTACGGCCCGGCCGAGTGCGCGGACGACGTCACGCTGCACGTCATCCGCGAGGCGCCGGACGCGCAGGTGAGCCACATGCCGATCGGCACTCCGGTCGCCAACATGAAGGTGTACCTGCTGGACGCGAAGGGCGAGCCGGTTCCCGTGGGCGTGTGCGGCGAGATCTACGTGGGCGGCGTGGGCGTGGGCCGCGGCTACCTTGGCGACCGTCAGCGGACGGAGGAATCCTTCCTCCCCGATCCGTTCTCGGCGGAGCCGGACGCCCGCATGTACCGCACGGGCGACCTGGCGCGCCACCTCGCCGACGGGAGCCTCGTCTTCCTGGGCCGCGCCGACCACCAGGTGAAGGTGCGCGGCTTCCGCATCGAGCTGGGCGAGATCGAGGCGGTGCTCCTGCGCCACGCCGGCGTCCGCGAGGCGTCCGTGGTGGTGAGGGAGGACGCGCCGGGCGACCAGCGCATCGTGGCGTACGTGGCCGGCGACGAGAGTTGCGCGGCCGGCCTGCGCGACTGGGTGCGCGCCCATCTCCCCGAGTACATGGCGCCGGCCGCCACGGTGGTGCTGCCGGAGATGCCGCGCACCCCCAACGGCAAGGTGGACCAGAAGGCGCTCCCCGCGCCCACGGGGAGCCGCGCCCACCTGGAGGGCGGCTACGTGGGCCCGCGCACCATGGGCGAGGAGATGCTGAGCGAGATCTGGGCGCAGGCCTTCGGCATCGCCCGCGTGGGGATCCACGACGACTTCTTCCACCTGGGCGGGCATTCCATGCTGGCGTTCCAGATCCTCGCGCGGATCCGGACGGCCTTCGACGTGGAGCTGCCGCTGAAGTCCTTCTTCCAGACGCCGACCGTCGCCGGCCTGGCCGCCGCCATCGCGGAGCGCACGGGGAAGCGCGACGAGTACCAGGACTACGTGGACTCGCTCCCGGTGCTGACGCCGGACCCGGAGCGCTGGCACGAGCCGTTCCCGCTCACTGACGTGCAGCAGGCCTACTGGATCGGCCGCAGCGGCGCCTTCGAGCTGGGCAACGTCTCCACCCACAACTACGACGAGCTGGAGTTCGAGGGGCTCGACCTTGGCCGGCTGCACGACGCGTGGCAGCGGCTGGTGCAGCGGCACGGGATGCTGCGCGCCGTCGTGTCGCCGGAAGGCGAGCAGCGCATCCTGGAGACGGTGCCGGAATACCAGATCCCGGTGCTGGACCTCCGCGGCCTGCCGCGCGAGGAGGTGGACGCGCGCATCGCCGAGGTGCGCGGCCAGATGTCGCACCAGGTGCTGGACACGGCGCAGTGGCCGGTCTTCGACCTGCGCGCCACGCTGGCGGACGGCGGCCTCGCCCGCCTTCACTTCAGCACGGACTCGCTGACCTTCGACGCGTGGAGCTTCGTGGTGCTGATCAAGGAGCTCGTCACGCTTCACCAGGACCCCGCCGCGGAGCTCCCGCCGCTGGAGCTGTCCTTCCGCGACTACGTGCTGGCCGAGACGAACCTGCGCGACTCCGACCGCTACCGGCGCTCCAAGGAGTACTGGAGCGAGATCATCCCCAACCTGCCGCCCGCGCCGGAGCTGCCGCTGGTCAAGAGCCCCAGCGAGATCGAGCGCCCGCAGTTCACCCGGCTCCACGACAGCCTGTCGCCGGAGGTCTGGCAGAAGCTCAAGGCCAGGGCGACGCGCGTGGGCCTCACCGGCACCGGCATCCTGCTGGCCGCCTACGCCGAGACGCTGGCGGCGTGGACGCGGGGTCCGCACTTCACGCTCAACCTCACGTTCCTTCACCGCCACCCCATGCACCCGCAGGTCAACGACCTGGTGGGGGAGTTCACCTCGCTCACCCTGCTGGAGGTGGACCACCGGGAGCCGGACACCTTCGCCCGGCGGGCGCGCAGGACGCAGGAGCGGCTGTGGAGCGACCTGGAGAACCACTACTTCAGCGGCATCCAGGTGCTGCGCGAGCTGAAGCGGATGCACGGCGGCGTCACCAGCGCAAAGATGCCCGTCGTCTTCACCAGCGCCCTCACGCTGCCGATCCCGGACAGGGAGAAGACCCCCGTCTCGCTGCGCCCGGTGCACAGCATCACCCAGACCTCGCAGGTGCTGCTGGACTGCGGCGTGTGGGAGGACTCGGGCGCGCTCTTCTGCAACTGGGACGTGGTGGAGGAGCTGTACCCGGAAGGGTACCTGCCGCGGATGTTCGAGGCCTACTTCGGGCTACTCAACCGACTCGCGGTGGAGGACGACATCTGGCAGCAGGAGGTCATCCCGCTGCTTCCGCCCAGCCAGTGCGATGCGCGCGCGGCGGCCAACCAGACCGGCGCGCCGGTCCCCGAAGGGCTGCTCCACACCCTGTTCGCCCAGCAGGTGCCGGCGCGGGCCGGCGAGCCGGCGGTGATCACCACCGACCGCACCCTGACGTACGACGAGGTCTACCGCGCCGCCAACCAGCTCGGCCGCTGGCTGCGGGAGCGTGGCGCCCGGCCCAACACGCTGGTGGCGGTGGTGATGGAGAAGGGGTGGGAGCAGGTCGTGGGGACGCTGGGCACCCTGGGCTCCGGCGCTGCCTACCTGCCCATCGACCCCGACCTGCCGGAGGAGCGGATCACCTACCTGCTGGAGCACGGCGAGGTGGAGCTGGTGCTCACGCAGTCCTGGGTGGATGCCGCCATCGAGTGGCCGGACACGGTGCAGCGCGTCCGCGTGGACGTGCCAGGAGAGTACGCGCACCTGAGCGACGAACCGCTCGACGTGGTCCAGCAGCAGACCGACCTGGCGTACGTCATCTTCACCTCGGGCTCCACCGGGACGCCCAAGGGGGTGATGATCGACCACCGCGGGGCGGTGAACACCATCGTCGACTGCAACACGCGCTTCGACGTCGGCAGCGGCGACCGCGTCCTGGCGCTCTCCGCGCTCAACTTCGACCTCTCGGTCTACGACATCTTCGGGGCGCTGGCCGCGGGCGGCGCCGTGGTGATTCCCGATGCCGCCGCGCGGCGCGACCCGGGGCACTGGCTGGACCGGATGGAGCGCGACGGCGTCACCATCTGGGACTCCGTGCCCGCCCTGCAGGCGATGCTGGTGGAGTACGCCACCATGGTGAAGCGCGGCTTCCCCGCGTCGCTGCGCCTGGTGATGCTCAGCGGCGACTGGATCCCCACCGAGCTGCCGGGGCGCATCCGGGAGCTCGGCCCCGACCTGGAGGTCTACAGCCTGGGCGGCGCGACCGAGGCGTCCATCTGGTCCATCCTGTACCCGGTAACCGAGGTGGACCCGGCGTGGACGAGCATCCCCTATGGCAAGCCGATGGTCAACCAGAGCTTCCACGTGCTCAACGCCGCGCTGGAGCCGTGCCCCGTGTGGGTGCAGGGGCAGCTCTACATCGGCGGGATCGGGCTGGCGCAGGGGTACTGGCGCGACGCGGAGAAGACGGCGTCGCACTTCATCGTGCACCCGCGCACCGGCGAGCGGCTCTACCGCACCGGCGACACGGGCCGCTACCTCCCCGACGGCAACATCGAGTTCCTGGGCCGCGAGGACTTCCAGGTCAAGGTGCAGGGCTTCCGCATCGAGCTGGGCGAGATCGAGGCGGCGCTCAAGCATCACCCCTCGGTGCGCGACGCGGTCGTCATGGCCGTCGGCGAGCAGAAGGGCAACAAGCGGCTCGTGGCCTACGTGGTACCGCGCGACCCGGCGGAAGCCGTGTCCTCCACGGACCTGCGCCGCTTCCTCCTGCGCAAGATCCCCGAGTACATGGTCCCCTCGCTGTTCGTGAGCCTGGACGAGCTGCCGCTCACGGAGAACGGGAAGGTGAACCGCAAGGCGCTCCCGGCGGGCGAGCAGGTGGCCGCGGCCGAGCAGGAGTTCGTCCCCCCGGCCAGCGACACCGAGCGGCGGCTGGCGGAGATCTGGTCGCGGCTCCTGGGGGTCGGCCACATCGGGCGCCACAGCAACTTCTTCACCCTGGGCGGCGACTCCATGCTGTCCATCCAGGCTCTCTCCCACATCCGGAGCGAGTTCGGAGCCGATCTGCCGGCGCAGGCGCTCTTCACCACCACGAGCCTCGCCGAGCTGGCCGAGGCCATCTCCGACGCGCCTCCGCTGGCCCTGGCCGGGCTGTCCGAGGCCTGGAGCCCGGACCGCGAGGAGCCGGATGGAGTCCTCTTCGCCTGCTGACGCCGCCCCCGCGGGGCACCCATAGGCGTCCCGACCGGTCGCCGCCCGCACCCCGGTGCGGGCGGC
>DASVSA010000522.1:0-3738 GCA_036388335.1 Longimicrobium sp. | reverse complement strand
CCGTGACGTTGGGCGGGGGGATGACGATGACGTACGGGCTGCGCTCCGAGGCGGCGTCCGCGCGGAAGACTCCCATCTCCTGCCAGCGGGCATAGATGGATGCTTCGTGCTCCTGGGGGTCGTACTGCGGCGGAAGCGGCTCGGCCATTCCCCTCGTCTCCGATAGTAAAAACGGGGCTCCGCGCCCCGGTTGGGTAGCTCCTGAAGAAGCCGCAATCTTACCCGCCGCGCCGGGGTGGGTCAAGCTGGGCCCGGCCTCGTGTCCCGTTGCTGTCTCGCTCATGATGGCACTCGTGGCTCTCGGTTCTCGCCGCCGGGCGGGGTGCCCGGCGGCCGGAAAACGAAACCGCCCCCCGGAACGGTCCGGGGGGCGGCACCAGGTGCCACGCTCGCGAAGGCGGCAGCGCGTCCGTCAGACGCGCGCGCGGGCCCTCCGCGCCCCGGAAACGGGCCGGGGGCTGGTAACTCGGCGGGTGCAGAGGGCGCGCGTAGTCATGGTTCTAGGCTAACCGGGGAGCCCCGCTGCAGTCAAGGGCGTTTGCGCACAGAGAGGCACAGAGATCAAGGACGCGGAGGTCCTGCGTGGAAGCCCGTGACGTCCACGTGGACGCCGTGGGCGGCGCGGAGGCCGGCGCGGCCGCGGACGGCCAGGTCGGAGGCGGGGACGCGGGCCACCTCGCGGCCGTTGACGAAGAAGACGGCCTCGGCGTCGCCCACGGCCACGCGCAGCTCGTTGGGGCGGCCGCCGCCCTCGCCGTCGCGGCGGATGGCGGGGTCGCGAGTCCAGTCGATCACCACGGGCGTCTCGGCGCCCTGGCGGCGCTTCACCAGGAAGCTGCCGTCGCCGCGCACCAGGAAGTACGTGTACACCTGCCCCGACTCCGGCCCCTCCAGCCCCGTGCCGCCGAAGAGGAGCCCCGTGCCCTCGTGCAGCCGCCCGCTCCGCTTGCGCAGCGTGGCGCTCACCTCGTAAGGCGGCGCGAGCTCCGGCACCGTCTCGTCCCACAGGATGGCGTGAGTGCCCGTCTCCACCGTCAGCATGTCGCCGGAGAGGGCCACGCGGCTGGCGGCGGGGTTGGCGCGCCACGAGTGAGGGGTGGGCGGCGCGACGGCGCGCACCGGCTCGCGGGCGGCGTTCGCGGCGGGCGCGTTGCCGTCGGCGCACGCGGCCAGGGCGAGAAGAGCGAGCAGGAGGATGGGCTTCATGGCTCCAGCGACTTGCGTATCGCGTCCAGCGGGAGGTCGCGCAGGCGGATCTCCAGCGGAACCACGTACTCGGTCTGCGTCTGCGTGCGGACGCGAAAGGTGTCGCGCAGCCGCACCGGCATGTCCGTCTTCACGGGGATGCTGGTGCGGATGGGAAGGCGCACCGTGTACGTCCCCAGCGGCCCCCGCAGCGGCACCGCCACCGTGGTGTTGATGGGAAAGGTCGCGTTGAGGCGGATGCGGTACGTCTGGTCGAACGGCACGTCGAAGTGAAGCGGCGTCCGCGAAGGGATCTTGACCGTGTACCTGATCGTGGCGTCCGAAGTTTCGAGCCGGTCCAGCGCGCGCCCCACCGCCGGCGCCGCCAGCTGCTCGGGATTGCGCAGCTTCGACAGCAGGATGCCGTTCGCCAGCAGCGAAAGGAGCGCGACCGCCAGTGCGACAGGCGCGATCCAGGTGCGCGGTTCGTTCAAGCGGCGCTCACATCCAGGGAAACGATCTCACACGGAGACACAGAGGCACAGAGACGATGGAATCTCGGTGCCTCTGTGTCTCTGTGTGAGCCAGCCAGTTCAGCCGACGACCTTGCGGACTTCCTCGGCGAGCCGCGGGACGATCTGGTTGAGGTCGCCCACGATGCCGTAGTCGGCCACCTTGAAGATGGGAGCCTCGGGGTCCTTGTTGATCGCCACGATGAAGCGCGACGAGCGCATCCCGGCCAGGTGCTGGATGGCGCCCGAAATGCCGATGGCGAAGTAGAGCGTGGGCGACACCGTCTTCCCCGTCTGCCCCACCTGCTCCGCGTGCGGGCGCCACCCGGCGTCCACCACCGCGCGCGACGCGCCCACGGCGGCGCGCCCGTGGAAGGCGTCGGCGAGCTCCTCGATGATCCTGAAGTTCTCGGGGCTCCCCAGCCCGCGCCCGCCGGCGACGATCACCGGCGCCTCGGCCACGTCCATCTTCTCGCCCGCCGCCGCGCGGATCTCGCGGACCACGACGCCGAAGTCCGCGCCGTCCATGGATACGTCGAGCGGCTCCACGGTGCCGGCCCTGGCGTTCTCGGCCGGGTTGAACGAGTTGGGACGCACCGCGAGCACCGCCGGCCGCGCCGTGACGGTGACCTGAGCGTTGAGCTTGCCCGCGTACTTGGGCCGCGTGGCCACCACCTGCCCGCCCTCGACGGACAGAGACGTGACCTCGCTGAGGTACTCCACGCCCAGGCGGGCGGCCACGCGCGGCGCCAGGTCACGCCCCAGCGCCGTCGCCGGGAAGATCGCCGCCTCGCACCCGTCCTCCTTGAGGAAGGTGGCGATGACCGTGGTGAATCCCTCGGGATGGTACTTGTCGAACGCCTCGCTCTCGCCCGTGATCACGCGGTCCGCGCCGAAGCGCCCCAGCTCCGTCGCCACGCCGGAGGTGCCGGGCTTCCCCAGCACGGCGGCCACGACCTCGGTCCCCAGCCCGTCCGCGAGGATGCGCGCGGCCGTCACCACCTCCTGCGCCACCTTGCGCAGCTCCCCTTCACGCGTCTCCGCGAACGCAAAAATAGCCATGGATCGTCAGTTCCGATTGTGGGTGATCGGGAACGGGGAATGGGGAACGGGGAACGGTAAAAACCAGGTAGTTACCGTTCCCCATTCCCCGTTCCCCGTTCCCCCTTACAGTACCTTCGCCTCTTCGCGCAGCAGCCGCATCAGCTCCGGCACCGCGTCCACGCCCTGGCCCACGATGCGGCCGGCCTTGCGCTCCGGCGGGTAGGAGAGCTTCTGCGCCGCCGCGGTGGTGTCGCCGGCCTCGGCGGGCTTCTCCTCCAGCGGCTTCTTCTTGGCCGCCATGATCCCCTTGAGGGAGGCGTAGCGCGGCTCGTAGGCGCCCTTGGTGAGGGTGAGCGCGCACGGCATGCGCAGCTCCACCACCTCGGTGCCGCCCTCGATCTCGCGCTGCGCCACCACCTTGCCGTCCTCCACCGCGAACTGCGTGACGGCGCTGGTGACGGGGATCCCCAGGAGCTCGGCCGTCATCGGGCCCACCGCCTGGAGGTCGTCGTCCACCGCGCGCAGCCCGAAGAGGAGCAGGTCGTACTCGCGCCCCTTCACCTCCGCGGCCAGCGCACGCGCCACGGCCAGCCCTTCCAGCGGTCCGCCCGACTTCAGCAGCACGGCGTTGTCGGCGCCCATGGCCAGCGCCGTCCTCAGCGTCTCGGCCGATTCCGCGCCGCCCACCGTGACGACGGTGACCTCGCCGGAGCCCGCTCCCTCCTTGTGCTTGAGGGCGGCCTCCACGGCGAACTCGTCGTACGGGTTGAGCACGAACTTCATCCCCGACGGATCGACGGAGCTTCCGTCGCCGGCAATGCGAAGGCGCGCCTCGGTGTCCGGCACGCGCTTCACGCACACGATGCTCTTCACGAGCGCATCTCCTAAGGCAGTGTGGTCGTTACGAAGCCGGGCAGAATAGCAAGGCGGAGGCTGCCCGGCAAGCGCGCATATGACACAGAGGCACGGAGACACAGAGAGAGGTTCTTCTCTGTGT
>DASVSA010000521.1:0-3400 GCA_036388335.1 Longimicrobium sp. | reverse complement strand
TCGCCCCCCCCGCGGGGCGCAGCATCGTTACAACGGCGTTACCGTGCGGGCGCGGAGCTTGCGCTGGAGGGGCGGGACCGTCCCCGCGCCGCACCCGGAAGCCACGCGCAGGCAGGAGCTTGCAGCCCCCTTCCCGCGCCCGTAGCTTTTTCGCGCGCCGCAGCCGCTCCGCACCCCCTACTCCCGGTCGCTTGATGCCGCCTCGCCCCCCCGAGCGCACCGCCTCCCCGTCTGCCCAGTACTCCCCAGGGTCCGCCACCGAGGTCGTGCGCGTGTCGGACCCGGTGGAGCAGCTGCTGGAGGAGATGAGCGAGGAGACGCAGCCCAAGTCGCTGGGCTTCGGCTCCAGCATGCGCGGGCGCGTGGCGGTGGTCACCGGCGGCGCCACGGGGATCGGCAAGGCCATCGCGCTGGAGTTCGCGCGCCACGGGGCGAGCGTGGCCTTCAACTACTTCGTGTACGACGACGCGGAGGAGGTGAGGGAGGAGGCGGAGGCCACGGCGCGCGAGATCCAGCACATGGAGGTGCGCGTGCACCACGCCCTGTGCGACGTGCGGGACGCGGGCGAGGTGAACCGCTTCGTGAGGGACGTGCAGGAGGAGCTCGGGGGGATCCACATCCTGGTGAACAACGCGGGCATCGCGCGCGACCGCGCCCTGTGGCGGCTGACGGACGACCAGTGGCGGACGGTGCTGGACACCAACCTGACCGGCGCCTTCCACATGATCCGCGCCGTGGCCCCCCTCTTCCGCCGGCAGAGCGACGGCAAGATCGTCAACGTGTCGTCGGTGCACGGCATCCGCAGCGAGTTCGGGCTGGCCAACTACAGCGCCTCCAAGGCCGGGCTGCTGGGCCTCACGCGCAGCGCCGCGCTGGAGCTGGGGCCCAGCAACGTCAACGTCAACGCGGTGGCGCCGGGGTACATCCGCACCACCCGCCTCACCAGCGGCGTGCCCGCCGAGATCCTGGACACCGCCCGCGAGCGCGCCGTGCTGGGCCGCCTGGGCGACCCGCAGGACGTGGCCAACGTGGTCCTCTTCCTCTGCTCCGAGTACGCGCGCCACATCACCGGCGCCGTCATCCCCGTGGACGGCGGACACCTGCTTTGAAGCGCATCGTCCTGCTCCTTGCCCTTGCCGCGTGCGGCGCGCCGCGCCCGGCACCCACCGCCGCGCCCGCGCCCCCGCCGCCCGTATCCTCCACCGCGCCCATGGACTTCGGGGGGCAGCGCGTGCTGATCCTTCCCGTGCAGTCCGCCGAGGCGGTGGGGACGCGCGACGAGGCCACCAGCGAGCTCGTGTTCGCGCTGCGCGAGCGCGACGAGCGCACTCAATGGGTGACTCCCGACCAGCTCCGCCGCGCCCTGCGTGGGAGCCCCGGGTACGCCGCGGACCCGGGGACGCTGCCGGACGACGCGTACCTGCACCACGGCGAGCGCACCATCGTGGACCCGCTGGGGAGCGTGGTGCGTCGCTACTCCGCCCTCACCGACACGCGCGTGGTGGTGATCCCGCGCTCCGCCCGCTGGATCGACGGGGGCGCGGGGGGGCGGGTGAGGATGTCGGCCGCGGTGGTGGACGCCCGCAATGGCCGCGTCATCTGGTTCGGCGACGCCGAGGGCGAGCCGCGCCCCGCCTTCGGCCGCGAGGCGCTCGCCAGCGCCGCCGCGGCCCTGGCCGAGCGGATGCTGGCGGCGGAGCGCCGCTGAGCCGCTCGCATCCGTCTTGCACGGCGGAAACTCTTCCCGCGGCGGCAGGTGGCCGCCGCGAATCCCTCATCCTGGCCGTTCGCAAATGCCGCAGACCGTAACGCTGATCCCCGGTGACGGAATCGGGCCCGACATCACCCGTGCCGTGGTGCGCGTGCTGGAAGCCGCCGGCGCCGAGTTCGACTGGGACGAGAGGCCGGCGGGCGTATCCGCCGTGGAGACCCACAACACGCCGCTCCCGCAGGAGACCATCGACTCCATCCGCCAGACGCGGGTGGCGCTCAAGGGGCCGCTCACCACGCCCTCCGGCGTGGGCTTCCGTTCCATCAACGTGGCGCTGCGCAAGGAGTTCGACCTCTACGCCAACGTCCGCCCCGCGCACACCCTGGTCACGGGCGGGCGCTACGAAGACGTGGACATCGTCCTGATCCGCGAGAACACCGAGGGGCTGTACAGCGGGGTGGAGCACTACATCGGCATCGGCGACGACCCGCGCGCCGCCGCCGAGTCGGTGATGCTGGTGACGCGCTTCGGCGTGAACCGCATCCTGCGCTACGCCTTCGAGTACGCCGTGAACAACGGCCGCAAGAAGGTGACGCTGGCCCACAAGGCCAACATCCTCAAGTACACGCAGGGCCTCTTCCTGGACATGGGGAAGGAGATCGCCAAGGAGTACGAGGGGCGCGTGGAGTTCGAGGACCAGATCATCGACGCCGCCGCGATGAAGCTGGTGATGGACCCGGGGAGGTTCGACGTGATCGTGTCCGAGAACATGTTCGGCGACATCCTCTCCGACCTGATCGCCGGCTTGGTGGGCGGGCTGGGGCTGGCGCCGGGGGCCAACATCGGCAAGGACGCGGCGATCTTCGAGGCGGTGCACGGCTCCGCGCCGGACATCGCGGGGAAGAACATCGCCAACCCGGCCGCGCTGCTGCTGGGCGCCGCCATGATGCTCGATCACCTGAGGATGCCGGAGCCCGCCGCCCGCATCCGGGCGGCGCTGGCCGGCTCGGTGCGCGAGAACGACACGCTCACCCCCGACCTGGGCGGCAGCGGCACCACCGATTCGTTCACCGAAGCCCTCATCCGGCGCCTCTAGCCATGGCCGAAGGGACGACGGGACCCTGCCGCGCCTGCGGGCGCCAGTTCGGCGACGACGAGAAGCCGGACGCCAACGGGTGGTGCGCCAAGTGCCGCGCCCTCCTGGTCTCCCGCTCCACGCGGGTGGCCTGGCTTCCCACGCTCCTCTTCGCCCTGGCCTTCTACGCGCTGGTGGCGTGGGGCGGGCTCCTGGAGTCGCGCTTCATGGTGGTGTGGCTGGCGCTGGGCGTTGCGCTGGCCTGGGTGACGTTCAAGGTCGCCCGCCGCGTGGCCTTCGACGTGATCCGCTCGCGCATGATGGTGACGCGATGAAGGGATTCCTCGCGAACCCCCTGATCAACGTCCTCGCCGCCATCATCGGCGGCGTGCTCCTGGGCTTCGGCGTGGGGCAGCTCTTCCACACGCCCAGCGTCACCGCGGGCGTCTCGGCGCTGGCGGGGCTCCTCCTCCTCTGGTGGGCCATCTTCGACCGCCGCAAAGAGAAGACGGGCGTGCCGGAGTCCGAGAGAGACGGATCGCATACCATAGAGTGAATTGGCTCACACGGAGACACAGAAGCACAGAGAAGAACTGATCTCTGTGCCTCTGTGT
>DASVSA010000520.1:0-9547 GCA_036388335.1 Longimicrobium sp. | reverse complement strand
GTGCAGCGCGTGCCCCATCGAAGCCAGCGCCGCCTCCGCCACCGCCTCGGAGAGCGTGGGGTGCGGGTGCATCGCGCGGTCCATCTCCTCCGTGGTGGCCTCCAGGTGGCGCGCGATCACGAACTCGGCGATCAGCTCGGTGGCGTGCGGGCCCACCAGGTGAGCGCCCAGCACCTCGCCGTACTTCTTCTCGCGGATCACCTTCACGAACCCTTCCGAATCGCCGGCCGTGAGCGCGCGGCCGTTGGCGCTCCAGGGGAAGGAGCCGATCTCCACGTCGTGCCCCGCCTCGCGCGCCTGCGCCTCGGTGAGGCCCACGGACGCGACCTCGGGGTGGCAGTAGGTGCAGTTGGGGATGTTGTTGTAGTCGATCCCCGCGTGCGGGTCGCCGTGGATGGCCTCCACGCACGCCACGCCCTCGTGCGAGCCCTTGTGGGCCAGCAGCGGCGGCCCGGCCACGTCGCCGATGGCGTAGATCCCCTCCACGCTGGTGCGCAGCTGGCGGTCCACGGCGATGAAGCCGCGGTCGGTGAGCTTCACCCCCGCCGTCTCCAGCCCGATGTCCTCCGTCAGCGGCACGCGGCCGATGGCGGAGAGCACGCGCTCGGCCTGGATCGTCTGCGACTCGCCCTTGCCGGTGGTCACGGTGAGCGTGACGCCGTCCTTGCCGATCTCGGCCTTCTCCAGCTTCGCGCCCGTCAGCACCGTCATCCCGCGCTTCCTGTACGCCTTCTCCACCACGGCCGACACGTCCTTGTCCTCCAGCGGGAGCACGCGGTCGGCGGCCTCGATGATGGTGATCTGCGTGCCGAACGCGCTGTGCACGTCCGCGAACTCCATCCCGATGGCGCCCGCGCCGATCACGGCCAGCGTCCTGGGCGGCGACTGCGGGATCATGGCGTCCGTGGAGTCCCACACGCGGTCGTGGTCGATGCGCAGGAACGGCAGGTCGCGCGGCTTGCTTCCGGTGGCGATGATGATGTGCTTGGCGGAGACGGTGGACCTGGAGCCGTCCTTGGCCGTCACCTCCACCTTGCCCTTGCCGGCCAGGCGTCCGCGGCCGGCCAGGTGGGTGATCTTGTTCTTCTTGAAGAGGAAGCCGATCCCCTTCACCAGCCGCTCGCTCACCTGGCGCGAGCGCTTCACGGCCTGCGCCAGGTCCGTCTTGATCTCGCCCACCGTGATCCCGAACTCCTTGGCGTGGCCCAGGTGCGAGATCATGGCGGCGCTCTCCAGCAGCGCCTTGGTGGGGATGCACCCCCAGTTGAGGCAGATGCCGCCGAGCGCGTCTTCCTCCACGCACGCCGTCTTGTAGCCAAGCTGGGCGGCCTTGATGGCGGCGACGTACCCGCCGGGGCCCGCGCCGATGACCACGATGTCGAAGCTCGTATCCGCCAAAGTGCACCTCGGGATCTCATGGGAGCGGCGCCCCGGGGGAGCCGCGCGCCGGGCCGCCGGGGCCCAGGAAACGCGCCCAAACTACGGGCTCGCTCCGGCGGGTGCAACGCCACGCGCCGGGCCCACTTCCGCGTGCGTCACCATTCTTGCTTCAGGGGTGGTTCGGGGATGTCCGGCGGCACACCTGCGGCGGAGGATTCATGGCGCACATCGGCGGGGTGGCGGGACAGGCGCAGGCGGCGGCACGGGGCGCGGCGCGCGAGGCCGGCCCGTGGGTGGAGAAGCTGGCGCGGATGGGGTACGCCGCGCGCGGCATCGTCTACGTGATCGTGGGCATCATCGCGGCCCAGGCGGCCCTCGGCGAGGGCGGCGTCACCGACCAGCGCGGCGTTTTCGGGGAGATCCTGCAGCGCCCCGGCGGCAAGTTCATGCTCGGCCTGCTGGCCATGGGGCTGGTGGGCTTCTCCGTGTGGCGCTTCGTGGAGGCGGGGCTGGACCCGGAGCACGACGGCGCCGGCAAGCGCGCCCTCTTCGCCCTGAGCGGCATCGTCCACGTGGGGCTCGCCCTGACCGCGACCCGCATGGCGCTGGGCTCTTCCAGCGGCGGCGGGGGCGACGGGGGCGCGTCGTGGACGGCGAAGGTGATGGAGGCCCCCGGCGGGCGCTTCCTGGTGGCGGCGGCGGCGCTGGGGATCGCGGGGTACGGCGTAGCGCAGCTCGTAAAGGCGTACAAGTCCAAGATGGACAAGCGGCTGGACCTCTCGTCACTCAGCTCCGGGGCCCGCCAGTGGGCCGTGCGCGCGGCGCGGGCGGGGCTGGCGGCGCGCGGCGTGGTGTTCATGATCGTCGGCTTCTTCCTCCTGCAGGCGGCCCTCCACGAGGACGCCGGCGAGACGCGCGGCCTGGGCGGGGCGCTGAGTGCCCTCCACGGCACCGCGTACGGACCCTGGCTGCTGGGCCTGGTCGCACTGGGCCTGGTGGGCTACGGCGTCACCCAGCTCCTCAAGGCGCGCTACCGCCGCATCACCCCCGCATGATGTCGATTCCGCCGCCGCCCGTTCGACGCTAACATAGACCCGGGACACCCCGGCACCCGACCCGCGAGCGGAGGAGACACGAGCATGTCCGAAACGGCGATGCAGGTGGAGCTGACGAAGGAGCACCAGTGGCTGGGCCAGATGGTGGGCGAGTGGAGCTGCGAGATGGAGGCGGCGATGTCCCCCGACGGAGCCACCGAGAACCACGAGTCGCGGGAGCGGGTGCGCTCGCTGGGTGGCGCGTGGGTGCTGCTGGAGGGGGAGATGGGGGGTGAGCACGCGACGCTGATGACGCTGGGCTACGATCCGGCGAAGGGGCGCTTCGTGGGCAGCTTCGTCGGGTCGATGATGACCAACCAGTGGGTCTACGAGGGCGAGCTCGACGAGTCCGGCAACACCCTCGTCCTCTCCACCCACGGCCCCAGCGCCGCCGGCGACGGCACCTACACCGACTACCGCGACACCATGGAGATCCGCGGCCCCGACCACC
The DNA here is from genome assembly GCA_036388335.1 of Longimicrobium sp. GTDB lineage: Bacteria > Gemmatimonadota > Gemmatimonadetes > Longimicrobiales > Longimicrobiaceae > Longimicrobium. The sequence goes on along the minus strand of DASVSA010000520.1, from coordinate 6,622 downwards.
GCATCCTCTCCTCCGCCTACCGCGGCCCCGACGGCGAGTGGAAGCACTTCATGACCGCCCACTACCGGCGAGTTTGATCACACAGAGACACGGAGGCACAGAGACGACTTCATCTCTGTGCCTCCGTGTCTCTGTGTGAGCCAAGCTGTTTCAGTACCTCCGCCCGCACGGCATCGAACTCCTCGTCGCCCAGCACCGGCACCGCGCCGGCCGTGGGGATCTCGTCGTCCAGCGTGACCCAGCTCACGCAGCCCTCGTAGCCGATCGTGTTGGGGATGACGACGGGCTCGGGGAGCGCGTGGGCGCGCACCAGGATGACGTGGAGATAGGGACGGTTCTTGTACTCGAAGCGCGACCTGACCGTCTCCGGGGCCATGGGATGGAGGCCGGCCAGGCGATCCATCACCTCCAGGCTCTCCACCTTGAACGCCTCCTCCACCCGCGCGAATACGCGCAGCCGCACCTCGTCGCGCGAGGCGGGCTCGCCGTCGCGGATGAGGTCGCGGAAGTCGGGGGCGAGCTCGTCGGCGTTCTGGTGGAAGGCGGTGGGGAAGATCCAGAAGGCGCGGTGCTCCACGTCGAAGCCGCCGCGCCGCTCGCTGATGCCGCCCTTGCGCACCAGCAGCGACACGCGGCCCGCGGCCAGTGCGCGCTCCACCGACGCCCACTCCTTGAGCGCCGCGCGGCTCGCCTCCATCACCCCACCCCGCGCTGGAAGGGGAGCCTCACCAGCTTCGCGGCGGGCCCGTCCACCGCGCCCACGCGCACCTCCGCCCCGGGCTCCAGCTCGCGCCGCGCGAAGCCCAGCGCCACCCCCTGCCCCATCATCGGCGAGAAGGCCACGCTGGTAAGCCGCCCCGCCTCCTTCCCCGTGTCCGTGCGGAAGATGGGCGTGCCGGCGGCGGGAGCGGGGCCGTCGCCCAGCAGGAAGCCGCGCAGGTGCCGGTTCACGTGGCCGCGGTGGGCGATCCGCACGATCACCTCCTGCCCCGTGTAGCACCCCTTGGTGAAGGAGATGGCGCGCTTCATCATCCCCGTCTCCTCGAACGCCTCGGTGGGGATCACCTCTTCGGTGAGATCTGCGCCGTAACGCGGACGCCCCGCCTCGATCCTCAGCGTCTCGATGGCGGCGAGCCCCACGGGCGTCGCCATCCCGGGCTCCAGCAGCGCCGCCCACAGCGCCGGGAGCGCCGCCGACGGCGCGAAGAGATCGAAGCCGGGCTCGCCCCCCACGTAGCGCGTCCCCGCCACCATCACCCGCACCCCGCCGAACTCCACCTCGGTGAAGCCGTCCTCGGCCATCAGCGACACGTCCACGCCCAGCACGCGCTCCACCAGCGCCGCCGCGTGGGGCCCGTACGCGCCCAGCTCCCCCACCTCGTCCGATGCGTCGGCCCAGCGGGCGAACATGGGAGGCACGAACTTGCGGAGGTGCTCCACCGTGCCGGCCAGCGCCTCACGGGGGATCTCGATCAGCAGCTCTGCGGATGGACGGCGGAAGACGCGCAGCTCGGCCAGCGTGCGCCCCTTGGCGGTGAGCATGGCCGCGTACACGCCCTGCCCCTCCGGCGCCTTCAGCAGGTCGTTGGTGATCATCCCGTGGAGCATCTTGGCGGGGTCCTTCCCCCACATGCGGATGCGCGCCCGGTCCGCGCGCTCGGCGATGCCCACGCCCTCGCGCACGGCCCGGTACTCCGCGGCCGTGTCGCCGAAGTGGCGGACGACGGCGCGCCCGCCCACGTCGGCAAAAGCGGCGCCGAGCTCCTCCAGCGCCGCGCGCAGCGGCGAATCCGCCAGCGATGTATCGGTCATCCCTCCATCCTTTCCATCAGAGTGCGCAGTTCCGTGTACCAGCGCGCCTTCTCAGCGAAGGGGATGCGCGCGAGCCCGCTGGGGCTGGGCACCACGAAGTCCGTGACTCCCGGCGCCACACGCGTCTCCTGCTCCCCCCAAGGCGCGGCGGCGAGACCGGAGGCCAGCAGGTACACCCCCTTCCCATTGTAGCACACCACGCGCGGCCCGATCTCCGCCACGATGCCGCGCAGCCGCCGCACCCCGTCGCGGTACTCGGCGTTCGTGACCTCGGCGGCGCTGCGCGTGGGCCGCTTCACCAGGTCCGTGACCCCGATCCCCAGCTCCAGCAGCCGCCGGTCCTCCTCGAAATGGAAGCGCCGCGGCGTGAGCCCCGACGCGGCCAGCAGATCCCAGAAGCGGTTGTTGCGCCCGGCGTAATAGTGCCCCAGCCGCGCCGCGCGCACGCTGGGGTTGAAGCCCACGAAGAGCAGGCGGATGCCGGGCTGGATCAGGTCCGGGAGCGTGCGGACGGTCTCGCCGGCTACGAGGAACTCCTGGGGAACGGGGAATGGGGAACGGGGAACGGGAACTACAAACCGCGACACCTCGGGTGAGCCGCGCTGTTCGCTTATACCGTTCCCCATTCCCCGTTCCCCATTCCCCTCTTCTTCACGCCGCACCGAACACTTCCCTCAACCGCCCCTCGTTCCCCTCAAGCTCCGTCACCAGCCGCCGCACCTCCGCCGTCGAGGCGGCATTCGGCAGGTCGGCCTTCACCTCGCTCCCCGCGTCGCGGGGGAGGAAGACGACGCTGATCTTCCATCCCTCGACGCCGGTGGCCTTGCGGGCCACCAGGTCCACGCTGTACGTCGTGCCGCCGATCTCCAGACGGTCGGCCAGGCGGTGCTCCTTCCAAGACGAGCTGCGCGAAAGCGCCATGTCGCTCTCCCCCAAACCGCGCGGGCGGTTGTTTGCCAGGATCGAAATTCGCATCTTGTGTGCGCGCCCAAGATTAACGGCCCGCACTCCCCGCGGCAAACGCCGATCCCGTACCCCCGAGAGCACGCATGGCTTCGCCCGTCACCCTATGGCTGCAAGGCGTCTCGCAGGACATCCAGCGCCGCCTGGACCGCGCCGAAGCGCTGGCACGTGAAGACCTGGTGGAGACCCACGCCCTCCTCGCCCGCGACCTGGTGGTGGTGCTCGCCCCGCGCATGCCCTTCGACGAGGCCATCGACCGCTACATCGAGATCATGGACCTGGAGGGCGACGACGCCGAGGCCGTGGGCACGCGCGCCGTGGCCCTGCTGGACGACGCGGACGTGCGCGACGACCTGGCGCGCGAGGGGCATCGCGGCTGGGGATTCGACTGGCGCTACGCCACGCCGCTGGGCGCGCTCCGCTACATCCGCCGCCAGCGCAAGCGCAGCGGCGAGGAGCAGCTGTGGATGGAGCTGGCCGCCGCGCGCTCCGAGGAAGCCATCGCGGAGATGCACATGCGCCACGCCCTCACTTTCGTGGACCTCCTGGGCGACGAAGCCGACCCCACGCGCGCCGTCTCCCTCTACGTCGACCGCCTGGACCTCCCGGAGGCCCGCGCCCGCATCGTCTACCAGCGCGTCATGGCCCGCCTCGCCGACGTCCTCCTCCCCCGGCTCCACGCCCCTCCGCCGGCCGAGGCGACGGAAAATAGTGCGTGAGTGCGTTAGTGCGTGAGTGCGCTTGAACTGCGTGCGTTAGTGCGTGAGTGCGTGAGTGCGCTTGAACTGCGGTTACTCACGCACTGACGCACTCCACGCACTCACGCACTTCTTCCCGTTGCACGGACCTTGCACCCGCCCCGCCTCGACCCCCCGCGACCGCGGGGAAGCGGGCTCGCACGGACACGACGGACGAGGACCATGCGCAACGAGCGGTACATGATCAGGCGCGCGGCTGCGGCGCTGACGCTGGGGGCGGCGCTCGCCGCCTGCGGCGGAGAAGGCGGGAGCTCCGAGGCGGGCGGCCCCGGGAAGGACCTCCCGGGCGACACCACCGCAGGGCAGGCGCCCGCCGCCGGCACGGCAGGGCAGCCGCAGAGCGCGGCACCCGCGCCCAAGGGGCCCACCGGCCCGGTGGCCAACCTTCCGCCCAACGAGCTGGGGCGGATCATGGTGCTGGAGTACCACCGCACCGGCTCCCCCGAGGGCGAGTTCGTCCGCACCCTGGCGAACTACAAAAAGGACCTGCAGTCGCTCTACGAGAAGGGCTACCGGCCGGTCACCATGCGCCAGGTGATCGAGCGCAACATCGACATCCCCGCGGGGACCACGCCGGTGGTCTTCACCTTCGATGACGCCACGCGCGGGCAGTTCTACTACCGCCCGGACGGCAGCATCGACCCCAACACCATGGTGGGGGTGTGGGACGCCTTCAAGAAGCAGAACCCGGCGTGGAGCGGCGGCGGCGTGTGGTGCATCCTCCCCGCGGCGGCTCACCCCTCCAACTTCTTCGGCGAGACGCCGGACAAGGCCACACCGCGTGCCCAGCGCGAGGCCAACATCCGCAAGAAGATGGAGTGGTTCGTGGCCAACGGCCACGAGATCTGCAACCACACCCTGTACCACGCGCGGCTGGATCGCGGCACCGACCGTCAGGTGCAGGACTGGCTCGGCATCGGCGAAGACAGCATGAAGGCGTACCTCCCGGCCAACTACGACGTGGTGACGATGGCCCTTCCCCTGGGGATGTGGCCCAAGAACCGCCCGCTCGCCTGGAGCGGCAGCTACCGCGACAACAAGCGGTACAACTACGAGGTGGTCCTGGAGGTATCCGGCGGCCCCAACGTTCCGCCCTGGGACCGCGAGTGGAACCCCCGCTCGGTGGACCGCTTCATCGTGGCCCCCGGCGCCCTGGAGCGCCAGCTGGCGCACTGGGAGAAGGATCCCAGCAACCGCTACGTCTCCGACGGCGACGCGCGCACGGTTTCGTACCCGCGCCGCATGGCCGCCCGCCTGGACCGCGGCAAGCTCGGCGGCCTCACCGCCCGCGAGCTGCCGGACGCACCCGCACAGCAGTAGGCTCACACAGAGACACAGAGGCACGGAGAAGAAGTTCTTCTCCGTGCCTCTGTGTCTCTGTGTGAGATCCGCTTTTTACTGAGCCGCCTTCTCTGCTTCTACCGCCGGGGCCGCAGCCGCAGGGGCCGGAGTCGCCTGCAGGTAGTTCTGCTCCGCGTTGGCCTGGATCGCGTTCTCGTCCAGCCCATTGATGGCGCGCTTGAAGTCGCGGATCCCCTTCCCCATCCCGCTCGCCAGCTCGGGGAGGCGCTTCGCCCCGAAAAGGAGAAGGAACACCGCGAAGATGATCACCGTCTCGCCAAAGCCGAGTCCAAACGGCATTGGAACCTCCTGGGGCAAAGGATGAAGGGCGATCCCGATACGGCCACCCGGTTCTGCACAACGCACCGAAGCTCTTGCGAGCCCAAAAGATAGCGAGATTCACACGGGCGGACAATGCCGCCGTTCCGGTGCATCCCTCAGTCCACCCAATATGCGGGCGAGAAGCGTTCCACGCTGTCGGGAAGTTCTCAACTCCGCAATCTCAATACACATACGTCACCCGCACCCGCAACGGATCTCTCAGGGGATCCCCACCACCTTGTGGGTCTGCACCGAGAGCCGCCAGGGCGGCCCCAGCTCCATCACGGCGCGGATCGCCTCCGCGTAGTTGGGCCCACCCGCCTCGGCGATGTCCACCGGCTGCAGGAAGTACTGCTCGAAGCGCGTGCCCTCCACCATCCTCCTCACCGCGGCCACGTCGGGCGTGATCCCCTCGATGGAGCCGCCGGTGAAGAGCAGCTTCAGCTCGTCCCCCTCCTTTTGCTCGAACTCCGCCTGCTTGGGCGAGATGGTCAGCCAGTCCACGAGCGAGCGGTCCACGGGGCGCGAGCCGTTGGACTCCATGGCGATGCGGTAGCCGCGCGCCCTCAGCGCATCCGAGAGCGGACGGTCCAGCTGCAGGCTCGGCTCGCCGCCGGTGGCTACCAGGAGCAGCCCCCGCCGCTCCCCGCCGAACGAGATCTCGGCCTCGCGGCGCACCAGCTCCAGCGTCCCCTCGAGGTCGGTCACCACGCTGGGCCGCAGCCAGTCCGTGTCGCAGAAGGGGCACACCTCGTACCCCAGGTTGCACCCGGCGAAACGGAGGAAGACGGCCGGCGTCCCCGCCTGAGCCCCCTCCCCCTGAAGAGTCCCGAACACCTCTTTGATCCCGTACTTCCTCGCCATCCGAACCCCTCGTTGCATGCCGGCGCCGATCCGCTCGGCCCCTCTGTACCCTTTGCTCCCCCGGGCGTTCAGCACCCAGCCGCACCCCCGTGGGGATACGATGTCCCACCTGTCCATGCAGAGTCCCAACACTCCCGCCCACCGGCCCGTCCCCCAAAACGCTAAACCGTTGCCGTTCAGACACTTGGCCCTCGCATGCCACATGGCCCTGCGATTGCCTATATAGATGCCGAACGTCGGAGACGACGAAGCTGACCGGGGGGCCAGCGACCGCAAGAAACCGAAGTAGTCTCAAGCCATCCGCAGTACCCACCCGCATCCTCGCCGCACCACCTACCCGCCCTACCTTCGGCGCTGCCCACCCCCCCCTTGATGGCCCGGAGCCGCCCTGGCTCGGGGCCTTCTCCCTTTTTCCCGTGCCTCTGTGCCTCTGTGTGAGGCCAAAAAACAGAAGCCCCCCGACACTCATCGCTGAGCGTCGGGGGGCTGATACGTAGGCCGGCAGCGCCGTACTCTCCCACCGGGTGGCCCCGGCAGTACCATCCGCGCGAGTGGGGCTTAAC
>DASVSA010000519.1:0-5837 GCA_036388335.1 Longimicrobium sp. | reverse complement strand
CCGTCGGGGTAGCCGCGGCCGTCCCAGCGCTCGTGGTGCCAGCGCACCACGCCGATCACCATGGGGTCGTCGATCAGCGGCTCAAGGATGCGGGCGCCGGCCACGGGGTGCTCCTCCACCCGCTTCATCTCCTCGGGGGTGAGGCGGGTGGGCTTGTTGAGCACGGAGTCCGGCACGCCGATCTTCCCCACGTCGTGGAGGTCGCCGGCCAGGGGGAAGCGGAGGAGGTCGATGCCGCCGGTGACCTGCGCGATGGAGATGGAGTAGGCGGTCACGCGCCGCGCGTGGCCGGCCGTGTACGAGTCCTTCACCTCCACCGCCATGGCGAGCGCCCGCGCGGCGCGCAGCACCCACAGGCGGCTCTCGGTGTCGCGCTGGCGGAGGTGCGCCTCCATCATCCCGCGCTCGCGGGCCGCCTCGCGCTCCGCGGACACGCGCGCCAGCGACTGCTCCACCTGCTGGCGCAGCTCCTCCAGCTCGAACGGCTTCAGGAGCACCGCGTCCACCCCGCGCTCCACCGCCACGGCCACCGTGGGGAGGTCGGCGTCGCCGCTCATCAGGATGGTGCGCGCGTCCGGCTGGCGCGACCTCACCACCAGCATCAGCTCCACGCCCGACGAGGTGGGGAGGCGCAGGTCCGTCACCACCAGCTCGAACGCCTCGCTCTCCAGCAGCTCCACGGCCTCGGGCACCCCCGCGGCCGTGCTCACCTTGTAGCCGAGCCTCGCCAGGAAGCGGCCGATCAGCTCGCGCAGCACCCTGTCGTCTTCCACCACCAGGATGCGGCCGGTGACGGATGCGGAGCGGGGGGGAGGGCGGGGATAGTGGCGTGAGGCGGGCAAAGCGGGCCTGGGCATGAGGCGAGCGGACGCTGGCACCAGAGAGCCGGAAGGATTGTGCCATTCCGCGTGGTGGCGCTTGTGTTGGTCACCGGCCAACTTCTTGCCGTGAGGCGCGGGCGTCGGTGCTCGCCCGGGTGCAGCTGCACTCCGGTTCAACTCTGCCGGTTTCTTTCCATGAGCCAGATGCTCGCTGTCATTCTTGGCGGAGGTGCCGGGTCGCGGCTCTTTCCGCTGACCAAGGATCGCGCCAAGCCCGCCGTGCCGCTCGCGGGGAAGTACCGCCTGATCGACGTCCCCATCTCCAACTGCATCAACTCCGGGCTGTACCGGATGTTCGTGCTCACGCAGTACAACTCCGCGTCGCTCAACAGCCACATCAGCCACTCGTACGTCTTCGACCGTTTCCACGGCGGGTTCGTCACCATCCTGGCCGCCGAGCAGACCGCCTCGTCCGAGCTCTGGTACCAGGGCACTGCGGACGCGGTGCGCCAGTCGATGCCGCACATCCGCAGCGTGCCTCACGACCGGGTCATCATCCTCTCGGGCGACCAGCTGTACGCCATGGACTACCGTAAGATGCTGGCTCACCACGACGAGACGGGGGCGGACATCACCGTGGCCGCCACCCCCGTGACGGCCGAGGACGCGCCCGGCTTCGGCATCATGCACACCGACGCGGAGCACCGCATCACCGCGTTCTACGAGAAGCCGCGGCGCGACGAGCTGGAGGGCAAGGAAAGCCCCGCCACGCCCGAGATGCGGGACGCAGGGCGGATCTACCTGGCGTCGATGGGCATCTACATCTTCAACGCCTCCACCCTGCGCGAGGTGCTGGACACCAACCCCGACGACCACGACTTCGGCAAGCAGATCATCCCCGGCGCCATCGGCAAGCTGAACGTGGTGGCGTACCCCTTCGCGGGGTACTGGAACGACATCGGCACGGTGAGGTCGTTCTTCGAGACCAACATCATGCTGGCCCAGCCGCACCCGGCGTTCAACCTGTACGACCCGGCCATGCCGCTCTACACCAACGCGCGCATGCTGCCGCCGGCGAAGATGACTCGCACCCGGGTGGAGCACGCGGTGGTGGCGGAGGGTAGCATCATCGAAGACAGCGAGATCACGGACTCGGTGGTCGGCGTGAGGTCGTACATCTGCGGCGGCACGCGCATCCACCGCGCCGTGCTCCTGGGCTCGGACTACTACGGGTGGCAGGAGGGCGAGGCGCGCAACTACGCGCAGGGCCCGTCGCGCCCCGGCATCGGCGAGGGCACCCACATCGAGAACGCCATCGTAGACCGCAACGTCGCCATCGGCAAGCGCTGCCGCATCGTGAACGCCGAGGGCGTGCGCGACGCCGAGGGCCCCGGATGGTACATCCGCGACGGCATCGTCGTCGTCACCAAGAACGCCGAGATCCCCGACGACACGGTGATCTGAGCCTCCCTGTGTCTCTGTGACTCCGTGTGAGACACGCCTTTTCCTTGGATACGATGCGGATCGCGCTCTTCACCAACGAATACCCGCCCCACGTGTACGGTGGGGCGGGCGTGCACGTGGAGTACCTGTCGCGCGAGCTGGCCCGGCTGGAAGGGGGAGCTCATGCGGTGGACGTGCTCTCCTTCGGCGAGCAGCGCGAGGAACACGGGAGCCTGCGCGTGCAGGGGATCCCGGCGCCCGTGAAGCTTGCCGCGCAGGACCCGCGGCACGAGCGGCTGCTGGACGCGCTGGCGCGCAACCTGGCCATGGCGGGCGCGGTGCGGGCGCCGGACATCGTCCACTGCCACACCTGGTACACGCACCTGGCCGGGTGCCTGGCGCGCCCCCTCACCGGCGCGAAGCTGGTGCTCACCACCCACTCGCTGGAGCCCCACCGCCCCTGGAAGGTGGAGCAGCTCGGCACCGCCTACGACGCCACCACCTGGGTGGAGCGCACCGCCTACCAGAACGCCGACGGTGTGGTCGCCGTGTCCGAGGCCATGCGCCACGACGTGCAGACGCTGTACGGTGTGGCGCCCGAGCGCGTGCGGGTCATCCACAACGGCATCGACCCCGAGGAGTACCGCCCCCGCCCCGATGAGGCCGCACTGCGCCGCATGGGGGTGGACCCGCAGATACCCATGATCCTCTTCGTGGGCCGCATCACGCGCCAGAAGGGTATCCTCCACCTGGTGCGCGCCATCCGCCGCCTCGACCGCGGCGTGCAGGTGGTGCTCTGCGCCGGCGCGCCGGACACTCCCGAGATCGGCGAGGAGATGAGGGCGCTGGTAGAGGAGGTGCGCGCCGGTGTCTCCCTCCCCGTGGTGTGGATCCCGGAGATGCTCCCCAAGGCGGACGTCATCACCCTTTACACGCACGCGGCGGTCTTCGTGTGTCCCTCCGTGTACGAGCCTTTCGGGATCATCAACCTGGAGGCGATGGCGTGCGAGACGCCCGTCGTCGCCTCGGCCGTGGGCGGCATCCCGGAGATCGTGGTGCCGGGCGAGACGGGCATCCTGGTGCCCATCGAACCCGAGGGCGGGGGCTCTGTGGAGCCGCGCGACCCCGAAGCCTTCGCGGCCGCCCTGGCCTCCGCCGTCAACGAGCTGATGGCCGACCCCGGCCGCCGCGCCGCCATGGGCACCGCGGCCCGCGCGCGCGTCCTCGCCCACTTCAGCTGGCAGGCCATCGCCGCCCAGACGCTCGACTTCTACCGCGACCTGCTGGCATGAAGCCGTCTCTGTGCCTCCGTGTCCCCGTGTGAGCCCAATGGAACTGTTCTCACCGCTCAAGCTGCGCCAAGTAGAGCTCAAGAACCGGATCGGCGTGTCGCCGATGTGCCAGTACTCGAGCGAAGACGGCTTCGCGAACGACTGGCACTTCGTGCACCTGGGCGCCTTCGCCACGGGCGGCGCGGGGCTGGTGTTGACCGAAGCCAACGCCGTGGTCCCCGAGGGGCGCATCAGCCCGCGCGACCTGGGGATCTGGAAGGACGAGCACGTCCCCGCCCTGCGCCGCATCACCGACTTCATCCACGCGCACGGCGCGGTGGCGGGCACGCAGCTCGCCCACGCGGGCCGCAAGTCCAGCACAAAGGTGCCCTGGCAGGGGAGCGGCGCCGTGGAAGAGGGCGGCTGGGAGGAGGTGTACGCCCCCAGCGCCGTCCCCTTCGCAGTGAACTACCCGCGGCCGATCGCGCTCGACGGCGCCGGCATCCGCCGCGTGGTGGACGGATTCCGCGACGCGGCCCGGCGCGCGCTGGAGGCGGGGTTCCAGGTGGTGGAGGTGCACGCGGCGCACGGCTACCTCCTCCACGAGTTCCTCTCCCCGCTCTCCAACGAGCGCACCGACCGCTACGGCGGGTCGTTCGAGAACCGCGTGCGGCTCACGCGCGAGGTGGTGGCCGGGGTGCGCGAGGTGTGGCCGGAGCGCCTCCCCCTCTTCCTGCGCATCTCCGCCTCCGATTGGGCCGAGGGCGGGTGGGACGTGGACGATTCGGTGCGCCTGGCGTCCCTCCTGCGCCACGAGGGAGTGGACCTGGTGGACTGCTCCTCCGGCGGCCTGGTGCCGAACGCCAAGATCGAGATCGGCCCCGGCTACCAGGTGGGCTTCGCCGAGCGCGTGCGGCGCGACGGCGGCATCGCCACAGCGGCCGTGGGATTGATCACCGATGCGACGCAGGCGGACTCGATCGTGCGTGGCGGGAAGGCCGACCTCGTCCTGCTGGCGCGCGAGCTCCTCCGGCAGCCGCGCTGGCCGCTCCTGGCCGCGCACCGCCTGGGCCTGCGCGGCGACTGGCCGAAGCAATATGAGCGGGCACAGCCCCGCTGAACTCTTTTGGAAGAAGGAACGCGGACATGGCTACACTGGCTTCACGCAGGCTGGGGCGCGATGGCCCCGAGATCACGCGGGTGGGCTTCGGCGCCTGGGCGGTGGGCGGGGGCGGATGGTCGTTCGGATGGGGCCCGCAGGACGACGAAGACTCGCTACGGGCGATGCGCCACGCGGTGGAACGTGGAGTCAACTGGATCGACACCGCCGCCGTCTACGGCCTCGGCCACTCGGAGGAGGTGGTGGGCCGCCTCCTGCGCGACTACGGCGCGGACGACCGGCCCCTCGTCTTCACCAAGTGCGGGCTGGTGTGGGATGAGAACGATCCCATGAAGCCGCCCCAGCGGAACCTGCAGCCGGCCAGCGTCCGCCGCGAGTGCGAGGCGTCGCTCCGGCGCCTCGGCGTCGAGCGGATCGACCTCTACCAGTTCCACTGGCCGGACGAAACGGGCACCCCGGTGGAGGACTCGTGGGGCGAGATGCAGCGCCTGGTGGAAGAGGGGAAGGTGCGCTGGGCCGGCGTCTCCAACTTCAGCCGCGAGCTGCTGGAGCGCTGCGAGCCGCTGCGCCACGTGGACTCGCTGCAGCCCCCCTTCTCCCTGATCCGCCGCGAATCCGCGGGCGCGGAGATCCCCTGGGCGGCGGAGCACGAGACGGGGGTGATCGTCTACAGCCCCATGCAGTCCGGCCTCCTCACCGACCGCTGGTCGATGGAGCGCGTCAGCACGCTGGCCAAGGACGACTGGCGGCGTGGCTCGTCCGAGTTCCAGCCGCCCAACGTGGAGCGCAACCTCGCCCTCCGCGACGCGCTGCGCCCGATCGCCGAGCGCCACGACACGAGTGTGGCCTCCGTCGCCGTGGCGTGGACGCTCGCCTGGCCCGGAGTCACGGGCGCCATCGTGGGCGCGCGCACGCCCGAGCAGGTGGACGGCTGGGTGGTCGCCGCGGCCGTGGAGCTCACCCGCGACGACCTGGACGAGATCGCCGGCGCAATCAACCGCACCGGCGCCGGCACCGGCCCGCGCAATCCATAGCTCTTCGCTGTGCCTCTGTGTGAGGCCAAAAAACAGAAGCCCCCCGACACTCATCGCTGAGCGTCGGGGGGCTGATACGTAGGCCGGCAGCGCCGTACTCTCCCACCGGGTGGCCCCGGCAGTACCATCCGCGCGAGTGGGGCTTAAC
>DASVSA010000518.1:0-7565 GCA_036388335.1 Longimicrobium sp. | reverse complement strand
ATCGGGACCTTCCACGCCATCGGCGCGCGCATGCTGCGGCGGGACGCCACGCGGCTGGGGTGGACGCCCAACTTCCTGGTGTACGACGCGGACGACGCGGACGGGCTCATCAAGCGCATCATCCGCGACGAGCTGAACCTGGACATCAAGCGCTGGTCGCCGCGCGCGGTGCACTCCGCCATCTCCTCGGCCAAGAACGAGCTGCGCGGGCCGCAGGCGTACGCGGAGACGGCCACCGATCCCTTCCAGCGCGTGGTCGCCGACGTCTTCGGGCGCTACCAGACGGCGCTCCGGAACGCCAACGCCTTCGACTTCGACGATCTGCTGGTGAAGCCCGTGGAGCTGCTGCGCACCCAGCCGGAGGTGCGGGAGCGGTACCGGGCGCGCTTCCCCTTCGTGCTGGTGGACGAGTACCAGGACACCAATCGCGCGCAGTACGTGCTGCTGCAGGAGCTGGTGAAGGAGAACGGGAGCGAGAACCTGTTCGTGGTGGGCGACGACGACCAGTCCATCTACGGCTGGCGCGGCGCCGACGTCCGCAACATCCTGGACTTCGAAAAGGACTTCCCCCAGGCGCACGTGGTGAGGCTGGAGCAGAACTACCGCTCCACGCAGAACATCCTGGCCGCCGCCAACCGCGTCATCGCCGAGAACCTGCGCCGCAAGGGGAAGACGCTCCGCACCGAGAACGTGGAGGGCGAGCTCCTCTCCATGGTGGAGGCCGCCGACGAGAGCGACGAGAGCGAGTGGATCGCCGACGAGGTGCGCGCCCGCCAGAGTGACGACCCGGAGCTGAGCCTGCGCGACTTCGTGGTCCTTTACCGCACCAACGCCCAGTCGCGCGCCATGGAAGAGGCGCTGCGCCGCCGCGGGATCGCCTACCGCGTGGTGGGAGGCACCCGCTTCTACGAGCGGCGCGAGGTGAGGGACGCCCTCGCCTATCTGCGCCTGGTCGCCAATCCCGGCGCCGACGAGTCGTTCCTGCGCATCGTCAACGTGCCCCGGCGCGGCATCGGCGACGCGTCGGTGGCGCGGCTGGCGGAGCACGCGGGGCGCGCGGGGCTGTCGCTGCTGGCGGCGGCGGAGCAGGCGGGGCAGGTGGATGGCATCCGCGGCGCGGCGGCCCGGGCGCTCCCCGAGCTGGCGTCGCTCATCCGCAAGCACGCCGCGCTGGCCGACCTGGGGATGCCCATCCCCGACCTGATGCGCGAGCTGGTGAAGGAGAGCGGCCTCGTGCAGGCGCTCAAGGACGAGGGCCCCGACGGCGAGGACCGCATCGCCAACCTCGAAGAGCTCATCGCCGGCGCCGCGGACCTCCAGCGGCGGCTGGACGAGGAAGACCCCGAGCTGATGATGGAGCTGGAGGAGATGGGGGAGACGGCGCCGCGCGGAGTGGACCTCTTCCTGGGCCACGTGGCGCTGGTGGCCGACATCGACCAGCACGACCCCGCCGCCGACGCGGTGTCGCTGATGACGCTCCACAACGCCAAGGGGCTGGAGTTCCCCTTCGTGTTCATCGCGGGGATGGAGGACGGCCTCTTCCCCATGAGCCGCTCCATGGACGAGCCGGAGCAGCTGGAGGAGGAGCGCCGCCTGTTCTACGTGGGGATCACCCGCGCGGAGCGGAAGCTGTACCTCTGCCACGCCCGCCGCCGCCGCCGGGGCGCCCAGTGGATGGACGCCGTCCCCTCGTCGTTCCTCGAATCGGTGCCCGACGAGCTGGTGGAGACGCGCCGCACTCCCCGCGTGCTGGAGCGCACCTCATCGTACTCGCAGCCCTGGAAGTTCGTCTCCCCCGACTTCCGCTCGCGCGGCGAGCGCATCTACGGCCGCGCCGCCCCCCTGGCCGCCGCCGCCAGCGACGACGACGGCTACCAGGTGGACTACTCGGACTCGCAGGACGCCCCGCAGATCATCAAGGGCGCCCGCGTGCGCCACCCGCAGTTCGGCGCCGGCACGGTCAAGGAGCTGGGCGGGGCGGGGAACGACGTGCGCGCCACCATCGAGTTCGACACCGTGGGCCGCAAGCTGGTGGTGCTCCGCTACGCCAACCTGGAGCGCGAGTGGGAGTGATGGTGGTCGCGCCCCGCGGTTGCGGGCGACTGAAGTCGCTGCAACAACAGCACGAAGTCCCCCTGCGGGGACTGGATTTTCTCATCCTGAACAACTCGCACGACGCGCCGTGTAGCGCGGGCGGACCCTGTGGCGCGGAGCGAAGGTGCGACCGTCGGTGCCCCGGCGCGTTCAGGATTACAAACGGGGCGATTCAAACCGATCCCGCAGCCGCTCCCACAAGAGGCTGAAGGACCAGTCCCCGCAGGGGGACTTCGTGTAGTCGTTGCAGCGACTTCAGTCGCCCGCAACGGGAGCCCTCTCCGTGCCTCTGTGTGAGATTGCGGTTCCACTGGCCCGGCATGTGCCCGTGACGCCGTGGCGAGGTGCGCCGTCTGTAGAATGTGTGGGCTACTCCGACCTATCCGGGATCTGATCCGTGTCTGTTGCTACGCTCTTCAAGCTGGGCCGTATTCTGGGGGTGTTCTCGCTGCTGGCGGTGATCGCGTCCGGCGCCGCTCACACGCAGCAGGCGCAGGCGCCCGCCGCGGGCGACGAGCGCGAGCTGGTGGTGCTGGTGCACGGCATGGGACGCAGCCGCCTGTCGATGTACATGATGGGCCGCTCGCTGGAGCACGCCGGGTACCGCGTGGTCAACTGGGGGTACTCCAGCACCTCGCGCGCGGTGCCGGAGCTGGGCGGTGAGCTGGCCGATGCCGTCCGCGAGCGGCGGGGAGCCGCGCCGCGCGTCCACTTCGTCACCCACTCGCTGGGGAGCATCATCGTCCGCTGGTCGCTGGCCAACGACCCGCCGCCGCGGCTCGGGCGCGTGGTGATGCTGGCGCCGCCCAACCAGGGCTCCCGCGCCGCGGACCGCATGACGCCCTGGGTGGGGTGGCTCCTGCCGCCCATCCGCGAGCTGCGCACGGATTCCTCGGCCACGGCCCGCAAGCTCCCGCTCCCGGCGCAGGCCGAGGTGGGAGTGATCGCGGGCGAGCGCGACGGCAAGGTGTCGGTGGCCGAGTCGCACCTGGAAGGCGAGCGGGAGCACGTGGTGGTCCGCTCGCATCACACCTTCATCATGAACCGCAAGGACGTGCGGCGGCTGGTGGCGCGCTTCCTCGCCACCGGCTCGTTCGGCACCGGGGATGGGCGGCCGGCGCACGCGGACTGAAAACTGCGGGGCTCACACAGAGGCACAGGGGCACGGAGAACAGCGTCGTTCTCCGTGCCTCTTTCGGCTCACCCTCCATCCGTCATCCGAAATGGCTCCCGATTCCGCGGTCCGCGAGGTGCTGGCTCGATCCCTCGGCTGGTCCGACGCGCACGTGTCCTTTGACGATGCCGTGCGTGGCCTCCCGGAGCACCTTCGCGGCGTGCGGCCCGCGGGGCTGCCGCATTCGCCGTGGGAGCTCGTCGAGCACATCCGGCTCGCCCAGCGCGACATCCTGCACTTCTGCGTAGCCCCGGAGTACGCGGAGATGGAGTGGCCATCCGGCTACTGGCCGTCATCCCCCGAGCCGCCGAGCGCGGAGGTGTGGGAGCGGACGATCGCGGCGGTGCGGGAGGACCGCGAGAGCCTCCGGCGGCTGGCGCGAGACACGGCCGATCTCACGGCCGTAACTCCGCACGGCACCGATCAGACGTATCTGCGCGAGCTCCTCCTGGTGGCCGATCACACCGCGTATCACGTGGGGCAGATCGTCCTCGTGCGGCAGCTCCTCGGCGCCTGGCCCGCGTGACGCCGCGCACCTCTTACCGCCTGCTCGTGGCCGGCGGGGCGGTCACGGCCGCCGCGGCGCTGCTTCACGTGGCGATCATCGTGGGCGGGCCGGACTGGTACCGGTTCTTCGGGGCGGGCGAGCGGATGGCGCGGATGGACGCACGCGGCTCCATCTACCCGGCCCTCATCACCGCCTGGATCGCGGCGATCCTTGGCGTGTGGGCGCTGTACGCGTTCTCGGGCGCGGGGCTGATCCGGAGGCTTCCCCTGCTGCGCCTGGCGCTGACGCTGATCGCCGCGGTGTACCTGGCGCGCGGCATCCTCGGCGTACCCATCGTCCTGCTCGTGGACGATCCGTACACCAACCAGCTCAGGGCGAAGATGACCTTCATGGTGGTCAGCTCCGCCATCTGCGTGGTGCTGGGCCTGTGCTACGCGGCCGGCGCCTACCGGCTGGCTGAAGGCTCCGCGGCGGCGCGCAGGTAGGCGAAGGGGACTTCGGGGAGGGGGAAGAACTCGTCGGCCATCTCGCGCAGCAGCTCGGGGCGCGCCCAGGCGCCGTCCCTGAGCGCCATCCGCCGCACCTGCTTGGAGAGCGCCAGGTTGCGGTCGCCGATGGGGTCCAGCCCGGCCGCGATGGCCTCGCCGCGGCGGTTGAGGTAGTCCACCACGTAGTCGAACGAGCGCTCCACGTACCCGTGCACCGTCTCGTCCGAGAGCTCCCAGCGGGAGTTGGTGATGAGGGTGCCGAACACGTTCTGCCAGCGGTCGTTGTCCTGGAAGCGGATCAGGCCGCGGAAGATCCGCCGGTTGGTGCGGAACGAGAACAGGGTGGACGACAGCACCTGGTCGAAGAGGGTGTCCGCCGCCGTGTGGTCGTGGTCCATCACCACGCTGCGCGCCAGGCGGGTGTAGCCCTCGCCCAGGTGCTTGTCCATCCGCACCTCCCAGTACGAATGCCCCAGCCCCTTGGTGGAGGAGGTGAGGAGCAGCTGGCGCGGGACGAACCAGTTGTGTGCGATGGTGTCCGCCGCCAGGTGCGACAGGTACCCCAGCCCCACCGCCCGCAGCCGGCTGGATGGAGCGGAGGCGTGGATCTCCTCGCCCACGTGCCAGTGGTGGCAGTGGCGCCCCTCGGGCACGTACTTCTTGGCGAGGGAGATGTCGGCCGCCAGCGACCCGTACAGGAAGTCCCACGGGTGGGCCGCCAGCAGCACGCGCACGGCCTCGGGCACCAGGTGGAGGTTGGCGAGCAGCGTCTGGCCCAGGTACACGTGAGTGGCCGGGCCCCACGCGTAGGCGGGGTCCGGCAGCAGCACCACGAGGAGCGCGGCGATTACGGCGGCGGCGAGCAGGGCTCCACCTCCTCCGCTACCGCGAGCCGTCGAGGCCGTGCGCCTCGGCGTCCAGGTCGTCGTCCATCTCGCCGGTGGCGCCGCGGAGCTGGTCGCGCGCGTCGGCAAGGATGCGCTGCACCTCCTCGCGGAACTCGTCCAGCAGCTCGCGGCCCACGGTGATCACCTCGTCGGCCAGCACCTCGGCCTCGCGCACCTCGGCGGGCGGCCTCACGCGCACCGCGTCCGCGGGCACGGCGCGCCGGGCTCCGCGGGTGCCGCGGGCGGGCTTCAGCTCGCGCATCAGCCGCTCGCGCGCGGACTTGGGGCGGGGGCGCAGGAGGAGCGTGGCGCCCACCCCCAGCGCCGTGCCGATGGCGAATGCGGTGAGGAAGTCGTTCGTGTCCTGTCGCGGCATGGTTCCTCTGCTCCTGGGTCGGCTAGCGGATGCCGGGCGCGTGCCCGGCGTCGCGCGCTCGGATGCGGATCTCCAGCTCGTCGTCGCTGATCTCGTGGTCCATCGGGTCGCCGCCGCGCGTCTCGCGGAGGGCGCCGGCGCCGGCCTTCACCCCGCGCAGCGTGGAGGCGGTGCGCACGAAAAGCTCCTCCGCCTCCTCCTGCGCCACGTCCAGCAGGGCGCTGAGGTCCGCCGCGCGCCGCTCGGCGGACTCCAGCACCCGCCCGATCCTCTGGTTGGCGTCCGACACGTTCTTGCTGATCTCGGCCACGTTCCCCTGCACGGTCGCTGCCATCTGCTTCGCCGTCTCGCTCAGCGCGACGGCGTTGCGCACGGCCGGGTCCACGTCCACCCGCAGCTTCTCCACCGCCCGCTTCACCTTCTTGTAAAGCTTCCAGGCGAGGAAGAGCGCCGCCAGCAGCAGGATCCCGAACCCCAGCAGCGCGGTGGCGATGATGATCTGCGCGATGCTGGTCAGCGTCTCGAAAAGGGTCAAACGGGCTCCGGGAGGAAGTGCGTGAGTGCGTGAGTGCGTGAGTGCGTGAGTGCGTAGAGTGCGTAGAGTGCGTGAGTGCGTAGAGTGCGCGCGCTCGTCAGTTCTGATCGAATCCTGATCGATTGCTCCGGCCGGGCCGCTGCCGGGAGCCCCAGAGCGAATGATAGCGGTCTGTCCATCAGTCTGGAGCTAGCTTGTATCCAGCGTGCGCGAAATAACCGCGTGCATCCGATTCGCTGATCCGATCGAGCAAAGGACCGAGCGCGAGTTCGAGCGCTTCGGGGCTTCGCAGAGCCGCTGTGCGAAACATCGTCTTGACCTTGCTCCAGGCCAGCTCGATCGGGTTCAGCTCCGGGCTATAGCGCGGCAAGAACTCGAGTGTACAGCCGGCCGCCTCTACGGCTTTCCGAAGTGCCACCCCGCGGTGCGCTTGGAAGTTGTCCAGCACCAGCGTTTGGCCGGGCTGCATCTGCGGCAGCAGCACCTGCTCGACGTAGACCTGAACCACGTCGGCATCCGCACTGCCTCGGTAGCTCATGGCGGCCGCGATGCCCTTCAGGCTCAGCGCTCCCAAGATCGTCAGCCGCTTGTGCTGTAAGGGAGCCGTTCCAGGGGCGCGTGCCCCGCCCAGCGCACGCGCTCGAGTGCGCACCAGATTCGTGTAGAGCGACGTCTCATCCAGGAAGATCAGGTCCTCGGCCCGGCGTTTCTGGACTACCTGGCTCTGGTACGTGGCGCGCTCCGCCACAATCTCGGGCCGGCTCTGTTCAGCGGCGCGGAGCGCTTTGACTTTTTCGGCGCAGTCTCATCTGCCCCAGCACCCGGCACAGGTGGTCCGGGTGGAAGCGCCGCCCGGTGCGTTCGGCGTAGGCGTTGGCGTACTCCTCAAGCGTGAGGTCGTTCTGAGCCGCCACCAGTTCGGCCAAGACGCTGCGGTCCAGCTCCGAGGCGACGCCACCGGTGTGGGGCAGAGGTGCGATGCCAAGCCCCTTCGTCTTGCGGCTCTGCCAGGAGTACAGCGTAGACTCGCCAATGTTGAGCAACCGCGCGATCTCTTGGCGCTTAAGAGAACGCTCTTCCATCAGCGCCAAGGCTCGCTTGCGAAGATCCACCGAGTATGCAGCAGGCATCTGAACCTCTCCAGTTCGAGACGCTCCCGGATCGCCGCATTCTTCGCGCCCGCTGCCTCTCCACTGAAAGGCAGACCGCTAGAATTCGCCGCTGGACCTACGCGAAGACCGCCTGCGCGGTCTGTGCCTTCCGCCGGGGGTGGACCGTACAGTCCCTGGAGGGGACTTCGCGTGGTTCCAGCGGCGAATTCATTCGCTCCTGGCGCCGCGCCGCGTCACCTCGACGCCCGCTCGGCCCCCGGGCTCGTGCGGCGTTCGATCCGCTGTATCCGCCCGTGACTACGGGCGTTCGCGCCGTGGGCAGCGCACTCACGCACTCACGCACTCACGCACTCACGCACTCACGCACTCACGCACTCTCGCACTCACGCAC
>DASVSA010000517.1:0-6576 GCA_036388335.1 Longimicrobium sp. | reverse complement strand
GACGGCCGCGGCGTATGTGATGAACGCTGCTCACCTTGCCTGTTTCGGCGCGCGGTGCTACAGTGTCCGCTCTCCACCGCCTCCGGCCGTCATTGGGCCGGGGGCGTGCTGCACTCACGAAAGCGAGATGGATTCGATGGCCACGACGCTGAACCCTTCCACGGACGCGCCCGCGATCGGGCGCGAGAGCCGGCACGGGCTTGATAACCACGGGCTGCGCAACCCGGGAACCGTATACTGGAACCTGACCCCCGCCGAGCTCGTGGAGCACGCCGTCCAGCGCCGCGAAGGCATCCTGGTGGAGGGCGGGCCCTTCAACGCGGTGACGTCGCCGCACACCGGGCGCTCGCCCAACGACAAGTTCGTGGTGCGCGACGAGAGCACCGAGGCGGACGTGTGGTGGGGGAAGGTGAACCAGCCCATCTCCCCCGAGCACTACGCCGCCCTGCGCGAAGACGTGGTGGCGCACCTGGAGGGGCAGAACCTCTACGTGCGCGACATGTGGGCCGGCGCGGACCCCGAGTACCGCCTCGCGGTGCGGGTGATCACCCCCAACGCCTGGCACAACCTCTTCGCCAACAACATGTTCCGCCGTCCGGACGACGCGGAGCTGGAGTCGATGGTCCCCGGCTTCACCATCCTCCACGCCCCCGAGTACGAGGCCGATCCGGACCGGCACGGCACGCGCACCGGCACCTTCATCCTGGTCAACTTCACGGCCAAGGAGATCCTGATCGGGGGCACGCGCTACGCGGGCGAGCTCAAGAAGTCCATCTTCAGCATCCTCAACTACCTGCTCCCCAGGCAGGGCGTGCTTGCCATGCACTGCTCGGCCAACATCGGCCCGGACGGCGACACGGCGCTCTTCTTCGGCCTCAGCGGCACCGGCAAGACGACGCTTTCGGCCGATCCGGAGCGCGGGCTGATCGGCGACGACGAGCACGGGTGGACGGACCGGGGGATCTTCAACTTCGAGGGCGGCTGCTACGCCAAGGCCGTGAAGCTCTCGCCCGAGGGCGAGCCGGAGATCTACGCCACCACGCGCATGTTCGGCACGGTGCTGGAGAACTGCGTGGTGGACGAGAAGCGCCGCGTGGACTTCGACGACATCTCCATCACCGAGAACACGCGCATCTCGTACCCGCTCCACTACATCTCCAACTTCGTGCCGGACGCGCAGGGCGGCCACCCGCGCAACATCGTCTTCCTTACGGCGGACGCGTACGGGGTGCTTCCCCCGATCTCGCGGCTCACGCCGGAGCAGGCGATGTTCTACTTCCTCTCCGGGTACACGGCCAAGGTGGCCGGCACGGAGCGGGGCGTGAAGGAGCCGCAGCCCACCTTCTCCGCGTGCTTCGGGCAGGTGTTCCTCCCACTTCACCCGGGGGTGTACGCCGACCTGCTGGGCCAGCGCATCGCCGAGCACGGCTCGCGCGTGTGGCTGGTGAACACCGGGTGGACGGGCGGCCCCTACGGCGTGGGCTCGCGCATGAAGCTGTCGTACACGCGCGCCATGGTGCGCGCCGCGCTGGCCGGCGAGCTGGACGACGTGGAGACGGTGGAGTCGCCCTTCTTCCGCCTCAACATCCCCACCTCCATCCCCGGCGTCCCGTCGGAGGTGCTGGTGCCGCGCGAGACGTGGGCGGACAAGGACGCCTTCGACAAGCAGGCGCGCGAGCTGGCCGACAAGTTCCTCAAGAACTTCGAGCAGTTCGCCGACCGCGTTCCCGAGGCGGTGCGCACGGCCGGTCCCAAGCCGGCGTAAACCGCGGGGCTCACGCAGAGACACGGAGGCACAGAGATGAATTCGTCTCTGTGCCTCCGTGTCTCTGTGTGAGCATCCGCAGGGGTCCTTTTCTTGCCGCGTCGGCATGGGAGTCGCTTCATCGCATCCCTCTCTGCCGCCTTCGTATGCCCAAGATCTCGCTGGAGCGCCGCGAAGACCGTCGCGAGGCCATCTTCCAGGCCGCCGTGGAGTGCCTGGCGGAGCACGGCTGCGCGGGCACCAACATGCGCACCATCGCCGAGGCGGTGGGGCTCACCAAGGGCGGGCTCTACCCCTACTTCGACAGCAAGGAAGACATCCTCCTCGCCATCGCGGAGCGGTACCTGGAGAGCCAGGTGGCGCTCCTGGCCCCGCGCGAGGGCGCGGGCGCGCGGCTGCAGCTGGAGGAGTTCCTGGAGAGCTACAAGGAGTCGTCGCAGGACCCCGGCGCCACCGCCGCCCGCCGCGCCGTGGTGGACCTGTGGCTTTCCGCGGGCGACATCCCGGCGGTGCGCGCCAACATCCAGCAGCGGCACGAGACGTACCTGGCGTCGCTCGCCGACCTCGTGCGCCGCGGGCAGGAGGAGGGTGTCTTCCGCCTGGACGTCCCCCCCGAGCACGCCGCCGGCCTCATCCTGGCCGCGCGCGACGGGATGCTCTTCCAGTCCGTGAAGCTGGGCGTACCCGTGCCCATCCCCCAGCTCGTCGACTGCCTGCGCCGCGCCCTGGTCGACTACCTGACCGCGACGCCGCACGCCGGCGACTTTCCGCTCGCCGGCTCCGCCGCCCACTGACCCGTCGCCGGGCCGGGGCGGCTCTCCCAGCCCGCATTCTCATCGCCGATGTCCTCAGGATCACTGTTCCGCTCCCTGGTGCTCGCGGCCCTGCTCTGCGGATGTGCCCCGGCGGCCGCGCGTGGCCCGTCCGCGCCCGCGAGCCCGCGCGGCGCGGGCATCCCGGTGCTCACCTGGCACAACCTCAAGGAAGCGCCCGCGCCGGGCGACGGTACCATGACGGAGTCGTACGCCCGCTTCGAGGCGATGCTTCGCTTCCTGGCGGAGAACGGCTTCCGGTCGGTGTTCCCGGAGGAGGTGGCGGGGGCGCGCGCGCCGCGGGGGCGCCCCGTGATCCTCACCTTCGACGACGGGCACCGCGAATCGGCGCTGGGGGCCGCGGCGCTCCTGGAGCGGTACGGCTTCCGGGGGATCTTCTTCGTGATCCCCAACCGCACCCGCTCCGGCAACTCCATATTCCTGTCGCCTGGGGATGCGGCGCGCCTGGCCCGCGCGGGGCACCGGGTGGCGCCGCACGGCTACGACCACCGCAGCATGGCCACCTCGGTGACGGAGGTCGCGGCCACCCTCGCCCGCTCCGCGCGGCTCACGGGCGAGGACGCGCGCACGGCCCCCGCCACGCTGGACTTCGCCTTCCCCTTCGGCCACTACACCGCCGAGGTGGCGGAGGCGGCGGCGCAGCGCTTCCGCTACCTGCACACCGTCAACCCGGGGTACTGGGATGGCCGCTCCACGCTCGTCCCGCGCATGCTGGTGATGCCCGGGGTGGACGAGGCGATCTTTCGCGAGTACGTGCTGGAAGGGGCGGCGTACCGCCCCGTGCTGGAGCCGCTCTTCGCGGACGGCGCGGTGGCGCCCACGGTGGAGTTCACCTCGCGCGGACGCCCGGTCCCGGACTCCATCGAGATCTTCGCCATCTCGGCGGACGCGGAGGGGCGCAGCTACACCCTACGCCCGCCCGCCAGCGTGCAGGTGCGCGGCGACACGGTGCGCGTGGACCTGGCCGCCCACATGGAGCGCTTCCACGGCCCCGGCCGCCACGTCATCAGCTACGCGCTGGTCACCCGCGGCGGCGGGCGGCTCCGCTACCTCACGCCGGGGCTTCTCAACTGGATCCGCCAGCCCTGATCTCACACACAGAGGCACGGAGGCACGGAGACGGCCTTCAGGGCTGGCGGTGGACGACGCCGCTCCTCATCACGAACACGGGGCGCTCCATCGCGCGGATGTCGCGGGTGGGGTCGCCGGGGACGGCGACGACGTCGGCCATCTTGCCGGCGGCGAGGGTGCCGACTTCGCGGTCGATGCCCAGGAGGCGGGCGGCGCTGAGGGTGCCGGCCTGGATGGACTGCATGGGAGTCATCCCGCCCCACTCCACCATCAGGATGAACTCGCGGCCGTTGGCGCCGTGCGGACCCACGCCCGCGTCGGTGCCCAGCGCGACCGGGGCGCCGGCGCGCATGGCGATGCGGGTGGCGTTGCGCATGGCCTGGCCGGCGGCGCGGGCCTTCTCGGCGCGCTGGCCGGTGAGGACGCCCGAATCAGCCGCCCTCAGCACCGCCTCTCCGGCGCTCAGCGTGGGCACCAGGTAGGTGCCGCGCTGAGCCATCAGCCGCGCCCCTTCGTCATCCAGGAAGGAGCCGTGCTCGATGGAGTGCACCCCCGCGCGCACGGCGGCCCGGATCCCCTCGGCGCCGTGGGCGTGAGCCATCACCCTGCGCTCCAGCAGCTTCGCCTCCTCCACGGACGCGCTCAGCTCCGCGTTCGAGAACTGCTGGACGCCCACCGCGTCGCCCTCGCTGAGCACGCCGCCCGTCGCGCAGATCTTGATGACGTCGGCGCCGTGCTTGGCCTGGTAGCGCTCGGCGGCGATCACCTCGTCCGGCGTGTTGGCGAGCCCGGTGCGGTAGTCGCCCTCCAGCATCCCCGGACGGTAGCCGTTCTCGTCGCAGTGGCCGCCCGTGATCCCCAGGGCGTGGCCGCTGGCCAGGATGCGCGGGCCCACCACGATCCCCTGGTTGATGGCGTTGCGCAGCGCCACGTCCGCGAAGCCCTCGGACCCGGCGTTCCTCACGGTGGTGAAGCCGGCCATCAGCGTGCGGCGCGCGTTCTCCACTCCCAGGATGGCCCCCGTCGCGGGGAGGTCGCGCACGGCCGCGTCGTCGCCCGCCGGGTCGCCCAGCGTGCGGCCGATGATGTGGACGTGCGCGTCGATGAAGCCCGGGAGGAGGGTGGCGTCGCCCAGCTCCACCACGCGCGCCCCCGCGGGCTCGGCCACGCTCCCGCGCCGCCCGGCGGCCACGATGCGGTCGCCCGTCACCACCACCACGCCGTCGGCCACGGGCGCCGCGCCGGTGCCGTCGATCAGCCGCACCGCGTGTAGCACCACGGTTCCGGTGCCGCGCACCGGGTAGTTGGTGGCGCGCGGCTGCTGCGCCGCGAGCGTCGTCGTGAGCGTTACGGCCAGGGAGAGGGCGAGCGGGATGCGGATCACGGGGCCTCCGGGAAAGCGGGAGCGAAGGGGATCGTGCCAACCTACGAAGCTACGCCCCCGCCCGAAAGAACGCCTCCTCCGTGTCTCCGTGCCTCCGTTTGAGCCCCGCCGTCAAGCCCCGCCCAGCAGCTCGCGCATCCGCCCCACCCGCGCCGCGTCTCCGCGCACCAGCTCGTCCTCCAGCCGGCCGAACTCGTCCGCGCCGAAGCTGGCGGAGACGACGCCCGCGTCCAGCAGGTGGATGCGGTCGCAGGTGGAGGTCAGGGACTCGAGGACGTGGGAGGTGAGGAGGACCGTGCGACCTTCCGCGGCCAGCATGCACAGCAGGCGCGCGAGGAGGCGGTTCGTCTCCAGGTCCAGCCCGTTGAAGGGCTCGTCCAGCGCCAGCACCGGGCGGCCCAGCGAGAGCACGCCCAGGAGCGCCAGCTTCTTCTTCATCCCCGTGGAGTACGCATCCACCGCGCGGTCCAGCGGCAGCTCGAAGAGGGCGCCCCACCCCTCCGCGTCGAACGCGTGGCGCGCGGCGAACACGCGCAGGTACTCGCGCCCCGTGATGCGCGGGTAGAAGAAGTTCTCGGTGGTCAGGTAGCCGATGTCGGTGGGGAGCGCGGGACGCCCATCGAAGCTCACGCCGCCCGACGCGGGCGCGAGGAAGCCGTAGAGCGCGTCCAGCAGCGTCGTCTTCCCCGCGCCGTTGCGGCCCACGAGCCCGTGCACGCACCCCGCCTCCAGCGCCAGCTCCACGCCGCGCAGCACCTCCGCCGCGCCCCGGCGCACCACCAGCCGCTCAATCGAAAGCATACAGGTACGGATCGAGGTTGCGCACGGCCATCCGCCAGAAGCGGTGGAGGAGGAAGAGGGCGACCGGGGGCACGATCACGGTCGCGGCGAGCGCGATCACGGCCAGGACGCCCATGATGGAGGGCAGCCGCCCCTCGTGATAGAGGGCGTACTTGAGGAGCACCGCGCCCGCCACCACGGCCGCGCACCCCGCGAGCACCGCCGCCAGCACGGCCCAGAGCGCGGGGTGGAGCGCGAGGAGGAGGATGGCGAGGGGAGCCGCGAGCAGCAGCCAGTGGCCGAGCGCGTGGGCCACCTTGCGGCGGAGGAAGCGCGCCGGGCCGCGGCCGAGCGCCTCCAGCATCGGCCACCCCTCGCCGTCCTGGTACATCATCGCCGCCATCCACGCCAGCACCGCGATCCCCAGCATGGGCGCCGCGGGATAGCGCGCCAGCACCCCGCCCAGCGCGTACACCAGCAGCACGCCCCCCGCCGAGCTCCTCAGCCCGGCCTTCCACTCGAACGCCGCCGCGGGGCCCGGCACGCGCGTGGTGGCCCGGCTCGGGCGGTCGCCACCCCGCAGCGTCCCCGCGGGGACGAGCGCGGCAAGCACCGCCGCGAAAGGCGCCGCCGCCGTCCAGGGGAAGGCGGAGGCGAGCAGGAGGAGCGACGCGGGTACAGATGCGGCGGCGTACTCCACGGCGTAGAGGCGGCGGTGGGGCGCTCCCGCCGTGCGCAGGAAG
>DASVSA010000516.1:0-4694 GCA_036388335.1 Longimicrobium sp. | reverse complement strand
GATGAACCGCCCGGCCGTGAGCTCGGGCTGGTTCAGGTAGCCCAGCGCCACGCCCGCGCCGCCAATGTGGATCTCGCCCGCGACGCCCACCGGCACCGGGGCGCCCTGGCCGTCCAGGATGTAGATCTGCGTGTTCGCGATCGGACGGCCCAGCGGGATGCTGCGCGCACCCTCGGCCACGCTGGTAATCTCGTGCGTGATGGCGAAGGTGGTCGTTTCGGTGGGGCCGTACCCGTTGAGCAGGTGCTTCGGAGCGTGGCCCTCCAGCACGCGCGCGATGATGCGCGGGTCCAGCGCATCGCCGCCGACGATGAGGTAGCGGAGGCGCGGGAGCGCGGGCTTGAGGTCCTCCACGTACTGGTTGAAGAGGCCCACCGTCAGCCACAGCACGTCCACCCCGTACGTGAGCAGCGCCTCGCAGAAGCGCCGCGGATCGAGCAGCGTGTCCTGGTCGATGACCACGACGCGCCCGCCGTTCAGCAGCGGCGCCCATACTTCCATCGTGGTGGCGTCGAAGGCCGGGTTCGCGGCGAAGGCCACGCGGTCCTCGGCGCCAAATCGGGCGTAGCCGTTGTTGATGACCAGGCGCGCGATGGCCCGGTGCGGCACGACCACGCCCTTGGGCGCGCCGGTGGAGCCGGAGGTGTACATCACGTACGCCGCCGCTCCGCCATCCACCGGGACACACGGGTTGCCGGTGGCGCCTTCGGGCAGCGCATCGACATCGATGCGCTCCACGCCGAGCTCCGGGAGGTCGTCCGCCGTGCGGCCCAGCACGACCGGCGAAGCACTGTCCGCGACCATGAACGCGATGCGCTCGGCCGGGAAGGCGGGATCGACCGGCACGTACGCGGCGCCGGCCTTGAGCACCGCCAGCTCCGCGATCACCAGCTCGGCCGAGCGCGGCACCAGCACCGCCACGCGCGTATCCGGCCCCACTCCGCGCTCGCGGAGGTGGTGCGCCAAGCGGTTCGCCCGCGCATTCAGCTCCGCGTAGGTGAGCTCCACGTCCTCATGGACGACGGCGATGGCGCCGGGGGTGCGCTCCGCCTGCGCCTCGAAGAGCGCGTGCACGGAGGTGTCGGCCGGGAAATCCGCGGTAGTGGCGTTGAACGTCTCCACGACCTGGGTGCGCTCCGCGGCGGGGAGCAGCGGGAGGCGCGCGACACTCTGGAGCTCGTCGGCGGCCATCGCCTGAAGGACGAGGCGGAGGTAGCCGAGGTAGCGCTCGATGGTCCCGCGCTCGAAGAGCGACGTCGCGTACTCCACGCCGCCGACGATGCGGTCGCCCGCCTCCTGGAGAGTGAGCGAGAGGTCGAACTTGGCGGTTACGTTCGCCGCCGCGCCCGCCGAGGCGAGCGTGAGGCCGGGAAGCTCGAGGCCGCCCTGCCCCGCGTTCTGCCAGGCGAAGAGCACCTGGAAGAGCGGCGTGTGCGACATGCTGCGCGCGGGCTGGACGAGATCCACCACCTGCTCGAAGGGGATGTCCTGGTGCTGCTGCGCGCCGAGCGTCCTCTCCTTCACCTGGCCGAGCAGCTCCGCCACCGACGCGTCCGCCAGGTCCATGCGCAGCGCGAGGGTGTTGACGAAGAAGCCGATCAGCCCCTCGATCTCCCTGCGCCCGCGGTTGGCGGTCGGCGTGCCGATGACCACGTCCGTCTGGTTGGCGAGGCGCCCGAGCACCGCGGCCCACCCGGCCAGCAGCGTCATGTACAGGGTGGTGCCGTGGCGCTGGGAGAGCGCCTTCAGGCCAGCCGTAAGCTCCTCGTCCAGCACCAGCCCGACCGCCGCACCCGCGTGGTCCGGCCGCGCCGGGCGCGGACGGTCCGCCGGAAGCTCCAGCACGTCGGGCGCACCGGCGAGCGTCGTCTTCCAGTAATCCGCCTGCTGCTGGAGGATGTCGCCATCCACCCACTTCCGCTGCCACGCCGCGTAGTCCGCGTACTGCACCGGCAATGCGGGAAGCGGATCAGCCTCGCCGCGCAGGAAGGCGCCGTAGAGGGAGCTCAGCTCGTGCGTGAGCACGCCCAT
Organism: Longimicrobium sp.; assembly: GCA_036388335.1. GTDB lineage: Bacteria > Gemmatimonadota > Gemmatimonadetes > Longimicrobiales > Longimicrobiaceae > Longimicrobium. The sequence continues at coordinate 2,663 of DASVSA010000516.1, read as the reverse complement.
GGACCACCCGTCGCTGACAATGTGGTGCATCGTGACGGCCAGCACGTGGTCGTCCTCGCCCATGCGGACGAGGCGGCCACGGACGAGGGGGCCCTGCGCGAGGTCGAACGGCGCGCTCTCGCCCGCCATCACGCGGCGCAGCTCCGTCTCGGGCTCCGCGTGCCCGCTGAGGTCGAAGTCGAGGAGCGCGAACCGGCTATCCTCGGCCGGCGTGATGACCTGCACCGGTTCGCCATCCACCTCGGCGAACACGGTGCGCAGCGCCTCGTGGCGTGCGACGATGCGGTCCAGCGCGCGGCCCAGCGCCGCGCGGTCGAGAACACCTTTGAGGCGCAGGCGGGTGGGCATGTGATACGTCGCGCCCAACTCCCCCATCCGCTCCAGGAACCAGAGCCTCTGCTGCGCGAACGAAAGCGCCACACGCTCACCTCGCTCCGCCTGCACGATGGCGGGGAGGTCGGCGCGCGCGGCGGTCTCCAGCCCACGCGCGAAGTCGGCGAGCACGGGGCGCAGGAAGAGGTCGCCCAGCGCCACCTCGATCCCCAGGTCCTGCCTCACGCGCGAGACGACCCGCACGGCGCGCAGCGAGTGGCCGCCCAGCTCGAAGAAGCTGTCCTGGCGCCCCACCTGCTCCACCCCCAGCACCTCGGCCCAGATCCCCGCCAACGCCGTCTCCACGGCACCCACAGGCGCCTCGTACTCCCGCGCCCCGAACGCGCCGCCCTCGGGCGCGGGGAGCGCCTTGCGATCCGTCTTCCCGTTGGGGGTGAGCGGCATCGCCTCCATCCACACGAACGCCGCCGGCACCATGTACTCCGGCAGGTTGGCGGACAGGTACGCACGGAGCGCGTCGGTCTCCACGGCCTCCGCGGCGAGGTAGTAGGCCACCAGGCGCTCGTCGCCGGGCACATCCTCGCGCACCAGCACCACCGCCTCGCGGACGGCCGCGTGCTGGGCGAGGCGCGCCTCGATCTCGCCAAGCTCGATGCGGAAGCCGCGCAGCTTCACCTGGAAGTCGTTGCGGCCCAGGAACTCCACCGTCCCGTCCGGCAGCCAGCGGGCAAGGTCGCCCGTGCGGTAGAGGCGCGCACCCGGCTCGCCCGAGAACGGGTCCGCCACGAAACGCTCGGCCGTCAGGTCGGGACGGTCGAGATAGCCGCGCGCCACCCCGGCGCCGCCGATGAACAGCTCGCCGGTGACGCCGGCCGGCACCGGCTCGCCCGCCGCGTCCAGCACGTAGACGCGCGTGTTGGAGATGGGCCGGCCGATGGGGACCGTGCCCCGTGAATCGTCCGCGCGGCAGCCCGGCGACGCGAGCGCCGTGGCGGCCTCGGAGGGACCGTATACGTTGTCGAGCGCCACGCCGGGGAGGCGCTCGTGGAAGCGCCGGGCCACCGCGGCGGGCAGCGCTTCACCGCTGCACACCACGCGGCGCAGCCCGGTGCAGTGCTCCGCATCCGGGTGCTCCAGGAAGATCTGCAGCATCGACGGGACGAAGCAGGCCACGCGCACCCGCTCGCGGCGGATGGTCTCCACCAGGCAGCCGGGGTCGCGGGCGCCCTCGGGCGGCAGCATCACCACGCGCCCGCCGGCCATCAGCGGCCAGAACAGCTCGCGCACCGACACGTCGAAGCTGAACGACGCGTTCTGCAGCACGGATTCGCCCGGCTGCAGCTCCCACGTCCGCTGCCCCCATGCCAGGCGGTTTACGACGCAGCGGTGCTGGTTCATCACGCCCTTGGGCAGCCCCGTGGAGCCCGAGGTGTAGATGACGTACATCAGGTGGTCGGGGGTCAGCTCGCCCCGCTCCGGATTGGTCTCCGGCTGGCCGGCCCACTCGGCCGCGCCGCCGTCCAGGTGCATCACCGGCACGTCCAGCCCGTCCGCCAGCGAATCCATCAGGCCGGCCAGGCGCGACTGCGTGAGGAGCGCGATGGGCGCGCTGCTCCGGAGCATGTAGCGCAGCCGGTCGTGGGGGTACGCCGGGTCCAGCGGCACGTACGCGCCGCCCGCCTTGAGCACCGCCATCAGGCCCACGGCCATCTCCAGCCCGCGCTCCACGCACACGGCCACCCGCGAGTCCGGCCCCACGCCACGCTCGCGCAGGTGGTGAGCCAGGCGGTTGGCCCGCGCGTTCAGCTCCGCGTAGGTGAGCCCGACATCCTCATGGACGACGGCGATGGCGCCCGGGGTGCGCTCCACCTGCGCCTCGAAGAGCTCGTGGATGCACGACTCCACGGGATACTCCGCGCCCGTCGCGTTCCACTCCTCCACCATTCGCGCCCGCTCGTCCGCGGGTAGCAGCGGAAGCCGGTCCAGCGTCAGGGTCTCGTCGGCGGCCATGGCCTGCAGCACGCGGCGCAGGTAGCCGAGGTAGCGCTCCACCGTCGCCTCGCTGAAGAGCGAGGTGGCGTAGGTCACGGAGCCCGCGATGCGCCCGCCCGCCTCCTGCAGGGTGAGCGCGAGGTCGAACTTGGCGGTCGTGTGGGCGGCCGGCCCGGCCGAGGCCAGGGTGAGCCCCGGAAGCCGCAGCCCGCCCTGCGGCGCGTTCTGCCAGGTGAACATCACCTGGAAGAGCGGCGTGTGGGCCCGGCTGCGCGCGGGCTGCACCAGCTCCACCACCTGCTCGAAGGGGATGTCCTGGTGGTCCTGCGCGCCCAGGG
>DASVSA010000515.1:0-2121 GCA_036388335.1 Longimicrobium sp. | reverse complement strand
GCGCCGCCCGCGCCCCGCGCGTGGCGAAGAAGACCACCGCCGCCAGCCCGAGCACCCCCAGCACCCACGCCCACTCCTTCAGGGTGACGGACACCAGCATGAAGGCGATCACCGCCAGCGCCAGCCAGGGGATCAGGGGCGCCGCCGGCACGCGGAAGGGCGTCCCCCCTCCGGTGGCCACGCCGCGGCGGCGCAGCTCCCACGCGGCCACGCAGCACGCGGCGTACAGGAGCAGCGTGGACAGGTTGGCGAGCACGGCCAGGAGGATGAACTGGCTGGAGACGGCCAGCGCGCAGGTGATGACCGCCTGGAACGCGATGGCCACGTGCGGCGTGTGGAAGCGCGGATGAACCGAGGCCAGCCGGCGCGGGAGGAAGCCGTCGCGCGCCATGGCGAAGGGGGCGCGCGGCACGGCCAGCATCATCCCGCTCACGTATCCAAAGGTGGAGATGGCCGTCCCCACCAGGATCAGCGCGCGCCCGCCGGGGCCCATCGCGCGGCCCGCCGCGTCGGCCAGCGGAGTGGCGGTGGCGCCCAGCGCGCCGCTCCCCAGCACCCCCTGCGCCACGGCGTGGAGCGCCAGGTAGAGCACCGTGATCCCCAGCATGGCCATGAGGATGGCGCGGGGCACCGTGCGGGCCGGATCGCGCACCTCGCCGCTGGGCACCAGCGCGCTCTCCACCCCCGCGAAGGCGAAGATCAGGACGATGCAGGCGCGGGCCAGCCCCCCCGGCTCCGGCGCGGCGACCGCCAGGTTCTCGGGGCGCACGGCGAGCGCGCCCGCCGCCACCAGCAGGAGGAGGGGGAGGAGCTTGGCGACGGTGGCGACGTCGTTCAGCCGCGCGCCCTGCTTCACCCCGCCGATGTTGACCCAGGCAAGCAGCGTGTACGCCGCCACCAGCACCCCCGCCTTGGCCGCCGGGCTCCCCAGCGCGGGCACGAGCGCCGCCACCGAGTCCGCCAGCACGGTAGACACGGCGGCGAGCGCGAACGTCCCCACCGCCCACAGCAGGACGCCGGAGAGGAAGCCCACGAATGGCCCGAACGCCGTCTCCACGTACGCGTACGGCCCGCCGGTGAGCGACACGCGGCTCCCCGCGTCGGCGAAGCAGAGGACGATGAGCCCCATCGCCAGGGCGCACACCCCGTAGGCCCAGAGCGCCGAGTCGCCCTGCACGCGGGCCATCTCGGCGGGGAGGCGGAAGATGCCGCCGCCCACGGTGACGTTGACGATGCTTGCGGCCAGCGCCCAGGTGCCCAGGGCACGGATGAGGCGGTGCTCGGTTGCGGCTGCGGTGGTGTCGGTCACGGGGGAGTGGCTGGGCGGGGCGATCAGGAGGACCCGTGGGACGATAACCGCGGCGCATATGGGGAGGCAAGACACAAAGGCACGGAGACGCCCGGTCCCCGTGCCCTCCGTGCCGCTGTGGGATGCCGTTCAGATCAGGTGCGCGCCTTCCAGCGGGTGTTGGCCGGCGGGGAGGAGGCGTTGCAGGCGGCCATCTTCAGCACGCTGGCGTTGGTGCTGGAGGGCGCCGAGACGCAGTTGCCGCTCCCGCCCATGAACTGGTTGCTCCCCAAGTAGTACCAGTGCTGGCTGTCGCTCGGGCCGGTGAGCGGGCGGCAGGGCCAGATCTTGACCGTGGAGCCGATGGAGCCGTTGGACGGGTAGTAGTCCATGCAGAACTGGTAGCCGCTGGAGTTGGTCTGCCCCATCTGCACCACCACGTGCCCGTCGCTGATCCGCTGGAAGTACTGGTTGACCGACGACTGGCAGGGGTAGAGCACCAGGTTGTTGCCGCCGGTCAGCGACCCGCCCGCGTTGTCCATGCACTTGTTGGCGTACGCGAAGCTTTCCATCATGTACCACTGGGCGTGCGCGCGGCCGGGGACGGCCAGGGCCACGAGCGCGGCGGCGAGGGCGAGGACGGCGCGGAAGCGGGCGGGGTTCATCGTTCCTCCGGGAAGGCGAGATGGCGCGCGGCAGCGGGGATGCGCCGCGTGCGTACAGGCTAGCGCGCGGGCGTGAGCCCGCCGTGATCTGACGGATCACGCTCCTTTTCGGGGGGAACGGGGAACGGGGCGCGCTGAGAGGCCCCCACCCCCCGGCCCCCTCCCCCG
>DASVSA010000514.1:0-5884 GCA_036388335.1 Longimicrobium sp. | reverse complement strand
CACCACGGGGCTGAACGAGCGCGACGCCCCCCGGCCGCATTCGCTGCTGCGGGTGGTGAGCGAGTACAACGCGCGCCAGGGGCTCTCCTGGGTGGGCGGGATCGGCCTGATGGCGACCGACTGCCGCTTCAGCCACACCGGCAGAGCGCGCTTCACCACTCCTCCCGGCGCGGGGGTGGACATCGAGGCGGAGGAGTCCGTGTGCCGCAACGGCCGCTTCATCCGCTGCGAGCTCGTCAACAACACGGGTGCCGGGATGGTGGCCGACTCGGCGAAGGGCGGCTACAGCAGCTTCGAGCACTGCGTGTTCTGGGGGACCACTTCCTGGTCGGTCTTCCCCCGCGCGCCGGGGCTGAGGTTCGCGGACTGCCGCATCCACGGCTCCATCCCCAACCCGTTCGGCAGCCCCAACCCCGCGCTGGCGGTGCAGTTCGTCCGGTGCCACTTCGAAGACCGGGAGTACCCGGGTCAGGGCGTCCATCGCTCGACCGCTCTGGTGGAGGCGGACGGCGACAACATCCTCATCGACGGGTGCACGCTGGTGGCCAACCGCGTCAGGGGCGTGTACATCGACGGCGCCGGCAGCCGCGAGATCATCCGCGACACGCGCATCATCCACCGCCACGCGGGGCTGCCGCACGGCGACTTCCAGAGCCTGGTGCGCGGCGCGTCGCTGCAGAACGTGCGCTTCGCCGACGAGACCCGCGCGGCCGCGGCGACGCGCTGGTACATCTCCGTGGACCGGGTGCGGGTCGGGCCCGGTGTGGAGGTCGCGGGGCCGCACACCCGCTGGGGGCACATCAACGCGCCGCTGGGGAGGGTGACCGGCTGATGGAGATCGCGTGGGAGACGCGGCGAGCCGGTGACGCGCCGCTCCTCCTCGCCGTGCCCCCCGGCGTGCCCCGGCCGATGCCGGCGGTGCTCTGGTTCCACGGGCTGAGCGTGGACAAGGAGACTCATCGCAAGGAGCTGGAGCAGATCGCGCGGGCGGGGTTCCTGGCCGTGGGCGTGGACGCGGCCGGCCACGGCGAGCGGCGGCTGCCGGACCTCGACGCGCGCATCGACGTGTCGCGCGAGGAGACGATCCGCTTCATGCTGGGGCTGGTGGAGGAGACGGCGCGCGAGGTTCCCGCCATCGTGCGCGCGCTGATGGAGGAGGGTCTCGCGGACCCGGGGCGCGTGGCGGCGGTGGGGATCTCGATGGGCGGGTACCTGCTGTACCGATCGGTAGTCGAGGAGCCGTCGCTGCGCGCGGCGGTCGCCATCCTGGGCTCGCCCGAGTGGCCGGAGGGCGACAGCCCGCACCGGCACCTGGACGCGTTCCGCCGCACCGCCCTCCTCTCCATCACGGCCGAGCACGACGAGAACGTGCCGCCGGGCCCCGCGCGCGCGCTCCATCGCCGGCTCGGGGAATCGGTTCGGGCGCATTACCTGGAGCTCCCGGGCGCCGTGCACCTGATGTGCGCCGAGGACTGGGAGCGCACGATGGACGAGACGCTCCGCTGGCTAGCGCTGCACAACCGAATCTCACACGGGGACACAGAGACACAGAAACTGGCCAAACGCTAGGTGGGAGCTACGTTGAAGATGCTTCTGGTCCGGTATCTGCACATTTCGGAAACGTGAGTTGAAGGACTCCCCGCTCAATTCCAGAGAGCTCCATCGATGAAGCTGGTGATCTTCGGCCTGACCATCAGCTCGTCGTGGGGGAACGGCCACGCGACGCTCTGGCGGGGGCTCTGCCGCGCGCTGGCCGCCCAGGGGCACACCGTGGCCTTCTTCGAGCGCGACGTTCCCTACTACGCCGACAACCGCGACCTGCGGGAGATCCCCGGGTGCGAGCTGGTGCTCTACCGGAGCTGGGAAGAGGTGCTCCCCGCCGCGCGGCGCCACGCGGCCGAGGCGGAGGTGGCGATGGTCACCTCCTACTGCCCGGACGGCATCGCCGCGAGCGAGCTGGTGCTGGACTCGCCGGCCCCGGCGCGCGTCTTCTACGACCTGGACACCCCCGTCACCCTGGACGCGCTGCGCAGCGGCGCCCCCGTGGCCTACATCGGCGAGCGGGGGCTGCGCGACTTCGACCTGGTGCTCTCCTTCACCGGCGGCACCGCGCTGGAGCAGCTTCGCACCACGCTGGGCGCGCGGCGGGTGGCGCCGCTGTACGGGCACGTGGACCCGGAAGTCCATCGTCCCGTGCCGCCGCTGGGCGACCTGCGCGCCGACCTGTCGTACCTGGGGACGTACGCGGCCGACCGCCAGGCCGGCGTGGAGGCGCTCCTGCTGGAGCCGGCGCGGCGCCTGCCGGAGCGGCGCTTCCTGATCGGCGGCGCCCAGTATCCGCAGGAATTCCCCTGGACGCCCAACCTGTTCTTCATGCAGCACCTGCCGCCGGCGCAGCACCCGGCGTTCTACTGCTCGTCGCGCGTCACGCTCAACGTCACGCGGCGGGCCATGGCGGAAATGGGATACTGCCCGTCCGGCCGCCTCTTCGAAGCGGCCGCGTGCGGCGTCCCCATCCTCACGGACACGTGGGAGGGGCTCGACGAGTTCTTCCGGCCGGGCGAGGAGATCCTGACCGCGCGGAACACCGAGGAGGCGCTGGCGGCGCTGGCGCTGGGGCCGGAGGAGCTGGGGCGGATCGCGCGCGCGGGGCGGGAGCGGGTGCTGGAGGAGCACACCTCGGCGCGGCGCGCGGAGGAGCTGGTGAGGGCGGTGGAAGCGGTGGGCGCGGACCAGACTCTGGCGATGGAGGTGTGAGGATGTGGGGGATCATACCGGCCGCGGGCGCGGGAACCAGGATCCAGCCCCTGGCCTTTTCGAAGGAGCTCCTCCCCGTGGGGAGCCGGTTCGACGACGGCGTGGAGCGTCCGCGCGCCGTGAGCGAGTACCTGGTGGAGCGCATGATCCGCGGCGGCGCGGACAAGATCTGCTTCGTCATCTCCCCGGGTAAGTCCGACATCCTGGGCTACTACGGCGGGGGGATCGGAGGGGCGCACGTCTGCTACGCCGTGCAGCCGAAGCCGGCGGGGCTGTGCGACTCCATCTTCCGCGCGCTCCCGCTGCTGGCGCCGGACGAGACGGTGCTGGTGGGGCTCCCCGACACCATCTGGTTTCCCGAGGACGGGCTGCGCCAGCTGCCGGACGGCGCCTTCTCCTTCCTCCTCTTCCCGGTGGACCGCCCGGAGTTCTTTGACGCGGTGGTGACCGACGATGCGGGGCGCGTGCGCGAGATCCAGGTGAAGCAGCCCGGCGCCGAGAGCCACTGGGTGTGGGGCGCCTTCAAGCTCCCCGCCGCCGTGCTCCGCGAGCTTCACGCGCTCTGGCTGGAGCGCGGCCGGCGCGACGAGTACATCGGCACGCTGGTAAACGCGTGGCTGGAGCGCGGCGGCGAGGCGCTGGGTGTGCGCGCCGGCGAGGCGTACGTGGACGTGGGGACGCTCCACGGCTACCGCGAGGCCATCCACGTGCTGGAGGCCCGCCCCGCGCCCGCGGCGCACGAGATCCCGATCGTGGCGGTTTCCGCCGTTCCCGCTACTCCCCAGGAGGTGACGCTGTGAGTGCAGTCGGCTTGGACCTGACGCCGCGCGAGATCCAGGAGGAGGTCGAGCGGCTGGGGCCCTGGTTCCACAACATGGAGCTGATGGGGGTGCGCACCGCGCCCAACCACTTCCTGGGCGACTACCCGGCGATGAAGTTCCGCAACTTCGCCCACGCCATCCCCGCGGACCTGACCGGGAAGTCGGTGCTGGACGTGGGGTGCAACGCCGGCTTCTACTCCATGGAGCTGAAGCGGCGCGGCGCCGCGCGCGTGGTGGGGATCGACAGCGAGGACCTGTACCTGGAGCAGGCCCGCTTCGCCACCTCCGTCAACGGGATGGGCGACATCGAGCTCCACAAGATGTCCGTGTACGACGTGGCGGCGCTGGGCGAGAAGTTCGACTTCGTGATCTTCATGGGCGTCCTCTACCACCTGCGCCACCCGCTGCTTGCGCTGGACCTGCTGCGCGAGCACGTGGTGGGCGACCTGATGCTCTTCCAGAGCATGCTGCGCGGGTCCAGGGAGGTGGAGCCGGTGGCCGCCGACTACGACTTCCAGGAAGAGGAGCACTTCGACCGTCCGGGCTACCCGAAGATGCACTTCATCGAGCACCGCTACGCGCACGATCCCACCAACTGGTGGGCGCCCAACCGCGCGTGCGCCGAGGCGATGCTGCGCAGCTCGGGTTTCGAGATCCTCCAGCAGGCGGAGGACGAGGTGTTCCTGTGCCGGCGCGCGGAGATCACCGATGGGGAGCCGCGGGCGGTGTATCCCAAGAGCTAGCAACAGCTTGGCTCACACGGAGACACAGAGGCACAGAGATAAGTTCTTCTCTGTGCCTCTGTGTTTCCGTGTGAGCCTAATTCGGCGCTCATGTGAATTCTGCAACCTTTCCACGCCCGGCTCCGTCTTACCTTGCGTGAAGGATGCAGGACCCCTGAAACCCGAACTTGCGAGGAAGTCATGACCGCCAGGATCTTCAGCACCGCCCGCTACGTGTTCGCTACCACCATGGTCGCCGCCCTGGTCTACGCCGGCGTGGAGTCGGCCTCCGCGAGCGAGGAGCGCGTTGGTCTCCGCAGCTGCGGCTGGGAAGAGAACCCCTGCGAGCTGGCCACGCTGGTGGTGAAGGCGCCCGTGCGCACTCCGGCGCCGGAGCTGATTGCGCAGCGTTGACCCGCGGCGCGGCCCCCACGGCCGCCCGAAACGTCCGCGCCTCTGGCGCGAGAGCCCACCACCCTGAGCGGCCCCCTCCAACTGGCGGGGGCCGCTTCGTTTCGCGATGTTGCGCGCCGACCCGTTCACAGAGGGAGAGATGGAGCGCGTACTGATTGCGGGATGCGGATACGTGGGCTCGGCGGTCGCCGCGCGGCTGGTTGCGGACGGCCATGAGGTGTGGGGGATGCGGCGCAACCCGGACGCGCTCCCCCCGGGTGTGCGCCCCGTCGCGGCGGACCTGCGCGACCCGGCGACGCTCGGCGCGTTGCCGGCCGGGCTCACAACCGTGTTCTACACGGCAGCGGCCGACGGCGGCTCGGACGACGAGTACCGGGCCGCGTACGTAGAGGGCCCGCGCAACCTGATCGAGGCGCTGGTGGCGCGGCGGGAGCGGCCCCGGCGCATCGTCTTCACCTCCAGCACGAGCGTGTACGGCCAGCAGGCGGGGGAGTGGGTGGATGAAGACTCGCCCACCGAGCCCGAAGGCTTTGGCGGGCGGAGGATGCTGGAAGGGGAGGCGGTGGTGCGCGGAGGGCCGTTTCCTGGCGTGGTGCTGCGGCTGGGCGGGATCTATGGACCGGGACGCACGAGCTACATCGACCGCGTCCGCTCCGGCGCAGCGGAATGCCCGGCGGAGACCACCTACACCAACCGCATCCACCGCGGCGACTGCGCCGGCGCCCTCCGCCACCTGATGCTCCTGGAAGCGCCCGATCCCGTCTACCTCGGCGTGGACCGCGCCCCCGCCGACACGTGCGAGGTCCTGCACTGGCTCGCCACGGCACTCGACCGCCCGGCGCCCGTGCGTGCCACGACCGCGTCCACGCGGCGCCGCAGCAACAAGCGCTGCCGCGGCGACCGGCTGGTGGCGTCGGGATACGAGTTCCTGTATCCGACGTACCGCGAGGGGTTCACGGCACTGCTCTGATCTCACACGGAGGCACAGAGACACGGAGAAGTGCTCACCCGAACGCCTTCTTCAGCAGCGAGATCTGGGCGGTGTGGGCGAGGTTGTGCTGCACGATGCCGTGGAGGAGGACGTAGTACGAGACGCCCGAGCCGAGGGGCAGGTCCCGCGCGCCGCCGAGGAGCTCACCCAGGCGCTCGGGGGGGAAGCGGCGGACCTCG
>DASVSA010000513.1:0-1903 GCA_036388335.1 Longimicrobium sp. | reverse complement strand
GTAGTGCAGCACCAGTCGCGCGCCCTCGGCGGCAAAGCCGCGCGCGATCGCCTGTCCGATCCCCCCGGACGCGCCGGTGATCAGCACGACCGCATCTTGTAGTCCGCTATCCACGCTCACACCTCCCGAGCTACTTGATTTGCGATGCTCGCGAACGGTGAGGAGCGCCCTCACCCCCGTCCCCCTCTCCCAACACCTGCTAAGCTTGATTTACATCGGGGAGATGCGTCCTGTTAAGCTCGGAAGCACAGGAGGAGCAGTACTGTGCAGACGGAATGGGCAGAAAGAGAGATGATGGGCGCGGCGTTGGGCGACCGACGCAGTAAACGGTGCTTGGTGCAGTTGTGTGCCCAATTAGCGGCCCAACCCCAGGCTTCCTTCTCGGCCGCGTGCGGACCCGCCGGTCGCCAGGCGGCCCGCCGCCTCTTTCGTCGCCCGGACAGCAACGTGCATGCGCTCTTGCAAGGCCACGTGGCGCAAACGGCCCACCGGGCCGCCGCCTATCCCTGCGTGCTGGTGGCCCAGGATACCACCAGTTTCGATTTCAGCCACCATCCCGCGACGGCGGGGCTGGGGCCCATTGACCAACGCCGCACCGGCCACGGGCTCTTCGGGCATGCGGCCCTCGCCCTCACCCCCGCCGGCGTCCCCCTGGGGCTCCTGCACGTGGACCTGTGGTGTCGGGATCCGGCCGCGCACGGGCAGACGCACACACGCCGCCACCGGGTGACCGCCACCAAAGAGAGCGCCAAGTGGAGCACCGCGTTGGCGGCCGTCGAAGCCGCCGTGCCCGCGTCGCCCGCCGGGCCGATGCTCCTCTTGCTGCAGGACCGGGAAGGGGACGTCTTCGACTTTCTGGCCGCGCCGCGCCGGCCGGACACGCACCTCTTGATCCGCGCCGCCCAGGCGCGCAAAGTGCGCCTCCCCACCGAAGCCACGCCCGGCGGTACGCTCTTCGAGCGGGCGGCCGCCGGCCCGATCGTGGGAGAACGGTGCGTGGCGGTCCCCCACGGCATGGGGGACGAACGTGCCGCCCGGCTGGTGATCCGGGCGCAACGCCTGGAGATCCAGCGGCCCCGGCACGCGCTGGCCGCCGCGGCCCGGGCGCCGCAGTGGGTGTGGGTGGTGCAGGCGTGCGAAGAAACGCCGCCGGTGGGCGTCGCACCCTTGCTGTGGGTGCTGGTGAGCACGCTCCCGGTCTCCGGAGCTGCAGACGCCTGTCAGTTGGTCGAGTATTATGCCCTGCGCTGGCGGATCGAGCGCTTGCATTACACGCTGAAAAGCGGCTTGCGGGCGGAAGACCTCCAGCACCACGAGGCCGCGATGTTGCAGAAGGCGGTCGCCCTCTATTACGTGGTCGCTTGGCGGCTGCTGGCCTTGACCTATGCGGCGCGGGCCGAGCCGGCGCTGCCCGCGGCAGCATTCCTGGCAGCCGACGAGGTCGCCGTATTGACCCAGCTGACAGGCGAACCCGTGCCGACGGTGCAGGCCGCAGTCCGCGCGATCGGCCGGCTGGCGGGCTGGCAAGGGTATCGTGGGGTGCCAGACCCCGGCGTGAAGATGCTCTGGTTAGGGCTGCGCCGGCTGCTGGATATGACGGCGGGCTGGCGGCTCGCGCGGGGTGAGCCGCCAGATCCGATACAAGCTTAGATGCAATTCAATGGAGAGGGGGATGCTACAACGGGAGACAACTGCCGTTCCCACGAGAATGGTACAGCCTGTGCGTAAGTCACCCCTCCCCACAGCAGTTTCGTGGAGAGGGCCCGGAGTGAGGTAAAAGAGGCCCAACGGAACCCCTCATCGTCCCCATCTCCGTAGTAGTACCGACTGCCACGCCCGCCAGCTCGGCGGAAGGGGAACACCGTGCTGCCGTTGATCGTCACGCTATGTGGCGCTGCCGTCA
>DASVSA010000512.1:0-3780 GCA_036388335.1 Longimicrobium sp. | reverse complement strand
CGTGTGAGCCCCGCCGTTCACCCCGCTCCAAGCTCCGCCAGACGCTTCTCCACCTCGGCGGCGGCGGCGCGCTCGTCGTCGGTGGTGCGCGGGTTCAGCTCCAGGGCGCGGCGGTACGCGGCGGCGGCGCGCTGCCGGTCGCCCGCGGCGCGGAGGGCGTCGCCCTGGCGGGCCCGCGCGCGGACGGAGCGCGGGAAGAGCTCCGTGGCCACGGTGAAGATCTGCGCCGCGTCGGCCGGCTTCCCCCACCCCAGCCAATCACCGCCCAGCCCCAGGAGCCCGCCCTCGGCCACGGCCACCGAGCCCTCGGCGGCGAGGCGGCGGGCGAGTGCGGCGACTTCGGCGGCGCCGCGGCCGGCCTGCAGCGAGTCGCGCAGCACCACCTCCAGCGGCACGCGCGCGCTGGAGTAGAACACCAGGCGGTCGCCGCGCGGGCTGACGGCGTACGCGGTCACGTTCCGCAGCCCCGGGCCCGCGAAGCTGCGCACCGGGCGCCACACCGTGTCGCGCGCGGGCTCGAGGATGTAGAGCGTGTTGCCCTTCCCCATCAGCAGCGTCCCACGCGGCGTCCACGCGTGGCTTGTGCGCCCCAGCACGGTGGGCGCCACGTCGGTCACGCGCCCGGTGGCGGCGTCCACGCGGCGGATGCGGTTGTGGCCCGACGAATCGGTGCGCGTGTAGGTGAAGGCGCGCGCCCCCGGCACCCGCTGCGGCGGCAGGGGCGCGGCGGGCGATTCCACGTCGGTGGTGCGGCCGGTGCGCGCGTCGAACAGCGCTACCCGGAAGCGCGTCATCGGCCGCATCAGCGCGACGGTGCCGCGGTCCACGCGGGCGTAGTAGCCCACCGTGTCCGGCCCGGGCAGGATGCCGCGCCGCGGCACGCCGTCCGGCCCGTACACCCACGGCCCGTACTCGCGGAAGAGCGTCTCCGGCTTCCAGCGCACCGCGACCAGCTCCCCGTTGGGCTCCACGGTGGGGCTGTTCTCGTTCTCCGGCGTGCGCGTGACCTGCGTCTCGCGCCCCGTCGCCAGGTCGATGCGGTAGATGTCCGTCTGGCTCGTGGGCCCGCCGCGCTGCCCTGAGAAGACGATCGCGCGCCCATCCGGGGTGAACGACGGCTGCGTGTTGCGCCCGCCGTTCGTCAGCCGTGCCGGCTCCCCCACCTCCAGCCCCCCCTCCCGCCAGCGCAGCTCGCTGACGTACAGGTCCACCGGATTCGTCTCCTGCGCGGCCACCGGCGCGGCGAGGCAGACAAGCGCGAGCGCTACGATTCTGCGGGTCATCTTGATGGAGTCGAGGGAAGATCGCTGATTGTTCACGTTACCTGGCGGCGCTCTCCGCGGACCCGGCGCGCAGGATGGCCGCGGCGCGCTTGAGTACGTCCATCTCCTCACGGAGACGCTTGCTCTCGGCCCGGAGGCGCTCCATCTCCGGCTCCATCTCACGCGCCCGCTCGAGCGCTTCACGCGCTTCCTCGAGCCTCTTGCTCTCAGCCATGCGGTTCCTCCGATGTATCTGGCTCGTCCAGGAGCGGCCCGACCCCGCGCCTCAAAGTCGTGACGTATCGCTCTAGCTCTTCAAGCCGTTGATCTATGCGCGAGAGCTGCTGATCCCGTCGCTTGTCAACTTCGGCGTTGAGCGTCAGTTCCTGCCCCATAACCTTCGCGGTGCCTTCCACGCGGGTGAGCGACGGGAGGCCTCCCGACAGCAGCATCCAGGCGTTCCGGGGCCGCAGAAAGCGAGCCAGGTACAGGGACGAGATGTAGAGAATCCCGCCCGCGTACACGAGGAGGAGGAGCCGGAGGGCCCAGAGGAGCGGAGGCCAGAGGAGGAGGTATCTCATACCGCGAAGCTAGATTGTCACTCCAGGGAATTCCAGCCCCCCACATACCTCCGCCACTTCGTGATCCGACCCATTCACCCGATGGCGCAGAGTGCACCCGAGGCACAGAGATGAACCACTCTCTGTGCCTCTGTGTCTCTGTGTGAGGCCATCTGTTAAGGAGCCGGCATCTCCATGGTGGGGAGGAAGCGCGGCGGGCGGCGGTGCTTGGTGGCCTGCTCGAAGGCGAAGGCCAGGCGGATCAGCGTGGGCTCGCTCCAGGCGCCGCCGATGAAGGAGATCCCCACGGGGAGGCCGAAGACGTAGCCAGCGGGCACCGCGACGCTGGGGTACCCAGCCACGGCCGCCGGCGTGGAGCTCGCCCCCAGGAAGTGGTCGCCCACGGCCAGGTCGATCGCCCAGGGCGGGTTGCCCGTGGGCGCGACCAGGGCGTCGAGGCGGTGCTGGCGCATCACGGCATCGATCCCCTCAGGACCGGCGAGGCGGCGGTTGCGGGCGAGGGCCGTGCGGTACTTCGCCTCGGAGAGCGGGCCCTTCTTCTGGGCCATCTCCATGATCTCCTGGCCGAAGTACGGCATCTCGCGGTCACGGTTGCGCTCGTTGAAGGCAATCACGTCGGCCAGGGTGCGCACCTGCGCGGTGGCGCCGCGGCTGGCCAGGTACTCGTTGAGGTCCGCCTTGAACTCGTAGAGGAGGACCTCGAACTCGCCCTCGTCGTACTCGCCCGCGTGCGGGATGTCGGCCGGGTCCACGATGGTGGCGCCGGCGTCGCGCATGGCCTTGATCGCGTCTTCGGCGATGCGGTCGGTATGTGGATCGTAGCCGAAGAACTTCTTGCGCGGCACGCCGATGCGCGCCCCGCGCAGCCCGGACGGGTCCAGGAAGCGCGTGTAGTCCGTGGGGCGCCCGGCCGCGGCGGCGGTGGCGCGGTCGCGCGGGTCGGCGCCGGCCAGCACGCCCAGGAGCGCGGCGGCGTCGGCCACGGTGCGCCCCATGGGCCCCGCCGTGTCCTGGCTGTGCGCGATGGGGATGATCCCCGCGCGGCTCACCAGGCCCAGCGTGGGCTTGATCCCCACGATGGAGCAGGCGCCGGACGGGCTTACGATGGAGCCGTCCGTCTCCGTCCCTACAGCCACGGCGGTGAAGTTGGCCGCCACCGCCGCCGCGCTCCCCGAGCTGGAGCCGGAGGTGGAGCCATCCAGCGCGTACGGGTTGCGCCCCTGCCCGCCGCGCCCGCTCCAGCCGCTGGACGAGTGGGTGGAGCGGAAGTTGGCCCACTCGCTGAGGTTGGTCTTCCCCAGGATCACCGCGCCGGCCTCGCGCAGCCGCCCCGCGATGAAGGCGTCGCGCGGAGCCGGCGTCCCCACCAGCGCCAGCGACCCGGCGGCGGTCATCATGCGATCCGCCGTGTCGATGTTGTCCTTGAGGAGCACGGGGATGCCGTGCAGCGCCCCGCGCACGCGCCCCGCCCTGCGCTCCGCGTCCATCGCGTCGGCGATGGAGAGGGCGTCGGGGTTGGTCTCCAGCACCTGGCGGAGGGTGGGCCCGGCGCGGTCCAGCGCCGCGATGCGCGCCAGGTACGCCTCGGCGATGGAGCGCGCGGTGAAGCGGCCGGAGCGCATCCCGTCCTGCAGCTGCGCCACGGTGATCTCCTCCAGCTCGAACGGATCGTGGCGCGCGGGGGCCTGGGGCGGGATGGGAGCGGCGGCGGCCGGGCTCGCATCCCAGCCGGCGTGCGCCGCCGCCGCGCCGAGCGCGCCCATGCGGAGGAGGTCTCTTCGGGTGATCCCGTCGGTGCGGCGCGAAGTATCGTCGGACATGGGCGTGGAGCTGGAGTACGCGTGGATGGGAACGTCTGACGGTATCGCCGCGCCGCGCCCGCCGCAACGTGGACTCCTGCGTGCTGAGTGCTGGGTCCTGAGTGCGAAACCGCGGTT
>DASVSA010000511.1:0-2851 GCA_036388335.1 Longimicrobium sp. | reverse complement strand
CACACAGAGACACAGAGGCACAGAGATGACTTCATCTCTGTGCCTCTGTGTCTCTGTGTGAGATCAGGGTGCCGTGGTGTCGGTAGCGGCGGTCGTGTCGCGGCGCTGGTAGACCTGGATCAGCGAGTCGACGTTGGCCTCGGCGGGCGGGGCCTTGGCGCTGTCGCGGGTGGCCTTGGTGCTGAAGCCGCGCAGGGTGACCATCGCGATCTCCGGCGGGTAGCCGAAGCGCACGGGGACGAAGCCGTAGCCGAGGCCGCAGGTCACGAAGAGGGTGCTCCCCCGGATGCGGTAGATGCGGCGCGACTCGGGGTTGGGGGTGCCCGGGAAGAGCGTGGTGTTCACCCAGGTGAGGCGCGGCGTGCCCGGCACCTCCACCCGGCCGCAGAAGGTGTGGCCCGCGATCATCGCCCCGTACTTGTCGGTGGGGAGCGAGAGCGCGGTGGCCGGGAGGTGGGCGAGGACCACCGGGGTGCGCGGGCCTCCCGGGATGCCGCCGTAGATCTCCGCCTGCCTCCACTCGGGCCTTCGCGCCGTGAACGGCTCCACGCCGGCGATGTAGGCCGTGTCGCCGTTGCGGCCGAGGGGGGCGCGGGCGTTCCTCAGCACGCGCACGCCGTTGCGCTGAAGCGCCTGCGTCGTGAGGATCTGCGCGCTGTCCGGCTGCCCCTCGGGCTCCGGGTTCTCGTCCGTGTGGCCGAGCACCGCGAACGCCGGCTTGCCCTGCAGCGGCGCCAGGACGCGGTCCAGCGCGGCGTAGTCGCCGCCGCGAGCCACGAAGTCGCCCAGCAGCACCACCACGTCCGCGTTCTCGGCCACGGCGCGCCTCACGGCGGCGGTAGCCACGCGCTCGTTGTCCGGCCAGAGGCCGAGATGGAAGTCGGAGAGCGCCGCGATCTTCATCCCGTTCCACCCGTTGGGAAGGTCACGGATCTCGATCTCCACCGGCACCACGCGGATGTTCTCGGCTCCGGTGGCGCCGTAGATGGCGCGCGGGTCTTCCTGCCGGGCCGAGCTGTCGGTGAGCGCGATCGCGTCGTCCGCGCCGGCCGAAGAGGCGCCGCGGCCGCACGCGGCCACGCACAGGAGGGGGAGCAGGTTGCGGAGGATGCTCCGCATCTGGATGCCTTGGTCAAGTGGTCAGGGGGCCGCGCGCACGCGGAACCGCCCTCGCGGGCGCAACGCGTGTGCCAAACGCCCTGATCTTACGCGCTGAGGGGGAGCGCGTCCACGCGTTCGGGCGCCAGAGTGGCCGCCAGCTGGTCCGGATTGGAGCGGAACCAGCGCGCGATCAGCAGGATCTCGTCCACCTGGTGGCGTGTGACGAGGGCGCCCGTGGGCTCCGGCGGTGCGAAGTGCTCCTCGGCCAGCCGCGCCAGCCGCCGGCGCTCCGCCCGCGATGCGGGGGCCGAGACCACGGCGCGCACGGTGCCGCGGCGGATCAGGTACACGCGGTCGTCCGTGCCCTGCGCGCCGGGGACGCGGTAGAGGAAGGAGAGGGTGTCCAGCGCCTCGCGCAGACGCCCGAACTCGTCGCGCAGCCGCTCCATGCGCCGGATGCGCTCGCGGATGGACGCCGCGTACTCGAAGTCCCAGCGCTCCGCCGCGGCCAGCATGCGCATGTTCAGCCAGGCCAGCGGCTCGTCCGCGTCGCCGTTGAGGAAGGCGCGCAGCATCTCCACCCGCTCGCGGTACTCGGCCTGGGTGGTCATGGCCGCGCAGGGGCCCAGGCACAGCTTGAGCTCGGCGCGGTGGCAGCCGGGGGTGCGCTCGAAGCCGAACAGGTCCGGCTGGTCCGCGAAGCGCATGGGCGTGGTGAGGGCGCAGTCGCGCAGCCCCAGCACGTCGTTGAGCTCGCGCACCGCGTCCACCACCCGCCGCCCGCCGCGGAAGGGCCCGTAGTAGGTGGCGCTGTCGTCGGTTACGGCGTTGACCACCGCCAGGCGCGGCGCGGCCCCGCCGGTGAGCTTGAGGAAGGAGTAGCGCCCGTCGCGCTTGTGCTGGACGTTGAGGCGCGGCCGGAAGCGCTTGATCAGCTCCAGCTCACGGAGGAGCGCCGCGAACTCACTCGGCTCGTACTCCCACGAAAGCGAGCCCGCCTCGTGTACGATCCGGTGCCCCTTCTCTTCGGGGCGCGCCCGGAAGTACGACAGGAGGCGGGTGCGGATCTGCTTGGACTTGCCGACGTACACGATCTCCCCGTCCGGCGCCATGAAGCGGTAGGTGCCGGGGAGGTTCTTGGCGTCGCGCACGGTGGCGCGGAGAGGATGTGCGTCGGGCACGCGGGAAGTCCATGCCGCGGAGAACAAAA
The DNA here is from genome assembly GCA_036388335.1 of Longimicrobium sp. Taxonomy (GTDB): domain Bacteria; phylum Gemmatimonadota; class Gemmatimonadetes; order Longimicrobiales; family Longimicrobiaceae; genus Longimicrobium. The sequence continues at coordinate 540 of DASVSA010000511.1, read as the reverse complement.
ACCGAATCGCTGCAAGATACCGCGCGCGCCTGGTTTGTGGAAGACCGCGGATGCGGGCCTCGTACGGAGGCGCGCAGCCGGGCTTCTCACCGCAGCGCCTCGGCGAGGTCGCGGGCGAGCGCGACGGCCGCCGCGGCCATCTCCGCGGACTCGGTGGCCGGAGCCGTGGCCGTCTGCACGCGACGGGCGATGGTGCCGAGGAGCGTCTCGGCGGCCGCGTCGGTGGCGCCGCGCTGGGCGTGGCGGGCGGCGGCTTCGGCTTTCTCCCAGGCGCCGAGCGACGCGGCGGCGCGGGCGAGGGTGAGGAAGGCGCGGGCCGGCGGGTCATCGGCGGCGAGCGCCAGCTCCCACGCTTCCGTCCATGCGTCCATGAAGGCCGCGGAGTCGCCCGTGGCGGCGGCGGCGCGGGCCAGGTCGGGGAGGACCGCGAGGCGCAGCGCCGGTTCGGTGGCGCGGGGGAGGAGGGCGCGCAGGACGGCGAGCGCGCGGGCGGAGTGGCCAGCGGCCACCCAGTGCCGCGCCACGTCGTGGGCCAGACGC
>DASVSA010000510.1:0-13428 GCA_036388335.1 Longimicrobium sp. | reverse complement strand
GTGTACGACATGTTCGGCGTGGTCTTCCACGGCCACCCGGACCTGCGGCGCATCCTGATGCCCTACAACTATGCCGAGGGGCACCCGCTGCGGAAGGACTTCCCGTTGCGCGGACGCTTCAGCCGCGCCGAGCAGACCCGGCGCTCGCTGGCGCTGAAGACCGCAGACCACTACTCGCCGCAGGAGCTGGAGATCGCACACGTCCTGGGCCAGAGCGTACCCGATCCCTTCAACCCCGCGGAGACGAATTCGGGGCAACAGGGGCAGTTCGGCGGCATGGGAGGGGCCGGCTGATATGTCGAGCAAACTTCGCAGAGTGATCTACAACGTCGCCCGCAACCCGGAGCTTTCCTCCGGGGGCTCGCTGGTGCACGCGCCCATCGTTCCCGTGGCGGGCGAGGAAGCGCGCGTCCAGGACGACATCTCGGGCGAGCACATGCTGATCAACATCGGGCCTCAGCACCCCGCCACCCACGGCGTGCTGCGCCTGGTGCTGGAGCTGGACGGCGAGACCGTGGTGCGCTGCATCCCGCACATCGGCTACCTGCACTCGTCGTTCGAGAAGCTGGGCGAGTACCGGGACTGGAACCAGGTGATCCCGCTCACCGACCGCATGGACTACCTGGCGCCGCTGATCTACAACTGCGCCTACGCCATGTCCGTCGAGAAGCTGATGGGCGTGGAGGTCACCGAGCGGTGCAAGGTGGTGCGGCTCATCTGCATGGAGCTCGACCGCATCTTCAGCCACCTGCTGTGGCTGGGCACCACGGCCATCGACCTGGGCGCGTTCACGGTCTTCCTCTACACCTTCCAGCAGCGCGAGCTGATCTACGACCTGCACGAGTCGTTCACCGGCGCGCGGCTCACCACGTCGTCCACCCGCATCGGCGGGATGATGGCGGACCTGCCGGCCGGGTGGATCGACCAGCTCAACAAGTGGATCGAAGGGTTCCTCCCCGTGCTGGACGAGGTGGACACCCTGCTCACCAACAACGGCATCTGGATCGGGCGCACGCAGGGCGTGGGCACCATCTCGGCCGAGGACGCGGTCAACTTCGGGCTCTCGGGGCCCAACCTGCGCGCCTCGGGCGTGTCGTACGACGTGCGCAAGGACCGGCCGTACTACGACATGGACTCGTACGACTTCGACGTGCCGGTGGGCGAGCACGGCGACATCTACGACCGCTACCTGTGCCGCATGGAGGAGATGAGGCAGAGCGTGCGCCTCCTCCGCCAGATGATCCAGCGCCTCCCGGGCGGCCCCATCAACGTCGACGACCCGCGCGTCATCCTGCCGCCCAAGACGGCGGCGATGAACGACATGGAGTCGATGATCCACCACTTCAAGCTGGTGATGGAGGGCGTGCGCGCCCCCGTGGGCGAGTCGTGGTTCTCGGTGGAGTCGTCCAAGGGCGAGCTGGGGATGTACGTGGTCTCCGACGGGGGGAGCAAGCCGGTGCGCTGGCGCGTGCGCGGCCCGTCGTTCATCAACATCGCGGCGCTTCCGCACATGATCGAGGGGGCGCTGCTCTCCGACGTGATCGCGGTGAACGCGTCGCTCGACATCGTGCTGGGAGAGATCGACCGATGACGCAGCATGGAGGAAAGCTGGATTCTCCCCCCTCGTCGTGGCCGAGCGCCCAGCAGAACCCGGGCTTCGCGGGCGACACCGGCGAGTTCCCGGCGCTTACCGCGGACGACGTGCGCGGGATCAGCTACGTGGGCACGCGGCCGGAGCACGGCGGGCACCCCTCCGTGGCCGGCACCATGCCCTACCAGGTGCCGCCCAAGCAGCCGGAGGGGCCCATCTTCACGGGCGAGTACGAGGAGCGCCTGCAGAAGGTGCTCACCCGCTACCCGGACCGGCAGGCGGCGCTGCTCCCGGCGCTTCACCTGGCCCAGGAGCTCCGCGGCCACCTCTCGCCCGAGTCGATGGACGAGGTGGCGGCGCGGCTGCAGCTGGCGCCGGCGTACGTGCGGGGCGTGGCCTCGTTCTACACCATGTACAACCTGGGCCCGGTCGGTAAGTACCTGATCCAGGTGTGCACCAACATCTCGTGCAACCTCTGTGGCGGCGACGCCGTGCTCGAGGCCTTCCTTGAGCACACGGGCACCGAGATGGGCGAGATCAGCGCCGACGGCCGCTTCACGGTGATCGAGGCCGAGTGCCTCGGCGCCTGCGGCTTCCCGACCGCCGTGCAGATCAACGAGCGCTTCTACGAGAATATCCGTCCGGAGGAAGTGCCGGCGGTGCTGGAAGCGCTGAAGTGAGCCCGAGTGCCTAGTGCCTAGTGTCTAGTGCCTAGTGCCTAGTAACTGCGGATGAGCACTGGGGACAGTAGCGCGGGTGGGCAGGAGAAGTTGTTCATGGGCCGGCACGTTGCGGGCGACTGAAGTCGCTCCAACGGAAGCACAAAGTCCGCCTTCGCGGACTGATGCTGAAGGTTCAGCCGGAACCGTTTAGTCCCCGCAGGGGGACTTCGTGCAGTTGTTGCCGCGACTTCAGTCGCCCGGCAGGCGGATCGTACAGAGGGTTGCTAGGAGCGAGTCGATGAGACCCGAAGCGCCCGGGAGTTCGGCGGCCGAGGTCACCAACATCTCGCCGCAGGGCTTCTGGCTGGGCGTGGATGATCTTGAGATTTTCCTCCCCTTCGCGGAGTTCCCGTGGTTCCGCGAGGCGTCGGTGGCGGCGATCTGCCGGCTGGAGAGGCCGGGGGCGGAGCACTTCCACTGGCCGGCGCTGGACGTGGACCTGACGCTGAAGTCGATCCTCCACCCGGAGCGCTACCCGCTGGCCGCGAAGCACTAGGCACTAGGCACTCGGCACTAGGCACTACGTACCTGAGCTGAAACCATGGCTTATCCATACAGGCACCCCAACGAGGTGCAGGTCCTCTCGAAATACTTCGGCGACCCGGAAGCGCGGACGCTGAAGGGGTGGGAGGCCCGCGGCGGCTACGCTCCGCTCCGCAAGGCGCTGGGGATGTCGCCGGCCGAGATCGTGAACGAGGTGAAGGCCAGCGGGCTGCGCGGGCGCGGCGGCGCGGGCTTCCCGACGGGGGTGAAGTGGAGCTTCATGCCCCAGAAGTCGGACAAGCCCCACTACCTGCTCTGCAACGCCGACGAGAGCGAGCCCGGCACCTTCAAGGACCGCGAGCTCATCCGCTGGACGCCCCACGCGCTGGTGGAAGGGTGCCTGATCGGCGCCTACGCCATCCGGGCGGAGCACGCGTACATCTACATCCGCGGCGAGTTCTTTGAGCCCGCGCAGATCCTGGCGCGCGCCATCGAAGAGGCGTACGCGGCCGGGTACGCCGGCAAGAACGTGATGGGCTCGGGGATCGACCTGGACATCACCCTTCACATCGGCGCCGGCGCCTACATCTGCGGCGAAGAGACGGGGCTGATGAACTCGCTGGAAGGGCGCCGCGGCGAGCCGCGCATCAAGCCGCCCTTCCCGGCCATCTCCGGCGCGTTCGGCAAGCCCTCCGCCATCAACAACGTGGAGACGCTGATCGCCGCCGCGCACATCGTTCAGAACGGCGCCGACTGGTACAAGCAGTGGGGGACGGAGAAGAGCACGGGCACCAAGCTCTTCTGCGTGAGCGGCCACGTGAAGCGCCCCGGCAACTACGAGGTGCCGCTGGGCTTCAACTTCCGCGAGTTCATCTACGACATGTGCGGCGGCACGGCCAGCGGGCGGCCCATCAAGGCCGTGATCCCCGGCGGCTCGTCGGTGCCCATGCTGACGGCCGACGAGCTGGACATCGGGATGGACTACGAGGCCATGGCGGCGGCGGGGACGATGCTGGGGTGCGGGTCCGTGATCATCATGGACGACACCACCAGCATCGTGAAGCAGGTCCGCCGCATGGTGGACTTCTACGCCCACGAGAGCTGCGGGCAGTGCACGCCCTGCCGCGAGGGCACCGCGTGGGCCGCCAAGATCCTGCGCCGCATCGAGAACGGGCGCGGCTCGCAGGAAGACATCGACACGCTGCTGCAGATCTCGGACAACATGTCCGGGAAGACCATCTGCGTGCTCTCGGACGCCGCGGCGGCGCCCATCGTATCGTCGATCGAGAAGTTCCGGGGCGAGTACCTGGAGATGATGAACGCGGGCGCCGGTGTTCCGGTCGCCTCCGCCATCGCCCTCTGAGTCAAGGAAGACGCGGTCATGGCTGACGCCACGCCGAAGGCAAGCCCGGAGATGGTGCGCTGCACCATCGACGGAATGGAGCTGGAGGTTCCCAAGGGAACCCGCATCCTGGACGCCGCCGCCATGGCCGGCGTCGACGTCCCGCACTACTGCTACCACCCGGGGCTCTCGGCCCCGGCGCAGTGCCGCATGTGCCTGGTGGAGGTGGAGAAGGCGCCCAAGCTGCAGCCCAGCTGCACCGCGACGGTGGCCGACGGCAACGTCATCCACACCCAGAGCGAGAAGGCGCTGCAGGCCCGCACGGGCGTGCTGGAGTTCTACCTGGTCAACCACCCGCTCGACTGCCCGGTGTGCGACCAGAGCGGCGAGTGCAAGCTGCAGGACTACGTGGCGCAGGAGGGCCGCGCCATGGGCCGCCTCAAGGAGCCCAAGCGCGTGCAGGGGCGCGACGACTTCGGCGGCGACGTGCTCTTCAACGCCGACCGCTGCGTGATGTGCACCCGCTGCGTGAGGTTCATGCGCGAGGTGGCGCAGGACGAGCGGCTGGCGGTGGTGCAGCGCGGGCACCGCAACGTCATCGACACCTTCTTCGACGAGGGTCTCGAGGGCAACATCTGGGCGGACAACATCGTGGACCTGTGCCCGGTGGGCGCGCTCGTCTCCAAGGACTTCCTGCACAAGGCCCGCGCCTGGGACCTGGACCGCGCGCCGTCCATCTGCCCCAACTGCACGCAGGGGTGCAACGTCCGCCTGGAGACGCGCGACAACGCCGTCATGCGGATCAAGCCGCGCCCCAACGAGGCGGTCAACTCGTACTGGATGTGCGACTTCGGGCGCCTCAACTACGAGTGGATCAACCGCGAGGGGCGCATCGAGGCCCCGCTCGTGCGCGACGGCGACCGCATGGTGGGCGTATCGTGGGCCGACGCGCTCACGCGCCTGGCGGGCGCCCTGCGCGACGTGCCGGTGCGCGACGCGCGGGCCGTGGTCTCGCCCTTCATGGCCAACGAGGACGCCGGCGCCCTGCGCCGCGTGATGGAAGTGACGGGCGGCGGCACGGGCGTGTACCGCTGCGAGACGGGTGAAGAGGTGGTGCTCCCGGGCTTCCCCACGCTGGCGCTGCGCAACGACCGCGCGGCCAACGTGCACGGCGTGGAGCTCTTCGGCTTCACCCGCGCCGGCGGCGCCGACGGCGTGGGCGGGCTGGAGGAGGCCGCCGCCCACCGCGGCGTGCTCTTCGTGCTGGGCGACGAGCTCGCCGACGCCCCCGCCGACTTCGGCGCCAACGCGGCGCTCTACGTCTACGTGGGCCACTTCGCGAGCCCCGCGGCGCGCAACGCCCACTTCATCCTCCCGGCCACGACGTTCGCGGAGATGGAGGGGACGTTCACCAACATCCAGCGCCGCGTGCAGCGCTTCTGGCCGGCCATCCAGGCGCCGGGGATGGCGCGCCCGGCGTGGCAGATCCTGGGCGTGCTGCTGGCCGGCATCAGCGACGCAACCCCCGTGGGCACCGCCGCCGACGCCTTCGCGGCGCTGGCGCAGGTGCGCCCCGAGTTCGGCGGGCTGGACTATGCCGGCCTGGCGCAGGGCGGCGCGGTTTTGCCGAGTTTCGCGGAGACGGGAGATTGAAGGGAAGTGCGTGAGTGCGTTAGTGCGTGAGTGCGCTTAACTGCTTTTTCACTAACGCACTCACGCACTCACGCACTCACGCACTCACGCACTTCTTCGAGTTCGGAATTACGCTCATAACCGGTTTCCCCATGCAGAACGTTTCGTTGCTACAGCCGCTGTCCGACAACGGATACCTGATCGCCTCGATCGTCCGGGTTCTCCTGGTGTTCGTGGGGCTGCTGGCGGTCGTGGCGTACCTCACGCTCCTGGAGCGCAAGGTCAGCGCGTGGATGCAGGACCGCATCGGGCCCAACCGCGTGGGGCGCGGCGGGTTCGGGCAGCCGATCGCCGACGGGATCAAGAACATCCTCAAGGAGGAGACCAACCCGGCCGAGGCCAACGGGGTGTTCTTCACGCTGGCGCCGATGCTCTCCATCATCCCCGCGATGGTGACCTTCGCGGTGATCCCGTTCGCGTCGCCGCTGAGGATCGGGAACACGGTGATCCCCATGGTGGTGGCCGACCTGCCGGTGGGCATCCTCTTCCTCCTGGCCTTCTCGTCGCTGGGCGTGTACGGCATCGTGATCGCCGGGTGGGCCAGCTACAACAAGTACGCGCTGCTGGGCGGCCTCCGCGCCGGCGCGCAGATGATCTCGTACGAGATCGCGCTGGGGCTGGCGCTGATGTCCATCTTCTTCGTGGTGGGCAACGTCACCCTGCCTGAGATCGTGTACCGGCAGCAGGAGATGAACCTCTGGTTCGCGCTCCCGTTCTCGGTCTCGTTCCTCTTCTTCTGGATCGCGTCGTTCGCCGAGACCAACCGTCTCCCGTTCGACCTTCCCGAGGCCGAGAGCGAGCTGGTGACCGGGTACCACACCGAGTACTCGTCGATGAAGTTCTCCATGTTCTTCATCTCGGAGTACGCGCACGTCCTCACCGTCTCCGCCCTCATGGCCACGCTCTTCCTGGGCGGGTGGGACATCCCGGGGTGGGGCCGCGACGACATGCTGGGCTTCAACGCGCAGGGCCAGTGGGTGGGGCAGCGCCCCGAGTGGTGGCTCACCCTCATCACCCTGGGGATGTTCGCGGTGAAGACGTTCTTCTTCATCATGGTGTTCATGATCGTGCGCTGGACGGTGCCGCGCTTCCGCTACGACCAGGTGATGGACCTGGGGTGGAAGATCATGCTGCCGGCCGCCCTGACCGCCGTGGTCGTGACGGCCGCCACCGTGCTCTCGCTCGATTCGTTCGGCGTGCGGATGACGGACCTGTGGCTCGGCTTCCTGCCCACGTACGGGCTGGTGCTGACGGCGGTGAACGCGGTGATGCTGGCCGCGGTGATCTGGATCATGGACAAGGGGCACGTCCTCGCCGGCACCGGGGCGATGGAAGCGAAGCGGGCGCACGCCCAGGAGCTCGCACGGCGCCGCATGGCACAGCGCCCCGTGCGCGTGCCGGTGGGCGGCGCCGCTCAACCGTAAGGAGCTGTACCCATGGCTGCAACCGTAAAGGTGATGCGGCGCCCGGAGCGCAAGTCGAGCTACATCCGGGCGTCGCTGAAGGGGATGGCCCTCACCTTCCGGCACCTCGCGAAGTCCGCGGGCGACCGGAGCGAGGTGACGATCCAGTACCCCGACGTGAAGAAGCCCCTGTCGCCGCGCTGGCGCGGGACCCACGTGATGGAGACGCACGAGGACGGGCGCGCCAAGTGTGTGGCGTGCGGCCTGTGCCCCACCATCTGCCCGGCCAACTGCATCACGCTGGTGCCGGGCGAGGACGACCAGGGGAACCGCTTCCCCATCGTCTACGAGATCGACGAGTTCCGCTGCATCTTCTGCGGGATGTGCCAGGAGGTGTGCCCGGTGGAGGCGATCCACGTGGGCAACCACTACGAGAACGGCGAGTACACGCGCAGCAACTTCGTGTACGACCTGGACCGCCTGCAGAAGCAGACGCACCCGGTGACGCTGCTCTGGGATCCGTCGGACCCGGCAGGGGAATGAAAAAGTGCGTGAGTGCGTTAGTGCGTCAGTGCGCTTGACGGCAGCGGGCTGCCGACGCACCCGGCGCACTGATCCACTGAAAAACGCACTCACGCACTAACGCACTCACGCACTTCGGTCATGGTAACTCAAGCCCTCTTCTTCTTCTTCGCGGCGTGCGCGGGCGGGTCGGCGCTGGCGATGGTGACGCGCAAGAACCCCGTTTCCAGCGCGGTCTGGCTGATCGGGACCTTCTTCTCGGTCGCGGCCATCTACACGCTGCTGGGCGCCTACTTCATCGGGATCATCCAGATCCTGGTGTACGCGGGCGCCATCATGGTGCTCTTCCTCTTCGTTCTGATGCTGCTGAACCTGGGGAACGACTACGTGGTGGACTTCCGGGCCGTGCCCTGGCAGGCGGCGGCGGTGGTGTGCGGGCTGGGGATCTTTGGCCTCCTCACCAGCGCGTTCGTGCGCGAGTACAGCCCGCCGCTGGGGAACGAAGCCGGCCGCGCCGCGCTGGACAACGCGCAGGCCATGAACGGCACCGTGGGGCTCATCGGCATGCCGCTGTACCAGGACTTCATGGTGCCGCTGCAGGCCACGGCCATCCTACTGCTGATCGCGTGCGTGGGGGCCGTGGTCCTCGCCAAGCGCAAGGTCTAAGGTCATGTCCCACATTCCCGTCGAGTACCCGCTCATCCTCAGCGCCCTCCTCTTCTCCATCGGGGTGGCCGGGGTGATCGTGAGGCGCAACGTCATCGTCCTGTTCATGTGCGTGGAGCTGATGCTCAACGCCGTGAACCTGGCGTTCGTGGCCCTCTCCCCCTACGCGGGGGTGCAGGGCCAGGTGTTCGTCTTCTTCGTGATCGCCGTGGCGGCCGCCGAGGCCGCGGTCGGGCTGGCGATCGTCATCGCCGCCTTCCGCCACCGGGAGTCGGTGGACGTCAAGAACTTCAGCCTGCTCCGGTGGTAAGCGTCCCGTGACGATCCTCCAAGAGGCCGCGCATGCGGCAACGCAGGTGGGGCATGGTGGGGCCGCGCACGGCGCGCCCTTCCACCCGGTCCTTCCCTGGCTGATCCTGGCGCTCCCGCTGCTCGGGTTCGTGCTCAACGCCACCCTGGCCGTGATCGCCGCGCGCCGGGCGCTCCCCAAGCTCCCCCCCGTGGGCGACCCGTACTGGGACTCGCACGGGCACGACGAGCACGCCCACGCCCCCGCTCACCAGCCCGCCCTGGCCATGGCCGGCGCGCCGAGCGAGCAGGAGGGGATGGACCACGGCACGCGCCCCAACCCCGTGGACGCCGCCCACGACGTCCACCCGCACGGGCACGACGCGCACGGGCATGACGCGCATGGGCACGACGCGCACGACGACCACGGGCACGCGCACGGGCCCAAGCCGGCCACTCACACCCTGCCCAGCTTCATCGCGCCGGGGGTGATGATCGCCGCGTTCGCCGTGGCGGTGATGAACTTCCTGGCGATGAGGGGCGCCGGCGTCTTCGAGCCGACGCACCTGTTCAGCTGGATGCCTGTCGGCGACCTGCAGATCGACGCGGCGCTGCTGCTGGACCCGCTCTCCATCGTGATGACGCTGATCATCACGGGCGTGGGGTCGCTGATCCACATCTTCTCCGTCGGCTACATGAAGGAGGACCCCGGGTACCCGCGCTACATGGCGTACCTGAACCTCTTCGTCTTCTTCATGCTGATCCTGGTGCTGGGCTCCTCGTACCCGCTCATGTTCGTGGGCTGGGAAGGGGTGGGGCTCGCGTCGTACCTGCTGATCGGCTTCTGGTTCAGGGAGAGCGCGAACGCGGACGCGGGGAAGAAGGCGTTCATCGCCAACCGCGTGGGCGACTTCGGCTTCCTGATGGCGATGTTCCTCCTGTTCGCGCACCTGGGCACGCTCGACTTCCAGGAAGTCGCCGAGGCGGCGCCGGCCGGGCTCCCGTACGCGGGCGCGGTGGTCACGCTCATCTGCCTCTTCTTCTTCCTGGGAGCCACCGGCAAGAGCGCACAGATCCCGCTCTTCGTCTGGCTGCCGGACGCCATGGCCGGCCCCACGCCCGTGTCCGCGCTGATCCACGCCGCCACCATGGTGACGGCGGGCGTGTACCTGGTGGTGAGGTCGTCCGTGCTCTTCGCGCTGGCGCCCTCGGCGTCCATGGTGGTGGCCATCGTGGGCGCGCTCACGGCCATCTTCGCGGCCTCCATCGGCCTGAAGCAGTGGGACATCAAGAAGGTGCTGGCGTACTCCACCGTGTCGCAGCTGGGCTTCATGTTCGCGGCGGTGGGGATGGGCGCGTACACGGCCGGCGTCTTCCACCTGATGACCCACGCCTTCTTCAAGGCCTGCCTCTTCCTCGGGTCCGGCGCCGTCATCCACTCGATGCACGCCGCGCTTCACCACACGCACAACCCGGCCGACGCGCAGGACATGCGCAACATGGGCGGGCTGCGGAAGTACCTGCCGATCACCTTCATCACCATGGGGATCGCCACGCTGGCCATCGCCGGCGTGCCGCCCTTCGCCGGGTTCTTTTCCAAGGACGAGATCATCGGCGCGGCGCTGCTGGGCGCGGAGGGGGCCAACCCCATCGGGCTGAGCGGGATCACCTTCGCCGGGATCAAGGGCACGGTGTGGCTCGGCCTCATCTGGGGGACGCTCTCCATCGCGGCCTTCATGACGGCCTTCTACATGGGCCGCATGATGATCTACACCTTCTTCGGCCGCTTCCGCGGCGGCGAGAAGGAAGAGCGGCACCTGCACGAGGGCGACTGGACGCTGAGCCTCCCGCTCGTGGTGCTGGCCGCGCTGTCGCTGCTGGGCGGCTTCGTGAACGTGGAGGAGCACGTGCCGGTGGTGGAGTGGTTCGACTTCGGGCAGGGAGCCGCGCTTCACCACTGGCTCCACCCGGTGCTGGCGGGGCAGGAGGGGGTGATCCGCGACAACGTGCAGAACATCGCCGAGGCTCACCACGCGGCGTGGCCGATCTTCCTGGCCATCGTGATCGGCCTGGGCGGGCTCACGCTGGCGTGGGTGCTGCTGGGCCGGAAGGCGCTGGGCGACGCGGCGGCCGAGCCGGCGTACCGCAGCGGCGTGGAGCGGACGCTCTACAACAAGTGGTGGATCGACGAGATCTACGACCGGTTCATCCTGGGCCCCATCCGCGCGACGGCGCGCTTCTTCGCGGGCTTCGACCGGCGCGTGATCGACGGGCTGGTGGACTTCACCGGGCGGACCTCGCAGGCGCTGGGCCTCGCCTTCGGGCGGGCACAGACGGGCCAGGCCAACACCTACGCATTCGTGCTCGTCGTGGGCGTGCTCCTTCTCCTCGGCGCTTTCGCCCTCTGACGGACCGGGAACGATGAACTTCTACCACAGTCACTGGATCCTCACCTTCCTGATCGCGTTCCCCATGGTGGGCGCCCTGGCGGCGTACCTGTCGGGCGAGCGCAACGCGAAGCGGACGGCTCTCGTCGTGGGCCTCATCGAGCTGGCGGTCTCCCTCCCGCTCTTCTTCACCTTCAACCCCGCCGGCACCTGCCGGATGAGCGGGGTGGAGGGTGGGATGGCCGGGATGTTCCGCGCGGCCGTGCAGGTGCCCATGACGCAGTGCGCGGACTACGTCTGGTTCCGCGAGTGGGGGATCCACTACCGCATCGGGCTGGACGGGATCTCGCTCTTCATGGTGCTGCTCACCACCCTGCTGCTCCCGCTGATGGTGCTGGGGTCGTGGACGTACATCCGCGACCGCGAGCGCGGCTTCTACGCCTCGCTGCTGGCGCTCACGGGGGGCGTGGTGGGGGTGTTCGTGTCGCTGGACCTCTTCCTGTTCTACATGTTCTGGGAGATGGTGCTGATCCCCATGTACTTCCTCATCGGGATCTGGGGCGGCAAGGAGCGCATCTACGCGGCGGTCAAGTTCTTCCTGTACACGGCGGTGGGCTCGCTGCTCATGCTGGTGGCGATCCTCTACCTGTTCTGGCGCTTCAACGGGATGACCGGGGGTGCGGTCTCCAGCTTCTCGTACTTCGACCTGCTGAAGCTGGAGCTGACGGTGGTGGAGCAGACGATGCTCTTCCTGGCGTTCGCGCTGGCCTTCGCGGTCAAGGTGCCCATCTTCCCCTTCCACACCTGGCTGCCCCACGCGCACGTGCAGGCGCCCACGGCCGGGTCGGTGGTGCTGGCGGGCGTGCTGCTCAAGATGGGGACGTACGGCTTCATCCGCTTCGCCCTTCCCCTCTTCCCCGACGTGTCGGACAGCGCGGGGGTGGTGAAGTGGGCGATGGTGCTGGGGCTGGTGGGGATCATCTACGCGGCGCTGGTGGCGGCGGTGCAGCCCAACGCCAAGAAGCTGGTGGCCTACACCTCGGTGGCGCACCTCGGGTTCGTGATCCTGGGCATCTTCGCCTTCAACGAGCAGGGGATGCAGGGCGCGCTGCTGGTGATGATCGGCCACGGGCTCTCCACTCCCATGCTCTTCTTCCTGCTGGGGATGCTGTACGAGCGGCGCCACTCGTACGAGATCGCCGACTTCGGCGGGCTCGCGGCCTCGCTCCCCGTGTTCAGCATCATGCTGGTGTTCGCGGCCATGACCACCATCGGGCTGCCCGGCACGAGCGGCTTCGTGAGCGAGTTCCTGGTGCTGCTGGGGACGTTCCAGACCAACCCGTGGGCCGCGCTCATCGGCGGCACGGGGGTGATCTTCGCCTCGTACTACATGCTGCCCATGGTGCAGCGGACGATCTTCAACGCGCTGGACCGGCCGGCAAACCGCCACGTGCCGGACCTCAACGCGCGCGAGCTCGCCATCCTCCTGCCGCTGGCCGCGCTGATCCTGTGGCTGGGCGTGTACCCCAAGCCCTTCCTGGACCGCATGGCGCCCTCCGCGCGGCGCGTGCTGAGCCAGGTCGAAGATTCGCGCCTCCCCCAGGGCTTCGACGCCCCGGGCGTCGTCGCCGTCCAACCGTAGGGGAGAAACGCTTTCATGTTCGCTGACCTTTTCCGGGCGCTCGGCCGCCCGGTTGTGCTGGACCTGGCAGACCAGTCGCACTACTTCTGGGCGATGCTCCCGGAGATCGTGCTGGCGCTGGGCGCCATGGGCGTGCTGATGGTGGACGTGTTCCAGAAGGGGAGCCGCTCCGAGCCGTCGCGCCCCAACGTGGCCTGGCTGTCGCTGGGCTCGCTGGTGCTGGCCGCGGTGGCCAACCTGGCGCTGGTGGGCGTGTCCGACCGCTCGGCCGTGGGGATGGTGGCGGTGGACCACTTCCGGATGATCACCAACTTCATCTACCTGGGCTCGGCGGCGCTGGCCATCTTCCTCTCCATGGGGTACCTGGACCGGCGCGGCATCAACCGCGGCGAGTTCCACGTGCTGGTGCTCTTCGCCACCGTGGGGATGATGCTGATGGGCGGGGCCCGCGACCTGATGCTGATGTTCGTGGGGCTGGAGGTGATGTCGGTTGCCATCTACGTGCTGGTGGGCTTCGACCGGCTGGACCCCCGCTCGTCCGAGGGGTCGCTCAAGTACTTCCTGCTGGGCGCCTTCTCCAGCGCCTTCTTCCTGTACGGGCTGGCGCTGGTGTGGGGGACGGTGGGCACCACCAACGTGCGCGGCATCTCGCAGGCGGTGCTGGGCGGCGCGGGGCCGTTCGGGCCCATC
>DASVSA010000509.1:0-1767 GCA_036388335.1 Longimicrobium sp. | reverse complement strand
CCGAGAAGTCGTACTCTCTCTGTGCCTCTGTGTGAGACCGTAGTTCCTCTGTCGCTCATGCGCCGATCCTGGGGAGCTGGTCCACGAGGGCCTCGATCTCGGCGGGGATGAGGTCCAGGGGGAGGACGGATCCGGCCCACTCGGCGGCGGCTTGGGGCATCCCCCAGATGACGGCGCTGGCGCGGTCCTGCGCGACCCCGCCGCCGCCCGCCTGGCGGATGACGCGCAGCCCGTCGGCGCCGTCGCGGCCCATGCCGGTGAGCACCACGCCCAGCGAGCGGGCGCCGTACACCGCGGCCACGCTGTGGAAGAGGGGATCCGCCGCGGGCCTCACGCCCCAGATGGTGGGCTCCTGGTCCAGCGCGATCCTCACCTCGCCGCCCTCGCTCACCACGCGCATGTGGAAGTCGCCCGGGGCCAGGTACACGTGGTCGCGCCGCACCGGCTCGCCGTCCTCCGCCTCGCTCACCGAGAGGCTGCCCATCCCGTCCAGCCGCTCGGCCAGGGTGCGGGTGAAGCGCGGGGGCATGTGCTGCACCACCAGCACGGCCGCGCCCAGGGGGTTGCGCAGGCGGGGGATCAGCTCGGCCAGCGCGCGCGGCCCCCCGGTGGACGCCGCCATCGCCACCGCCGCCGACGGCTGCTCCCCGTCGCGCAGCCGCGGGCGCACGGGAGCGGGCGGGGTGCGGCGGTGCATGCGCACGGGCACGGCAGAGAGGTTGGCCGAGGCCGCGGCGCGCAGCGCGTCCAGCAGCTGGTCGGCCACCGTGGCCAGGTTCAGCGAGATGGTGCCCGAGGGCTTGGCGATGAAGTCCACCGCGCCGAAGTCCAGGGCGCGCATGGTGGCCTCCGCGCGCTCCGTGGTGTAGGCGGAGAGCATCACCACGGGGCGCGGCGTCTCGCTCATGATGTAGCCCAGCGCGGAGAGCCCGTCCAGACCGGGCATCTCCACGTCCATCGTCACCAGGTCCGGGTTCAGCTCGTGCACCTTGCGGAGCGCGTCGTTGCCGTCGCGCGCCGTGCCAATCACCCGGAACTCGTCGCCCTGCGAGAGGATGTCGGAGATGACGCGGCGCATGAACGCGCTGTCGTCCACCACCAGGACGGTGTGGGGTCCGCTAGAGCGTGACATCCGGCTTCCCCACGGACGACACCACCGTCTTCCCCGCGCTCATGCGCACCGAGCGCCCGAAGTCGCGCCCCACCTCCTCGGCGCGGATGGGGATCCCCGCCGCCTCCAGCGCCGCGCGGGCCGCGCGCAGGTTGCGCTCGCCCATGTTGAGCGTGCCGGGCACCATCAGCGCCGCGAACATCGCCGCGCCCCCCACCAGCCGCGCCTCCAGCCGCTCCAGCCGCGCCCCCATCGACCTCATCTCGTCCACCAGCGCGGGGACGGCGGTGGTGGCGAACTTGTACGGGTTGGCGGCGTCGCGCGAGAGCGCCGGCTCCGGGAGGAGGACGTGGGCCATCCCCATGACCCCCGCCGCCGCGTCCTGCAGCAGGATCGCCACGCACGAGCCCAGCCCCAGCGTCACCAGCAAGTCGCCCCGCTTCCCGACGGCGTGCTGCGCCACCTTCACGTAATGAGGAGTCGGGGTCATGCGGGACGCTGAAAGATCCGTTCGCGGTTGTTCACCGAGCGGAAGAGCGTGCGCGCCACCCCGATCAGCGTTTCCACCTTGCCCAGCACCAGGAAGCCCCCGGGGACCAGCGCGTCGTAGAAGCGCTTGAAGAGGCGCTCCTGGATCTCGCGGTCGAAGTAGATGA
>DASVSA010000508.1:0-7099 GCA_036388335.1 Longimicrobium sp. | reverse complement strand
GTCGCGGCCGACGCGTACAAGCGGCTGATCGCGCCGTCGATCGAGGTCGAGCTCCGGCTCGAGCTCAAGACGCGCGCGGACGAGGAGGCGATCGCCATCTTCGGGCAGAACCTGGAGGCGCTCCTGCTGGCCTCGCCCGCGGGCGAGCGCTCGGTGCTGGGGGTGGATCCGGGCTTCCGCACGGGGTGCAAGCTGGCGGTGGTGAGCCGCACGGGCGCGCTGCTGGCCACCGGCGTTGCCTACCTTCACCAGGAGGACCGCTTCCGGCACGACATCGTCCGCATGGTGGAGAAGCACGGCGTGGAGCTGGTCGCCGTGGGGAACGGCACCGCCTCGCGCGAGACGGACAAGCTGGTGAAGGACGCCGTCCGCGAGATCCCGGCGGAGCGGCGGCCGGTGGTGGTGATGGTCAACGAGGCCGGCGCATCGGTGTACTCCGCGTCCGACGTGGCGCGCGAGGAGTTCCCGGAGCTGGACCTCACCCTGCGCTCCGCCGTCTCCATCGCGCGTCGGCTGCAGGACCCGCTGGCCGAGCTGGTGAAGATCGATCCCAAATCGATTGGCGTGGGCCAGTACCAGCACGACGTGTCGCAGACGCGGCTCAAGCGGCGCCTGGACGAGACGGTGGAGAGCTGCGTGAACCGCGTGGGGGTGGAGGTCAACACCGCGTCGCCCGCGCTCCTTTCGTACGTGGCCGGCATCGGGCCCACTGCGGCGCAACGCATCGCGAAACACCGCGACGGCGCGGGGCCCTTCCGCTCGCGCTCGCAGCTTCTCAAGGTGCCCGGCGTGGGTCCCAAGACCTTCGAGCAGGCGGCCGGCTTCCTCCGCGTGCGCGGCGGCGAACACCCGCTCGACGCCTCGGCCGTGCACCCGGAGCGCTACGCCCTGGTGGAGCGCATGGCGGGCGACCTGCAGGTTGGCGTCAAGGAGCTGGTGGGGAACGAGGTGGCCATCGCCCGCATCCAGCCGCAGCGCTACGTGGGCGAAGGGGTCGGTCTCCCCACGCTTCAGGACATCCTCTCCGAGCTCCGCAAGCCCGGCCGCGACCCGCGCGACGCCTTCGAGGCCCCCGCCTTCCGCGACGACGTGCAGAAGATCGAGGACCTGCGCGAGGGGATGATGCTGCAGGGCACCGTGACCAACGTGGTGGCTTTCGGCGCCTTCGTGGACGTCGGCGTGCACCAGGACGGCCTCGTCCACGTCTCCGAGCTCTCCGACCGCTTCGTGCAGGACCCCTCCGCGGCCGTCCGCGCGGGCGACCGCGTCACCGTGCGCGTGCTGTCGGTGGACGTGCCCCGCAAGCGCATCGCCCTGAGCATGCGCGGCGGCGAGGGCAAGCCGAAGGGTGGCGCGCGCGGCCCCGAGCGGCGCGGCGGCACCGGGCAGGGGAGTGCGCCCAAGCCGCCGCCCCGGCCGGAGCCGGGTGTGGCGCCCAACGGCATGCGCATCACCAAGCGGTAGGTTGAGGCGCCGCGCCGGTGCCGTTATATTGGCGCGCCCGTGGGCTGGTAGCTCAGTTGGTAGAGCACGCGACTTTTAATCGCTAGGTCGTGGGTTCGAGTCCCACCCGGCCCATTGCAAACAGCGGGGCTCACACAGAGACACAGAGGCACAGAGATGACTTGATCTCTGTGCCTCTGTGTCTCTGTGTGTTGAGCCGGAACTGGGTGTGCGGTGGCGGATCGGGAGCGGCGGGTTGTCAAAGCTCCTTTTCCGATAATATGATTGGTACGACTTTATAGAAGTAAGTAATCGTCGGTCCGGTCCTGCAGGTCTCATCCTCGCAACACTCTCCCTTTATACGACGAGGAATTCACATGCGCAGGAGATCATTATCTTTCCGGTCAGTTTGTGTGTCCTTGCTGGTGCTGGGGGCCTGCCAGGACATGCCGACGGCGGTCGTCTCGGTGCCGCGCGCGCCCGGGTCGGCGGCATCCAGCTCCGCGGGGGAGCACCTCGGCCAGGTGCCGTTCTACTGTATCGAGGGGAGGCGAGCCGCCGGCGGCACATGGCAGGCGCGGCTCGACACGCTGTTCTTCCCCCGCGCGGAGCTGGACGGGGGTGGGCGGAAGGTGAGGTACCAGTACCGGCGGTCGACGACGGACGGAAAGCTCCTCTCCGCCGCGGACTGCGAGGTACCCTACACCGAAGCGGCGCTGCGCCGCGTGGACCGCTTCTTCGGCGTCCAGAGGGACGGCGCGGCCGAGCAGTTCAGGGTGCGGCAGGAGATGATCACCACCCAGGGCTGCGTAACGGACGGCGCGTGCCTGATCGACCCGCTCGTCGTCGTGGCCCCGCCGCCGGAGATCCCCCCCTGCGACGCCTGCAACTACTACCCCGGTAGTGGTGGTGAGAGCGGTGGAGGGGGGGGCGGTGGCGGTGGCGGCGGTGGCGGTGGCGGTACTGGTAGCGGGTTGCCGACTGATGGCGACGGGGACGGGGACACGCTGGACGACGGTCCGCTGGCATTCACGGTTTGTGTGGCGTTGAGGTTAGGCGTGTCGGGGTGGTCATCGATCGGTGGCACCGCTGTCACCGCCTACATGGCCTGGGACGCGCGCAAGAACTCACGTGACGCCTACGATACCTGGGCACGTTACCGCCGCGACGTGGACGGTGGGTATGTGTCATACGACGTTCACATCAACGACCTGTACTACACGCGGTGGAAGGATGCCGAGCACCAGGAGACGCTCTTGTACGGCGCGACGGCGATGGCGGCGGTGTGGTCCGGCGCGGAGCTTCTCAAAGCAGCAATCGCTTGCGCTCCCTACGGCGCGGCTCCCGTGTGAACCCCGGAGTACAGCGATGTCATTCGAACGGAAGGTTTACATGGGCAGCATCACGCTCTCTGGAGCGGGCGTGCTGGCCGGAGTCTACACTCTCTACCGGATGTGGAGGATCAGCGCTCCGCTGTGGCTACTGGTCGGGCTTGTGCTCGCGGTGGTGGCCGTCTCGCTGACTGGCTACATGGGCTACCGGGCGCTGAACGGGATTCGGCCCACGGCGAACGACCGGATCTCGGTCGCGCTGAAGTTACTCAGCGTAGCCATCTTCCTTACCCTCTTTGGCCCCCGGCTGTGGGCCGCGCTCCACGTGCTCTGATGGTGCGTCAACTTCACGGCCGTGACTTCGCGCAGCCTCCGGCATGGGTGCGAAAGTTCATACTCGCCAGCCTGGCGGTCGTCCAGATCACACCGATTTGCGTCGGTGGGTTCGTGCTCAGCACGGCGGGATCACCCGCGATCGGGCGTGTGCTGTTCGCGGCGATGCTGATCTGCGCCGGGGCCGGGGCCCTGCTCCCGGTTTACCAGGACTGGCGGTACGGGATTCCATTCTCCCGGAGCTCGTTCTTCCTGGCATCGATACTCCTGGTGGGCGCCGCGGGGCTCGTGCACTTCCTGTCCCGGTAAAGAAAACGGGGGTCACACAGAGACACAGAGGCACAGAGATGAAGTCGTCTCCGTGCCTCTGTGTCTCTGTGTGAGATTGCCGTTTCCGTCCACCTGCGCGTATTCTTCCGGTTCCCCGAAGCACCCCGCCGACAGCACCCCACGCGACATGGCCACCAACCAGCAGTCCCCCGCACCGGGACGAAGGCTCCTCGAGCGCATCGCGGAGTCGCGGCGAGCGCCGTTCCTGCGGCTGGCGGTGTACTACCTGGTGCTCGTGGGGATCATGGGAGCGCTGGTGTTCTGGGTGCCCGTGGTGCGCGACGCCTTCATCTCGCCCGTCCTCCTCCCCGACCTGGGGAAGGGAGCCGGCGACGCGGGGGTGCTCACCCGCGCCCCCACGCTGGGCGACTACGGCGCGCGGCTCTCGCTGGGCGAGGCGCTCCACCGCGGGGTCACCACGCTGCTGGTGATCGCGGGCGCGCTCTCGCTGGTGGTGCCGGTGGCGTGGGTGTACATGTTCACCAAGCGCTTCCGTTACGACCCGGCGCTGGTGTCGTCCGTCATCATCCTCCCCATCGTGGTGGCGGGGATCGCGCTGGTCGTCAAGAACTCGCTCGCTCTGGCGTTCTCGCTGGCCGGCATCGTGGCGGCGGTACGGTTCCGCAACACGCTCAAGGACCCGCGCGACGCCGTCTACATCTTCCTGGTGATCGCGATCGGGCTTTCCGCGGGGGTGCAGGCGCTGGACGTGGCCATGGCCATGTCGCTGGCCTTCAACGTGGTGGTGCTGCTGGTGTGGAAGCACAACGTGGGCTCCATCTACAGCGGGAGCTACGGGCGCACCGGCATCCTGTCCGTGGGCAACCCCGAGCTGATGGTGGCGGAGGACCCGCCGGCGCAGCGCGAGATCCGGCGGAGGATGCTGGAGCACGACGGCGACATGCGCACCGACGGCATCCTGCTGGTGCACTCGCCGGCGCCGGACCTGGCGCGGCTCACGGTGCAGGAGGCGCTGGGCGACACCGCGCGCGACTGGCGCCTGGTGAACGTCCGGCGCGAGGACGGGCGCCCGGCCGTGCTGGAGTACCTCGTGCGGCTGAAGGACGAGATCACCGCGGCCGAGCTGGTGGGTGCGCTGGACGAACGGTGGTCGGCCCAGGTGCTGGCGGCCGAGTACGTGCCTTTCCGCACGCGCAGGAAGAAGCGCGGGAAGCGGAGCCGCCACGACTGAACATGGACCCGCTCCGGCGGGTACGCATGGCCGGAGCCGGCGCGGGACGGTATGTTGGTGCGCCCACACCATCGATCCTCTCCGGCGCACCAGGCATCTTGGCGACCATCCTCCTGGCCGACGACAACGCCGACAACCTCGACATCTACCAGGCCATCCTGGAGCACCACGGGTACACGGTGGTCCTGGCCGCGAACGGCGAAGCCGCCGTCAGCGAGGCCCGCGTGCACCGGCCGGAGCTGATCTTCATGGACGTGTCGATGCCGGTGATGGACGGCCTGGAGGCCACGCGCCTCCTGAAGGCGGACCCAGCCACGGCGGCGATCCGCGTGATCGCGCTCACGGCGCACGCCATGGCCGAGGACCGCGAGAGGGCGCTGGCCGCCGGGTGCGACGGCTACCTGGCGAAGCCGCTCGACCCGCAGGCGCTGCTCGGTGAAGTGAGGAAGCTGCTGGCCTGATCCCATTCCGTTGTCTCCCCAGCCGCCCCGTGGCGGCGCGTTCCCTGCGTACATTCCCCCCGATGAGCCAACCGAACGAAGCTGCCCGCAAGGCGCGCGAAGACGCGGACCGCCGCGGCGCCGACCGCAGGAACCTGGAGCGGCGCGCCCCGGTGCCGCCGTGGCGCCGTCCCTGGGCGTACGCCGCCTACGGGGTTGCCGGGGCCCTGGTGCTGATGCTGTTGTGGAGCTCCATGCGCGGCGGTGGCGAGCGCGTGCGCACCAACGACCCGCCGCTGGCCGAGCGTGCCCCCGGCACCCCCCCGGTGGCGGCTCCCGCCGAGGGCGCCGTGCAGCACCCGGCCGGCGAGCCCGTGCGCGAGGCTTCGGGCGCCGCGGGGTTCGAGCGGCTGATGCTGGAAGGCGCCGCCGCCCGGGGCCGCACCGTGAGAGCTGAGCTGTTCTGCGAGGCGCCCACTTCGTACGAGGTGAACTCCAACGCCCCCGTGGAGGCGGCCGTCGCCGCGCTGGCGGTGGAGGGGCGCATCCCGGGCGCGGAGTGCAAGTGGGGCGGGGCGGGCGATGCGCGCCGCGAGGACTTCCTCCTGCTGGTGCCCGCGGACCTGGCGGACGACTTCGCCGCCGCGCCCATGGTGAGCGACGACTTCCAGCGCCGCCGCCGGGTGGTGGCGAACGTGGAATGGGTAGGGCCGTCGCAGTCGCTCGCGCTGCGCACCGTGGGGGTGTTCCGGGGCTTCGCGAGATAAAAACAGCGGCTCACACAGAGACACGGAGGCACGGAGATCACTTCATCTCTGTGCCTCCGTGTCTCTGTGTGAGACCAGGGGAAGGGTGAGGGTGAAGGTGCTTCCGGTGCCGGGGGTGCTGTTGACGGTGAGGTCGGCGCCGGGGCCCATGCCGCGGGCGAGGTTGCGGCTGATGGCGAGGCCCAGGCCCACTCCCTCCTCGGTGCGGGTGAGGCGGGCATCCACCTGCACAAAGGGCTCGAAGATGCTCTCCAGGCGCTCGGGGGAGATGCCGATGCCCGTGTCGGAGACGGAGATGGCCACGAGGTCGTCACGCGGGGCGCACTCCACGGTGATGAGGCCGCCGCGGTCGGTGAACTTGATGGCGTTGCCCAGCAGGTTCAGGAGGATCTGGCGGACCTTTTCGGGGTCGGCGCGCACGGTCAGGGCGGGATCGCAGCCAGCCTCCAAGCGCAGGCCCTTGGCGCGGAGCTGCGGGGCGACGAGGGCCTCGGTGGCGCCGAGGATCTGCTCGACGGGGACGTCCTCGAAGGTGTAGCGGGTGGCGCCCGCTTCCAGGCGCGCGTAGTTGAGCACGTCGTCGATGAGGCCCAGCAGGTGGCGCTGGCTGCGCTGGATGCGGAGCAGCGCTTCCGTCTGCGCGGGCGTCACGGGGCCGTGCACGCCCATCTCGATCAGCTCCGTGTAGCCGGCGATGGCGTTGAGCGGGGTGCGCAGCTCGTGGCTCATCACCGACAGGAACTCGCTCTTGCTGCGGTTGGCCACTTCGGCCAGCTCGCGGGCCTGGCGCTCCGCCTCGTAGAGCCGCGCGTTGTCGATGGCCAGCGCCGCGCGGTGAGCCAGGTCCGTCCCGAACGTGAGGTCGTCGGGGCCGAAGCGGCGGCCGGACTCGGCGCTCACCAGCGAGAGCACGCCCACCGTGCGCCCGCGCACCTGCAGCGGGAGCGACAGGTGCGACCTGAAGCCGGAGGCGCGCAGCGCTTCCAGGTGCGCCTCGTCGCGCGCAACCATCTCGTATGCTTCGGGGGGGAACTCGGGCACCAGCTCGGCTTTGCCCGTGCGCAGCACCTGCGGGGTGCCGTACGGCGCGTCCGGGTCGATGGGGTAGCGCGCCAGGAGGTCGCGCGCCCACGCCACCCGCTGCGGGTCGCTGTGGTGGATGGCCGCGTGCTCGATGCGCCCGTCGGGGGACAGCAGCTCCACGAAGCACCAGTCGGCCACGCGCGGCACCACCAGCCGGGCCAGCGCGCCCAGGGTGCCCTG
>DASVSA010000507.1:0-9426 GCA_036388335.1 Longimicrobium sp. | reverse complement strand
AGCGGGCGCAGGAGCACCGCGTCCACGGCGCTGAAGACGGCCGTCGTCGCGCCGATGCCAAGCGCCAGCACGAGCACCACGGCCAGCGTGAACCCCGGCTCGCGCCGCAGCTTGCGCGCGCCGTAGCGCAGGTCCTGGAGAAGCTGGTCCATCCGCTCCCCGCGCTCGCGGCGGCGCAGGCGGTCGCGGTCGTGGCGCCGCAGCCACCCGGTGACCTCGCCGACGTCGCCGAAGCAGGCGCGGGCGGCCTCGCGCGCCTCCGCCGGGCTCATCCCCGCGGCCAGGAAGTCCTGCTCGCGCATCTCCAGGTGAAAGCGGATCTCGTCGTCCACGTCCGCGTCCACGTCGGTGCGGCCGAAGCGCAGGTAGCGCCTCCAGAGCGGCTCCTCGTTTCGCTCAGGCAAGGGAGGGCTCCGCGTTCAGGATGAGCGTGACCGCCTGCGCGAAGCGGAGCCAGGTGGATGCGTCGCTCTGCAGGTGCTTGCGCCCGTCCGGCGTGAGGGCGTAGTAGCGCGCCCGGCGGTTGTTCTCCGAGATGTCCCACCGCGACGAGATCAGCCCCCGGTCCTCCAGCCTGCGCAGCGCGGGGTAGAGCGACCCTTCGGGGATCTGCAGCACGTCGCGCGACGTCCCCGCGATCCACCGCGCCACCCCGTACCCGTGCATCTCCTCCACCACCAGCGCCTTCATGATCAGCAGCCCCAGCGTCCCCTGCAGCAGGTCACCGCTTTCCCGTCCCATGGCTCCTCCCTTTCAAGGCTATGGGAAGAGGATAATCACGCTTCCATAGTCTCGCAAGGGAAATCTCACACAGAGACACAGAGGCACGGAGACGACTTCATCTCCGTGCCTCCGTGTCTCTGTGTGAGGCTTCTACTGGATGATGACCCGCTCCGTCGCGCCGCGGCCGAAGGCCTCGGGTGAGTACATCTCTTCGGCGCGCGGGGGCGGGACGATGAATAGACCCGGGGTGGTGGCGCGCGCCACGTAGCTGTAGGTGTACACCCCCGCCGGGAGGAGCGTGCTGAACGCCTCCGCCCGGTCGTCGCGCAGGTTCTGGTGTTCCCACCACGTGGCGCGGTAGAAGCGTTCCATCGGGCGCACCGGGTCGTTCTCAACCGGCGCGCTGCCGAGCAGGTCCGGGTTCACCGGCTCGAAGCCGGCCGGGAGCGGGTCCACCAGCGCCACGTGCACGCGCCGCGAGGGGGCCGTCATGGTGACCGTCACCCGCACCAGCGCGCCGGCCTTCACCCGCCAGATGCCGTCCGCGCCGCGCGTCACGTCCTGCGCGCTGTCCACCGCCTCGTAGGTGCGCTCCACGGCGAAGCCCCGCTCCATCGCCGGCACGTCCAGGTCGCGCGGGGCGTAGCGCAGCCCGGCGCGGAAGTACAGGCGTCCCGTGCCCTCCCTGGCCACGGTGAGCGAGCCGGGGCGCTCGCGCTGAAGCACCCGCATGGGGATCTCGGCCTGCGCGCGGTCGCCGGAGCGCCCGCGGAACTCGGAGCTCGCCGCCAGGCGGTCGCCGAGCCAGACGCGCGCCACGAAGTCGGGAGTCTGCGCCTCGTACGCGCGGAAGTAGCGCTGCACCGCCACCAGCACCCACGCGTTCTCCTGCGTGTTTGCCCACCGCCCGCGCACGCGGTTGCCCAGCAGCCCGCGCACCGTCTTGGCCACCAGCTCGTTGCGCGGATCGGCGGCCAGCAGCCCCTCCAGCACCACCGCGTCCGTGCGGCGGTCGGAGTGGAGGAGGAGGTACTCGCCCTCCGTGTAGCGGGTGGCGAAGGTGGCGGTGGACGCCGTCTCCGTGGCCCGGTTGTTCACCAGGCGCAGCAGCTCGGCCCTCACCTGGGGCGCCCCCGCCGACGCGGAAAGGAGCCACCCCGCCGCCTCCAGCGGAAGCGCGTTCACCCCCCCCGCCTCGGTCACCAGCCGCGTCACCTCGCCCGCCACGTCGTCGCCCATGCGCTGGCGCGTGTACAGGGCGTAGGCGTGGAGCGCCCGCCGCACATCCGCTGAATAGACGACCCCCGACAGGTTGCGCGGCACGGCGCGCAGGTAAGCGAGGGCGCGGTTCCAGAGCGGCGCGGGCACCTCGTACCCCGCTTCGCGCACCCGCTGCAGCGCGTGCGCGGCGTGGATGCTGGCGTACGGCGAGGTCTCCCCGCCGCGACGCCACCAGCTGAAGCCGCCGTCCGGGTTCTGCCGGCCGGCCAGCGCCCTCACGTCCGCCGCCACCGACGCCCGCAGCGAGTCCGCCGAGGGGAGCCCCGCCACGTTCATCGCCCCCAGCACGTCGCGCAGCGCCGCCACCGCGATCATCCGCGAAGCGATGGGCTCCGTGCCCTCGAAGCGGTAGCTCACCAGGTACAGGAAGGCGTCCGTCAGCTCGCTGAGCGCCGTGGACGAGGTGGTCACCTCCAGCCCGCCGAAGGCCGGGATGGCCTCCATGGGCACTTCCAGCGGCAGGGTGGCCGCGCCCTGCTCCAGGTTGCCGTAGGTGGCGAACGCCTCCGCCGTCGCCGGCGTGTACACGGGGAGCGAGAACTCCGCCGCGTCCGTGGCTCCATCCGCCGCCGCGGCCACCACCTGGAAGCGCGCTTCCCCGGCCTCCACCGCCTCGGCGGCCAGGCGCACCTCCACCCGGTCGTTGGCCGGGATGGTCACGCGCTCCCCGGGCTCGGTGAAGCGCACTCCGGTGGCCCGCGCCGCAACCTCCACCGTCATCGGCGCGCCCGTCCCGTTCTGCAGCACCACCGGCAGCTCGAAGCGGTCGCCGAAGTTGAGGAAGCGGGGCGCCGACGGCCTCACCATCAGCGGCTGCCGCGCCGTCACGGAGCTCTCACCCAGCCCGTAGCGCGTGCTCCCCTCCACCGCCACCGCCGTCACGCGGTAGCGCGTGAGGTTGGACGGGGTGCGGAACGGCACCCGCACGCGGCCCTGCGCATCCGTCCTCACCGCCGCCACCCACAGCGCCAGCGGGTCGAAGTTGCTGCGCACCGCGATGGCCGGACCCGGCGCCGCCGCGTTGCCCGCCTTCCCGGCAAAGTCCTGCGCCATCACCGGCGGCGGCGCCTCCATGGGCATGGGCGGCGGAGGCGGGGGCGGTGGCGCCGAGGTGGCGGTGACGGCGACCCCTTCCAGCGACACTCCGGCCGCGCGCCCCCGGGCCATCTGCTCCTCCCTCTCCTGCTCCGAGAGCAGGTAGAGCCTCACCGGCGGCGTGGCCCCGGCCCCCACCCTCACCGTCTGCCGCGCGTCGGGGTACCCTTCCTGGCGCACCACCAGCGTCAGCGTGCCCTGCGGCACCCCGCGGATGCGGAAGCGCCCGCGCGGGTCCGCCTGCGCGCTGAGGGCCGTTCCCTCCACCGTCACCCGCGCGCCGCCCACGGGCTCGCCGCTCTGGGCCAGCACCACGCGCCCCACCAGCGTGCCCGGCGCGGGGGTGAGCTCGCGCTCCATCACCCGCACCAGCGGGCGGAGGTGGACGTCGGCCACCCCCGGTCCCATATCCGGGTAGAAGAGCTCCAGCGGATCGGGGATGCGGTACCCGGAGAGCGCCAGCACCGCCTCGTCCACCACCACCAGCGCCACCTCCGCGCCCGCCACCGGCCGTCCGGCGGCGTCGCGCACCTCCACCTCCACCGAGCCGGCCGCGTCCGGCAGCATCGTGCTGTCCGCCGGCACGGGGCGCACCGTCAGCGCCCGCGTGGCGGGTGGCACGCGCAGCTGAATGGAGCCGCTCGCCGCGTCCACGCCGCGCGCCGTGGGGGCCTCGTCGGTGCCGCCCTCGGTGGCGCCGGTCACGTCCACGTGCACCCAGGTGCCGGGCACGTCGGCCTCGGTGATGGGGATGCGCAGCGTGTACGTGGCGCCCCCGGCCTGGATGGGCTCCGTGCGCACCAGCCCGTTGCGGCGGATGGTAAGCACCCCGCGCGCCGGCTGGAAGGGGATGCGCAGGAGGATGCGAGCCGTGTCGCCCACCGCGTAGCGCTCCCTGTCCGGGATCATCTCCACGCGGCGCGCCTCGTTCCCCGGATCGCGGCCCGGGAAGCGGGTGTTGGGGCCGGTCACCCACATCCGCATCGTGGTGCGGTTGGGGCGCCCGCGCTCGTCGGTGGTGGTCGCCTCCACGTGGTAGTCGCCGCCCACCACGGGGAAGGCGCAGCGCACGGGGGCCGCCGCGGACACGCGGCTGCACGCTTCGCTCGCCACCTCCACGTCGCGCCAGCGGCCGTCGTCGAAGCGCCACTCGCGGCGGCGGAGGCGCACCTCCACCGGGCGGCCCGCCACGGGCTTGCCGTCCAGGTCCACCGCGATCAGCTCCAGGTCCAGCGTGTCGCCCGCCTCCAGCCAGGCGCGCTGGGTGCGCACCCCCAGGTACACCGTGGCGGGGTGCACCAGCAGCGAGGTGCTGGTGCTCCACGTCTGCCGGTTGACGTCGGTGACGGTGGCGGAGGCGCTCACCAGGAACGCCCGCGGCGGCACGGCGCGGTCGAAGTCCAGCCTCACCGCGTGCGCCCCGCTCGCGTCGGTGACGCCGCTGAAGGACTCCTCCCGCGTCTGGTCTTCATCATCCCCCATCCACCACCACCACGGGCGCGTGGGGCCGAAGCGCCACTCGTCCCACCCCGGCGGCGAGTAGTGGCCGGGCGTGGCCGTCACGCCCCACTCCACCGGAGCGCCGGGAAGCCCGCCGCCGCTGAAGTACGAGGCGCGCGCCACCAGCTCCGTGCTCCCGCCCACCACGTGCGGCCCGGCCCCGGCGGTGACGGAGACCTCGTACTCCGACCGCCGGAACTCCTGCACCAGGAAGGAGAAGGCGTGCGGCTGCTCGGTCCCGGGGTTCAGCTCCACCGTCGCCGAGCCCAGGTTGGCGCCCTGCGGCACCATGAACGACCCGTCGAAGCCGCCCAGCTCCGTGAGCTGCGCCGTCCCCTTGGCGATCTCGTTGCCCCGCCCGTCGCGCACCCGGTACTCCACCGGCCCGCGCGCGGGGAGCGAGAGCGCCAGGCCCTCCCGCGGGTCCATCCGCCGCAGCCACCCCTTGAACCTCACCGTCTCGCCTGGCCGGTAGAGGTTGCGGTCGGTGAAGGTGTACCACGCCGACCGCGCGGCGCGGGGCTGCTGGGTCCACTGCGCCCACCCCGAGGCGCCCATGCCGGGGGCCAGGATCGCCACGTCGCCGCCCTGCCGCGCCACCAGGAACACGCCCTCGTCGCGCCGGCGGCCCGCCGTGCCCGCGCGCCCGGGGAGGGGGAGCGTGGCGAGGCCGGCCGCGTTCGTGGTCGCCGCGCCACCCTCGGGCTGAAGCCGCAGCTCCAGCCCGGCGAGCGGGCGCCCATCCACCAGCGAGCTCCCCCACACCGTCATCTCGTCGAAATCCGAGAACGCGGAGAGGCCGATGCGCGTGGCCTGCACCCACAGGTAGATGGCCTGCGCGCGCTCGCCCTGGGTCGCGCCCTCCACCGCCTCCACGGCCACCACCACCTGCCCGAGCCCGCCGTCCAGCGCGGGGTTCAGGTCCACCGCCACCTCGCGCATCTCGCCCGCGCCCACCTCCTGCACCCGGTTGACCGCCTCGCGGCCGGGAAGCACGAGCCGCTCGCCCCGCCCGCCGCGCTGCAGGTCGCGGAACGCCGGCCAGTCCTCGGGCGCCACGCGGTGGATCCTCACGCGCAGCCGCCGGTGCTCGCGCGCGAACACCGAGATGGAGCGCGGCCCCTGCGGGTCCAGGACCACCACGTTCTGCCCGGGATGGAAGAGCGACGCGACCGGGGCGCCCACCTGGAACGTCGCCGTCGCGGGGGTGCCCAGCCGCCCGCCGAAGCGGTCGCGCAGCCGCGGGGCGATGGTGACGGTGTAGCGGGTGTGGGGCCGCGTGTTCCCCGTGATGTAGACGCTCGTGTACGACGCGCGGACGCGCATCCCCTCGATGGCGGGCTCCACGCGCACCAGCGAGGAGTCGATGGACTCGGCGAGCGGATTGGAGAACTCGAAGATGAAAGGCGTACCCGGACGGCACTCGCCGCCGTACCCGCAGCGGCCGCGCACGAAGCGGAGCGGCCCGTAGGTGCGGAACGCCCAGCTCTGCGCCACCGTGGTGCGCCGCGGCCCCTCGGCCGAGGGCGTGCCGGGCCCCAGCTCCACCTGGATGGCGCTCGCCGTGGGAAGCGGGCTCGCGGGGCGGAACGCCACCCAGCGCCCCGCCTCCAGCCCCGCCACGCGCACGCGGGCGTCCTCGTCTTCCTGGATCTCCGCCGCCGTCGCCGCGCGTACGGGCAGCAGCGCGCCGCCGGCCCGCAGGCGCACCGTGGCGATGACCGCCGCCGCGTTCACCGCCTGGTCGAAGCTCACCACGATCACGGGCTGCGCCCCGCTCACCCCGCCGTTGGGCCACGACCCCAGCGCGCGCGGCGCCGGCGTGGCGAAGGTCCAGCGGACCCCCTGCGCCAGCCGCGCCCCCGTGGCCGACGCGGTGCCGGCGGGGACATCCACCGTGAACTCCGTGGCCATGGGGAGGCGGCCCTGCGGCTCGAACCTCAGCGTGCGCACGTCCACCCAGCTCCACCGCCCCGGCGGCTGCGGCGAGAGACGCGCCGGCACCTCGCGCGACTGCACGTTCCCCACCGACCCCAGCGGCACCATGGGGTGCGAGAAGGTGATGGTGACCTCCGCACCCAGCGTCACCTCGCCCTCCGGCGCGCGGCGCGTGACGGTGAGCGCGGTGGGGGCGTTCCGCGGAGCCGGGCCGGTGGCGCTGTCGCGCGCCGGGAAGCCCGTCATCACCGTGGCGCCGGAGCGTGGCGCGGGGAGGGTGCGAGCCGGGAAGGCGAAGCTGTCGCGCGCCGCGGAGTCGCGCGCCAGCGGGGGGGCGCGGCCGAGCAGGCGCGCCGCCTCCGCCTCGCTGATCCGCTGCCCCGCCACGGCCGGCGTGCGCGCGGGCCCCTCGATGCGGCCCTGCGACACGCGGAACTGGAGCCCCGAAGTGTCCGGCGCCTGCTGCCCGGGCACGGGCATCCGCGGACGCGTGGGATAGAGCGGCGGAACTCGCTGCTGCGCGGCGGCGAGCTCGGGCGCGAAGCAGGCCGCCAGGAGGGCGGCGAGGGCGATGCGGAGGGTGCGGGTCATGGGTCCGAGATCGAGAGGCTCAGGGGAGGAAGCGCGCCCGCAGCTCGGGAGGCGGGAGCATGCAGGCGTCGCTTCGCCCGAAGATGCGGTAGCGGCTGCGCGCCACCTGGTCGTACAGGAAGTCCAGCACCGGCGCGGGGACGATGGCGAACACTCCCGCCGCCCTCCACGCGCCGCCCAGCCCGTTCACGATGCGCAGGATGGCGCGGCTGCGCACGAACGCGCGCCCGTCCTCCACCAGCACGGCGGTGTCGAAGTCGTCGGCCGGCAGGCCGTGCTCCCTGAGCAGCGCCTGCCCCGTCTCCCCCTGCAGCGCGGCGAAGCGGAATCGCCCCCGCCGGTCGCGCCGCGCCACGAACTTCACCAGTCCGTTGCACATCCCGCACACCCCGTCGTAGAGCACCACGGGCCCATCGCTCATGTGGCTCCTCCTGTAAGACGACGCAGCCCCCGGCGGATGCACACGAGGCACAGAAGTCTCACCTCTGTGCCTCCGTATCTCCGTGTGAGACCGCCGTTTGGCCGCCGCGCCAGAACTCCGGCCCGCAGCCCTTGAACCCCATCTGCACCTCCGCCTCGCCGGGGTCGCCGCGCAGGTCGGGCATCTGCTCGGCGCCGGCGTTAAGGGCGAAGAGGGTGGCCCGGGCCGGCCCCAGCGTGTACATCACGCAGAACGCCTGCGGGCGGCGGATGAGCACCGGCGTCAGGTACTGCTCCGCCATGTTGTCGATCTGGTCGAGCAGCACGTAGCGCGCCCCCGCCTCGCGCGCCGCCCGCAGCAGCCCCTCCGGCGTGCGGTCCAGCGGATAGGTGCGCCCCGGGATCCCCGCCGTCGCGTGGAAGAGCGCCGGCTTGCGTGACAGCACCGCCGCGCCTTCGGGGAGCATGCGCCGAGCCATCTCCGCGCTGGCGAAGAAGTCCTTCCACTCCGGCGACATGCAGGCGTACCGGTCGCCCCCCGCGTACCCGCGCCGGCACTCGGACCCGTCCCGCACCGCCGCCCGCGCGCCGTCCAGCGACACCAGCGCGAGCAGCGCGCCCGCCGCCGCCGGCACGGCCATGCGCGGAAGCTTCGGCGCCATGCGGCCCAGCCGCGCGGCCGCATCGCCCGCGTACATCAGCAGCAGGGTGAAGATGGGGAGGATGAAGCGCTCGCTCGCCCAGGTGGCGGGCCACAGCAGCAGCATCGCCAGGTAGAGGGGCACGAAGATCTCCGCCACCCCCGGCCGCCGCACCCGCCGCGCCCACCCGTACACCGCCAGCGCCACCAGCATCGCCGCCAGCACGGTCGCCGCGCCGCCGTACGACCCGGTGACGAAGCGCGGGAGGTACGTGCCGCCGTACAGCCGCAGGTTGTCCAGCACGCGCGCTACGAGCCCCGCCGCATCCACGCGGCCCAGGTCGGGCGCGTAGGGGTCCTTCATCAGCAGGAAGCTGGCGTACCCGCCCCCATGCACGCTCTTCCACCACGCCCACGCCAGGTGGGGAGGCGCCACGACCGCCGCGTACACCGCCAGGTCGCGCCAGCGCCGCCGCCACGCCAGCCACACCCCGGCCGCCACCAGCAGCGGCAGCCCCGCGGACCTCGTGAGGTACGCCGCCACGGTGGCGAGCGAAGCCGGCACCACGCTCCCCTCCCGCCGCTCCCAAGCCAGCAGCGCCAGGATGGTGAGGGCCGCGAACGGCACGTCCGACAGCTCCGAGTGGCTCAGCGCCAGCACCCCGGGCGAGATCGCCATGAGCCCGGCCACGCCCAGCGCCAGCCGGGGCCGCCTCCTGCGCTGGATCCACAGGTACGTCGCCCCCACCAGCAGCGCCGAGAACACCGCCGTCAGGTACTTGATCCCCACCCACGGCTTCACGCCCAGCGCGAGCGCCCCCGCCAGCACCGCCGGCCACCCCGGCGGGAACTGCGCGTGCACGGGCGCCGCCGGATCGAACAGGTCGCGGTACCCGCCCGCCCGCAGCGACCGCGCGAGCGCCAGGTACACCGCGTTGTCCCCCCCGGTGAACGGCGCCGGCTGCAGCGCCAGCAGCGCCAAGCCCAGGTGCACCACCGCCAGCGCCGCCGCCACCGCCCACGGTCTCCTCCGCAGAAACACGTCTGCCCGCCCCCGCTTCACGGCGGCCGGGCGGGTATTCGGGCGTGGAGCGGAGTGGTGGGTGGCCGGGCGGGGCATGAGGGTGCCGTGGGAGGGAGCAGGCGCCGGGGGCCCTCACCCGGCGGCCTGATAGCCGCCACCCTCTCCCAGTAACTGCCCTGGGAGAGGGGACTACTTCGCGTGCGTTTACGGCCGA
>DASVSA010000506.1:0-2542 GCA_036388335.1 Longimicrobium sp. | reverse complement strand
GAGTGGATCGGGCAGGCGGTGCTCTTCGGCGAGGGGGAGCGCTTCGTGTCCGCGCTGATCGCGCTACGGCCGTCCGCCGTGGAGACGTGGGCCCGCGCCCGCGCGCTGCCGGCCGACGCGCCGGACGTGCTCGCGCATCCCGAGCTGCTGGACGAGGTGCAGGCCGCGGTGGACCGGGTGAACGCGGGGCTTTCGCGACCCGAGCAGGTCCGCCGCTTCGCGCTCCTGGAGCGCCCGCTCACCGCCGAGGCGGAGGAGCTGACGCCCACCCTGAAGCTGCGGCGCGCCGCCATCGCCGAGAAGTACGGCGACCGGCTGCGCGCCCTCTACCAGACCGCATGATGGCCAAACGGAGCTCGCTCGCCGCGCTGGTCCTTTCCACGCTCGCCATCGCGGCTGCGTACGGATCCGCCTTCCTCCCCGGCGATCCGCCCGCGTGGGGCGCCTGGCTGATGGCGCTGGGCACGGCCACCATGATGGTGGCGGCCATGGCCCTGGGCGCCGCGCGCCGGGGCGGCTTCGGGCGGCTCAAGATCCCCTTCGCGCTCACCTTCCTGATCCTGGCCGGCGGCTTCGCGGCCGCGCTGCTGCTGCCGGCGGAGACGGCCGGCGCGCCGCTCTACTTCGGGCTGCCGCTGCGGGCGGCGGTGGTGCTGGTGGGCGTGGGCCTCCTCCCGCTGCTGGTGCTGCCGCTGGCCTACGCGGTGACCTTCGACGAGATGACGCTGAGCGAGGAAGACCTGGAGCGGGTGAGGATGGCAGCCCGCCAGCTTCGCGCCGCGCCCGTGCACACCGCCCTCCCCACGCCCGCCGAAGTGGAGACGACCGTATGACGATCCTGCTGCAGACGGGCGACCTGCCGAAGCTGGCGCAGCCCACCATCGTGGCGGTGGCGGTCGTGTACTTCGCCATCGTGGCGGCGATCGGGGCGTGGGCCACGCGGCGCACGCGCACGGCGAGCGACTTCTTCGTGGCGGGGGAGGGGATCGGGCTGATCGCGCTGACGCTGGCGGCCATGTCCGCCACCCTCTCGGGCTTCGCCTTCATCGGCGGGCCGGGGCTGGTGTACGCGGCGGGGCTCGGGGCGATGTTCCTGATCCTCCCCGCCACCGTCACCTCGTCGATGACCTCGTGGGCGCTCGCCAAGCGGATGCGCCTGCTGGCCGAGGTGCGCGAGGTCATCACGGTGCCCGACGCGGTGGGGGCGCGCTACCGCTCGCCCGCGGCGCAGGGGCTGTCGGCGGTGGCGCTGCTGATCGCGGTGATCGGCTACATGGCCACCAACCTCCTGGCCCTGGGGCTGGTGATCGACGCCATCTTCGGCACGGGGCTCGTGGCGGGCGTGTGGATGGGGATGGCGATCGTGCTGGCGTACTCGGTGGCGGGCGGCATCCTGGCGGGCGTGTACACCGACGTCTTCCAGGGGTCGCTGATGGCGGTGGCGTCGGTGCTCGTCTTCCTCTTCACGCTCAAGGTGGGCGGCGGGATGGGCGGCATCTCCAACACCATCCTGGCGTCCGATCCGGCGTTCCTGGGGCCGTTCGGCAAGATGGGGCCGCTCGCCGCGCTCTCGCTCTTCTTCGTGTTCGGCGTGGGGTCGATGGGGCAGCCGCACGTCATCCACAAGTTCTACATGCTGCGCGACCCGCGCCGCCTCAAGTGGTACCCGTTCCTGGTCACGCTGGCGCTCGTCGTCACCATGCTGCTGTACTTCGGCGTGGGTGTGGCCACCAAGTCGCTCGTGGCGAGCGGGCAGATGGCGCCGCTGGCGCGCCCCGACGACGCCACCCCCGTGTTCCTGCTGCGCTACGTGCCGGTGTGGCTGGCGGCGCTGGTCTTCTCGGGCGTGGCGGCGGCCATCATGAGCACGGTCAACTCGTTCATGAGCATCGGCGCGGCGGCCATCACCCACGACCTGCCGGTGTCGTTCGGCCGCAAGGTGGGGAACGAGCTCCTCTGGGGCCGCCTGTCGACCGTGGCGATCTCGCTGGCGGCGGCGGTGCTGGCCCTGCTTCCGGGCGCCGTGGTGGCCTTCCTGGGGATCTTTGGATGGGGCCTGTTCGCCTCCACCTTCGTCCCCGCGCTGGCCATCGGGCTCAACTGGGAGGGCGCCACGCGCGAGGGCGCCGTGGCCTCCATCCTCACGGGCCTGGGGATCACGCTGACCTTCGAGACGCTCTCGTACTTCAAGGCCTACTCGTTCCCCACGGGCGTCTCCGTCTCCGGCCTCTCCCTGGTCCTCTCGATCCTCGTCTTCTTCGCCGTGTCGTGGCTCACGCGTGATCATGCCGCCGCGGCGCTGGACGCGGATGTCCGGATGGTGATGAGTGTGTGAGGGGAGAAGTGCGTGGTGCCTGGTGCCTAGTGCCTAGTGCCTAGTGAACTGCTCGGGGGATTGGAATCGCTGCAACGACTACACGAAGTCCCCCTGCGGGGACTGGAAGGTTTCGGCTGGGGCTGAGGGATTGGGCCGCGGTGGTGGGGTCGGAACGGCGGGGCAGCTGAGGGGAGGCCGTCGAGAGGATGGTCGGGGCGGAGGGCA
>DASVSA010000505.1:0-9816 GCA_036388335.1 Longimicrobium sp. | reverse complement strand
GCCAGCAGCTTCGGGCCCAGCTCGCCCCCCGCCGAAGCGGTGCCGACGATCCGGTCGATGGCGCGGCCGATCCCCATCTCGGGGCGCGGCTCCACCCCCGCCAGCGCCTCGGCGGCCTGCACCGCTTCGGCCACCTGACGCGCGTCGTGCACGTCGAAGTGAGGCGGCTCCACCGTCAGGTTGAGCGCCTGCCGGGCCCAGTGGACGCCGGCCAGGCGCAGCAGCGCGCCGATCTCGTCTTCCGAAGCACCCTGGAAGACGGGCGTCTTGGCCTCGAAGCCCAGCACGCGCGCCGCCCACCCCAGGTGGGTCTCCAGGATCTGCCCCACGTTCATGCGGCTGGGCACGCCCAGCGGGTTGAGGCACACGTCCACCGGCCGCCCGTCCGGAAGGAACGGCATGTCCTCCTCCGGCACGATGCGGGCGATGATGCCCTTGTTCCCGTGGCGCCCGGCCATCTTGTCGCCCACCGAGATCTTGCGCTTCTCGGCCAGGTAAACCTTCACCAGCTGCACGACGCCCGGGGGCAGCTCGTCCGGCTGGAACACCTTGTCGATCTGGTTCTCGGTGCGCTGGCGCACCCGCTCGATGCGGCGCTTGCTCTCGTCCACCAGGCGGCGGAGCTGCTCGTTGGTGGCGCGGTCCGTGACCTTGAGCGTGGTGAGGTCCACCTCGTTCAGGTCCAGGTTCGCCACCACCTCTTCCGTCAGCACCGTGCCCTCGTTGAAGAAGGGCTCCACCGTGCCGCGCTTCAGGAACAGCGCCACTTCCTTGCCGCGGATCAGCTCGCGCACCTCTTCGTCGCGGGCCTCGCCGATGCGGCCGATCTCGCCGCGCTCGTAGGCGCGCAGCTCGCCGATGCGCTGGCCCCGCTCCTTCTCCAGGATCGGGTCGTCGATGCGGCGGCTGAAGATCTTGACGTCGATCACCGTGCCCTCCACGCCGGGCGGCACCTTGAGCGACGAGTCCTTCACGTCCTTGGCCTTCTCGCCGAAGATGGCCGTGAGCAGCTTCTCTTCGGGAGAGAGCTCCGTCTCGCCCTTGGGGGTGATCTTGCCCACCAGGATGTCGCCGGCCTTCACCCGCGCGCCGATGCGTACCACGCCGCGCTCGTCGAGGTCCACCAGCGACTCTTCGGCCACGTTCGGGATCTCGCGCGTGATCTCCTCCATCCCGCGCTTGGTGTCGCGCACCTGCAGCTCCAGCTCCTGGATGTGGATCGACGTGTAGACGTCGTCCTTGACCAGGCGCTCCGAGAGCACGATGGCGTCCTCGAAGTTGTGGCCGTACCAGGGCATGAACGCCACCAGCAGGTTGCGGCCCAGCGCCAGCTCGCCCCCGTCCGTGGAGGCGCCGTCGGCCAGCACGTCGCCCTTCTGGACGTACACGCCCTTGCGGACGATGGGGCGCTGGTTGAGCGCCGTGTCCTGGTTGGTGCGCCAGTACTTCTTCATCCGGTAGCGGTCGAACTGGGCCAGGCGGCGCAGCGGCTCGGTGGACGCGTCGGTCCCCTCCACGCCGGCGTCCACCAGGATGTGGTCGGCCGTAACCTCCTTCACGATCCCCGCGCGGCGGGCCACCACCACGGCGCCCGAGTCCACGGCCACCGTCTGCTCAAGGCCGGTGCCCACCACGGGGGCATCCGGGAAGAGCAGCGGCACCGCCTGGCGCTGCATGTTGCTCCCCATCAGCGCGCGGTTGGCGTCGTCGTGCTCCAGGAACGGGATCAGGGCGGCGGCCACCGACACCAGCTGGTCGGGAGCCACGTCCATGTAGTCGATCTCGTCCGGGCGCAGCAGCGGGAAGTCGCCCCGCTCGCGGCACAGCACGAACTCGGCGCCGAAGGCCAGCTCCGGCGTGAGCGGCGCGTTGGCCTGCGCGATGCGGGCGCTCTCTTCCT
Organism: Longimicrobium sp.; assembly: GCA_036388335.1. GTDB lineage: Bacteria > Gemmatimonadota > Gemmatimonadetes > Longimicrobiales > Longimicrobiaceae > Longimicrobium. Next base: position 7,916 of record DASVSA010000505.1, on the reverse strand, counting down.
CGTTGGCCGACAGCCAGGCGGTGATGGAGGTCACCACCGGCACCACGTTGGTGGTGGTCGCCACCGAGCCAAGCGCCACACGCCCGACCTCGGTCTCGCTGGGGAGCGCGGGGACGCCCGACACGTAGTCGATCCCCACCGTGTCCGGCGTCTCGCCGAACTCGCTCTCCGTCAGCCCTTCCATCTGGCGCGTGTGAAGCGCCTCCACCACCTCGGCCGTGAGCACCGTGCCCGGCACGGCCAGCACGGCCGACGAGCGCGGAGCGAACACCCGCACCGGCAGCGACATCGGGTTGCGGATGGCCTCGGGGGCCACGCCGCGGGCCTGGGCCCCGGCGCGGCGGCTCACCACGCGCACCACGTTCACCGGCTGCGCCGCGATGCGGGCCGCCAGCTCCTCCGTGACCCGCTCGCCGCGGCGCGCCATCACCGGCAGCGTGATGACGTGCGTCTCCCACTCCGCCTGCGGGATCTCGCCCGCCAGCATGCGCGGGAACAGGGCGCTCCAGTCCGGCACGTCCTCGGCCAGCTCGGCGCCGGTGATCATGGCGCGGAAGATCTCGCGGCCACGCTCGGCGTCGATCTCCTCGCCCTTCTTGGCGAACACCTTGGCCCGCTCGCCCAGCACCACCCGCACGCTCTCTTCGAGGCGGGCGGTGGCCGGGTAGCGGAGGATGGTGCGAACCACCTTGCGGTAGGGCGTCTCGATGAAGCCCAGGTCGTTGATCCGCGAGTACGTGGTCAGCGAGTTGATCAGGCCGATGTTCGGGCCTTCCGGCGTCTCGATGGGGCACATGCGCCCGTAGTGCGAGTAGTGCACGTCTCGCACTTCGAAGCCGGCGCGCTCACGCGTAAGACCACCCGGCCCAAGGGCGGAGAGACGCCGCTTGTGCGTCATCTCGGCCAGGGGGTTGGTCTGGTCCATGAACTGGCTGAGCTGGCTCGAGCCGAAGAACTGCTGGATCACGGCGGACACCGTCCGCGCGTTCACCAGGTCGTCGATGTTGATCTTGTCCGGGTCGGACACGATCGACATGCGCTCGCGGACGAGCCGCGCCATGCGGCTGAGGCCCACCGAGAACTGGTTCGCGATCAGCTCGCCCACCGACCGCACGCGGCGGTTGCCCAGGTGGTCGATGTCGTCCGTGTCGCCGCGCCCTTCCTGCAGCTCCACCAGCTGCCACAGGATGGCCAGCACGTCCTGCGCGGTGAGCGCCGTCATCCCCGCGGGCGGCACGCTGAAGCCCAGCGTGCGGAACGCCTCGCCCAGGCGCTGGTTGATCTTGTAGCGGCCCACGCGGCCCAGGTCGTACCGCTTGTTGAGCGTCTCCTCCGTGTACTCGCTGTAGTCCGAGCGCGCCGTACCCGGCGTCAGCGCGGACGACATCTCGCCGGCCACCACCAGGCTCTGGCGGGGCTGGAAGAGGAGGCGCCACACCTGCGCGTACACCTGCACCACGCGGTTCAGCTCGTACACCAGCACGCGGCTGGGACGGCCGGCGCGCTCCGAGCGCTCCTCGCGGAAGCTCTCCCACACGTAGCGGATGCCGCGCTCCTGGGCGTAGCGGAGCATGCGCTCCTCGGCCGAGCGCTGGGCATCGCGCGAGTTGGGGTCGGTGGCGGCGCCGTCGCGCTCGCTCCAGTCGCGCAGGAAGTCGCCGATGTGGGCGACGGAGTCGCCCGCCTCGTTGAACTCCTCCTCGGTCCACGCGTCGGGCGCCGGGGCGGTGCCGGGGCGCACGAGGTTGTGGATGGCGAAGAGCGAGTCGAGCGTGCCGCGCGTGGGGTCCTTGGCCAGCGTGGCGCGCAGCGCGCTCCCGCTCTGCCCGCCCGAGCGGAACACCGCCACCTGGTCGATGCCGGCGCGGTTGAGGCGCTGGAGCGTCTCGCCGTTGAGCTCGTCGCCGGCGCGGGCCAGCAGGGCGCCCGCAACCACGGGAAGCTGGTACACGTCGCCCGCCCGCATCGAGGCGTAGTCCTCGGCGGTGAGGCGCGTGCCGCGGGCGAACACCTCGCCCGTCCCCGGGATCACCACGTCGCGGTAGAGGACGGGGCCCTCGGTGCCCAGCATCGCCGGGTCCGGCACGTCCTCGGCCAGGAAGCCGTAGAAGGCGTCGCCGCGGCGCGCCTCGCGCCCCGTGGGCACCTCGAAGCCCGAGAGCGGGCTCATCTCGCGCTTGAAGAACACCCCGAGCACGTCCACGTCGCGCGAGAAGCCCACCGCCCGCAGCAGCGCCGTGGCCGGGAACTTCTTCTTCTTGTCGATGTGCACCGCCACCACGTCGTGGATGTCGACGGTGAACTCCACCCACGAGCCGCGGAACGGGATGATGCGGGCGCTGAACAGCTTCGACCCGTTGGGGTGGATGTTCTCTTCGAACACCACGCCGGGCGAGCGGTGGAGCTGCGATACGATCACGCGCTCCGCGCCGTTGATGATGAAGGTGCCGAGCGGGGTCAGCACCGGGAGGTCACCGAGGTAAACCTCCTTCTCGATGATGTCCTTTGGACGGCGCTCGTCCCCGAGGTCCTCCCACACCACCAGACGGAGGGTTGCCTTGAGCGGAGCGGCGTACGTCATGTCGCGCTCCATGCACTCCTCCATGTCGTACTTCGGCTCGCCGAGCGAGTACCGAACGAACTCCAGGGAGAAGTTGCCGTTTACGTCCGAGATCGGGAAGATCTCGTTGAAGACACGCTCCAGCCCCACGTCCTCGCGCTCCCGCGCGGCGGCGTCGGTCTGCAGCAGCGTCTCGAACGCGCGCAGCTGGACGTCGAGGAGGTTGGGGTGCTCCATCCCCGCCGTCAGCTTGGCGAAGGAGACGATCGGTTTGTTCAGCGTAGCCAATTGGCTCTCCCTTGGGTGCTGGCGTAGGTGATGTCGGTCCGGCAGGGGATGAAGTGCCCAGTGCCCAGTGCCGAGTGCCTGGTGAACAGATCTTTTTCCTACCAGGCACTCGGCACTAGGCCCTAGGCACTTTCTTGCCTCGAACGCCCGACATCAACAGGGAAGCGCAAACGACCCCAACCGGAAACCCGGCGGGGTACGGTACCGTCCGATATCTATTGAGGAAGCTGCGCAATCATTTTCCGTCGGGCTGAAGTGGACGGTTGGGCTCCCGGCCCCCGCGGGGACGGGCGACGCCCCGCCCGGTGTGCCGCGGGCGAACCCGCGGCACACCGGGCGTTCCGTCACTACTTCACCTCGACCGCGGCGCCCTGCTCCTCGAGCTTGGCACGCAGCGTGGCGGCCTCCTCCTTCGAGACGCCCTCCTTCACCGGCTTCGGGGCGCCGTCCACCAGGTCCTTGGCCTCCTTGAGGCCCAGGCCGGTGATCTCGCGGACCACCTTGATGACCTGGATCTTCTTCTCGCCGGCGCCGGTGAGCATGACCGTGAACTCGGTCTGCTCCTCGACGGCGGGGGCGGCGGCCGCGGGGGCGCCACCGGCGGCGGCAACCGCCACGGGGGCGGCGGCGGTCACGCCGAACTTCTCCTCGAAAGCCTTGACGAAGTCGGACAGCTCGAGGACGGTCATGTTGCCGATCGCGTCGAGCAGCTCGTCACGGGAAAGCGTGGTGGCCATTTTGCTGTGCTCCTATCTGGGTACGTACAGGTTGCGAAGGCTAGGCTAGTTCGATCTATCGGACCGCGGGATGCTGCCCCGGCCGGTCCCGTGCGCCCGGACCCGTCAGCGGGTCCCGGCGCGGGGTCAGGCTTCGGCGCCTTCCCGCTGCTGCCGAAGCTGGTCCACGGCCCGGGCGAACCCGGACATAAGCTGGCTCATCCCGCCGGCGAGGCGCGCCATGGGCTGCTGCAGCCCCCCGGCGAGCTGGGCGAGGAGAACTTCCCGCGGAGGCATGTCCGCGAGCTTCCTCACCTGGGTGGCATCCACCGAGCGGCGCTCCACGACGGCACCCTTCACCACCGGGCGGTCGCCGTACTCGCGCATGAAGTCGGTGAGCACCTTGGCCGCGGCCACCGCGTCGTCGCGCCCAATCACCAGCCCGGTGGGCCCGGTGAACGAAGACGCCACGTCCGGCAGCTCAAGCCCCTCCAGCGCACGCTGCGCCAGGGTGTTCTTGACGACCACGTACTCCACTCCCTGCTTGCGCAGGCGCGAGCGGAACTCGGTGATCTGCTTCACGTTCAGGCCCGTGAAGTCGGTCAGGTAGAACGCCTGGGCAACCTTGAGCTTGTCCTGGAGCTCGCCGACGACGACGTCCTTCTCTTGTCTGTTCATCGGGCTACCTCCGGAACAGGTTCGCGTCCACCGCCACACCGGGGCCCATCGTGCTGGACACGGTGAGGCCGCGGACGTACTGCCCCTTGGCGGCGGCGGGCTTGGCGCGGATCACGGTCTCCATGAACGCGCCCAGGTTCTCCTCCAGCTTCGCGGCGTCGAAGGAGACCTTCCCGATCGGGACGTGGAGGTTCCCCGTCTTGTCGGTCCGGAACTCGATCTTACCGGCCTTGATCTCTCGCACGGCACGGCTCACGTCCTGGGTCACCGTCCCGGCCTTGGGCGTGGGCATCAGCCCGCGCGGGCCCAGGATGCGGCCCAGCTGGCCGACCTGCCCCATCATGTCCGGCGTGGCCACGGCCACGTCGAAATCCAGCCAGCCGTCCTTGATCTTCTGGACGTACTCTACGCCCACGAAGTCTGCGCCGGCTTCCTCCGCCTCGCGCGCGCGGTCGCCCTGGGCGATCACGAGAACGCGGGCGGTCTTCCCCGTACCATGGGGAAGGACGACGGCCCCGCGGACGATCTGGTCCGCGTGCCGGGGGTCAACGCCAAGCCGCACGGCCGCTTCCACGGTCTCGTCGAACTTGGCGAACGACAGCTCCTTCACGAGGCTCACGGCCTCGGGGACGCTGTAGTTCTGCCCCTCGGGAACACGGGCCTGCGCCTCGCGGAACTTCTTTCCGTGTTTGGGCATGTACTCCCTCAGGTGATCCTGGTGACGAGTCCTCCCGCGGCGGGGTCACCCCACCCCACTGTGGTCGATCGGACGGGAACGAGGGTCTTCACCGTTGCCGGTGAGGGAGGGCAGGAGACCGCTCCCTGGTGTCCGCCCCTCGCTCCGCTTCTCCTGCCTCCGACGCGGCGGCGAGCCGCCCGTCGTATGCGGGACTGAAGTCCCGAGTGCCTAGTGCCTAGTGCCTGGTGAACCGCAGTTACTGGGCACTCGGCACTTGGCACTTGGCGCTGCCGTTCATCCAACGATCTCGAGGCCCATCGAGCGCGCGGTTCCCGCGATCATGCGCATGGCGCCGTCGAGGTCCGCCGCGTTCAGGTCGGGCATCTTGGTCTCGGCGATCTGGCGCACCTGGTCCTGCGTGACGCGCCCGATCTTGGTCTTCTTGGAAGAAGCCGAGCCCTTGTCCACCCCGGCCGCCTTCTTCAGCAGGATCGCCGCGGGCGGCGTCTTGGTGATGAAGGTGAAGGAACGGTCCGCGTACACGGTGATCTCCACCGGGATGATCATCCCGGGCTGACCCTGCGTGCGCGCGTTGAACTGCTTGCAGAACTCCATGATGTTCACGCCGTGCTGGCCCAGCGCGGGGCCGACGGGAGGGGCCGGGTTGGCGGCCCCTGCGGGAACCTGGAGCTTGATGAAGCCGGTTACTTTCTTCGCCATCTTACGACCTCAGATCAGAATCCGCGGAGCTGCGTGTAGTCCAGCTCGATGGAGGTGGGGCGCCCGAAGAGCGACACCTCCACCTTTACCTTCCCCTTGTCATGGTCGATCTCCTGCACGGTGCCGCTGAACTCCTTGAACGGCCCGTCGGTGACCTCCACCACCTGCCCGTTGGTGAAGGGGATGAGCACCACTGGCTCCTCCGCCCCCGCCACCGGCTCCGCATCCTGCCCGAAGATCTTGGCCAGCTCGTCGTCCGAGAGCGCCTGCGGCTCGGCGCCGGAGCCCAGGAACTTGATGACGCCCTGGATCCCGTTGACGAGGTTCACCGTGCGCTGGTTGGAGATCATCTTCACCAGCACGTACCCGGGGTAAAGCTTCCGGGTTACGGTGACGCGCTTGCCGTTGCGGATCTCCACCACTTCCTGCGTGGGGACCAGCACTTCCTGGATCTGCTTCTCCTGCGGCTCACCGGGCTCTTCGTCGATGCGCCGCTGGATCAGCCGCTGCACCTTGTTCTCGTGCCCGGAGTAGCTCTGGATCGCGTACCACTTGGCCTCGGCCATGATCACGCTCACCCGAACAGCGAGCCGACCAGCTCGAGAACTGTGCGGACTACCAGGTCCATCCCGAAGATGGTCATGGCCACGATCGCCACGAAGGCGACGATGATGCCGGTGGAGCTCTTCAGCTGCTCCTGGTCCGGCCAGGTGATCTTCTGGACCTGCTCTTTGACGTCGACAAAGAAGTCGCGCGCGGACGTGCGGGTCGTGTCAGCCATGCAAGGAAACCGATGGTGCAATGAACGGATGTGGCCGGCGCGTAGCCGGCCCTATTGCAGCGGTGCCGCCGCCCCGCGGGGCAGCGGCGCTTTCGCTACTTGGTTTCCTTGTGGGGCCGGTGCTGGTTGCACCGGGGGCAGTACTTGCTGTACTCCACGCGCTCCGGGTGCTTGCGCTTGTTCTTCGTCTTGTTGTAGTTCCTCTCCTTGCACTCGGTGCAGGCGAGGATGATGATGTCGCGCATGGCTCAGTCCCTCAAGTTGGAACGGCTGGCGGCCGCGGCGCGGGGCCGCGGCCACCCGCTCGGGTGTTTACTCTACGATCTCGGTGACGACGCCGGCGCCCACGGTGCGGCCGCCCTCGCGGATGGCGAAGCGCAGCTCCTTCTCCATGGCGATCGGCGTGATCAGCTCCACCACCATCTGCACGTTGTCGCCCGGCATCACCATCTCCACGCCCTCGGGGAGCGCGGCCGAGCCCGTCACGTCCGTCGTGCGGAAGTAGAACTGCGGACGGTAGCCGTTGAAGAACGGCGTGTGGCGCCCGCCCTCTTCCTTCGTCAGCACGTACACCTCGGCCTTGAACGTCGTGTGCGGCGTGATGGTCTTGGGCTTCGCCAGCACCATCCCCCGCTGGATGTCGTCCTTGGCCACACCGCGGAGGAGGAGCCCGACGTTGTCGCCGGCCTGGCCCTCGTCCAGCAGCTTGCGGAACATCTCCACGCCGGTCACCGTGGTGCTCTTCTCGGAGTTCATCCCCACGAGCTCCACCGTCTCGCCCACCTTGATGATGCCGCGCTCGATGCGCCCCGTCGCCACCGTGCCGCGACCCGTGATGGAGAACACGTCCTCCACCGGCATCAGGAACGGCTTGTCCGTCTCGCGAACCGGCTCCGGGATGTAGGAGTCCACGGCGTTCATCAGCTCCGTGATCTTCTGCCCCCACTCCGAGTTCGGATCGCCCGACTCCAGCGCCTTCAGCCCCGAGCCCATGATGATGGGGATCTCGTCGCCCGGGTACTCGTACTCGGAGAGCAGCTCGCGCACTTCCAGCTCCACCAGCTCCAGCAGCTCCGGGTCGTCCACCATGTCCACCTTGTTCAGGAAGACGACGATGTACGGCACGTTCACCTGGCGGGCCAGCAGGATGTGCTCGCGCGTCTGCGGCATCGGGCCGTCGGCCGCGGATACCACCAGGATCGCGCCGTCCATCTGCGCGGCTCCGGTGATCATGTTCTTCACGTAGTCGGCGTGCCCGGGGCAGTCCACGTGCGCGTAGTGCCGCGCCGCCGTCTGGTACTCCACGTGCGCCGTCGAGATCGTGATCCCGCGCGCCCGCTCCTCGGGAGCCTTGTCGATGTTGTCGAAGCTGATGAAGTCCGCCAGCCCCTGCGCCGCCTGGATGCGCGTGATCGCCGCCGTGAGCGTGGTCTTGCCGTGGTCCACGTGGCCGATGGTGCCCACGTTCACGTGCGGCTTGTTCCGCTCAAACTT
>DASVSA010000504.1:0-1976 GCA_036388335.1 Longimicrobium sp. | reverse complement strand
CTCCCAGTAACTGCCCTGGGAGAGGGGACTACTTCGCGTGCGCTCCGGCAGGAGAGCCCTCCTCCAACGTGCCCGTAGGGGCGAGGCATGCCTCGCCCGGCCCCGGCGCGCTCGGGCCTCGCTCGCCGCGCCCGAAGTAGTCCCCTCTCCCATGCTGCTGATGGGAGAGGGTGGCGGCTCTCAGGCCGCCGGGTGAGGGCCCGCCGGGAGCCGGAGCGCGAAGGTGCTCCCCTCGCCGGGGACGCTGGACACGGTGAGCTCGCCGCCCATGGCGCGGGCCAGGTCGCGGCTGATGGCCAGGCCCAGCCCCACGCCCTCGCGCGGGTTGCTGAGGCGGCGGTCCACCTGGATGAAGGGGTCGAAGATCGTCTGCTGCTTCTCCGGGTCGATCCCCGGCCCGTTGTCGCGCACGCGGATGTCCACCCAGCGGCCCTCCGTGTGGCAGGCGAGCTGCACCCAGCCGCCCGGCGGGGTGAACTTGATGGCGTTCCCCACCAGGTTCAGGAGGATCTGCGTCACCCGCTCCTCGTCGCCCAGCACGCGGTGCGCGGGGTCGCACTCCTTCACCGAGAGGGCGATCCCCTTGGCCTCGGCCAGGGGCGCGACGAGCGGCTCCACGCCGAAAAGGAGCTCGCACGCCGCCAGGGGGCGCAGGTTGAAGTGGATCTGCCCCGCCTCCACCTTGGCGAAGGCGAGCACGTCGTTGATGAGCGTGAGCAGGTGCTGCTGGCTGGCGCGGACGCGGGCCAGCGCCCCGTGCTGCGCTTCGGAGACGGGGCCGTGGATCCCCAGGTCCACCAGGTCCACGTACCCGCCGATGGCGTTGAGCGGGGTGCGCAGCTCGTGGCTCATGGAGGCGAGGAAGTCGGCCTTGGCGCGGTTGGCCGTCTCGGCCTCGGCGCGCGCGGCCTCGGCCTCGGCGCGCTCGCGGTCGCTCTCCTGCAGCAGCCGCTCCACCTCGCGGCGGGCGAGCACCTGGTCCGTGACGTCGGTGCCGTGCGCGATGATGCCGGAGCGCCTGCCGTCCGCCTCCACGAGCGGGAGGTAGGAGAAGTCGACGAACCGCTCTTCGGGCGTGCCGCCGGGGGTGCGGGAGAGCTGGATGGGGATCTCGCGCCCCACGTACGGCTCTCCGGTGCTCAGCACGCGGTCCAGGAGGTCGACGAAGCCCTGCTCCACGACCTCGGGGAGCGCCTCGCGCACCGGCTTCCCCACCAACCCGCGGTGCCCCACGAGCTGGTAATACGCGTCGTTCGCCAGCTCGAAGACGTGCTCGGGCCCGCGGAGCACGGCCAGGAACGCGGGCGCCTGCTTGAAGACGTACTCCAGCCGGGCCCGCTCCACCTGCAGCTCCCGCAGCAGCCGGTCGCGCTCCGTCTGCAGTGCCTGGGCGCGGACCTGCTCGGTGGTCTCATAGCAGTTGATGAGCACGGCGCCCACCTCGCCGCTCTCCACCACCACCGGGCTGTACGAGAAGGTGAAGTAGGCGTCTTCCAGTGCCCCGTGGCGCAGCACGCGCAGCAGGCGGTCCTCGAAGTACACCGTCTCGCCCTTCAGCACCCGCTCGAACAGCGGGCCGATCTCCTCGATGATCTCCGACCAGCTCCACAGCACCGAGCGCCCCAGCCCCGCCGGGTGCTTCTCGCCCATGATGACACGGTACGCGTCGTTGTAGATCTGGAGGAGCTCCGGCCCCCAGCACAGGTTCTGCGCGATCCCCTGCCGCACCACCATCCCGGCGGCGGTCTTGAGGCTGCGCGGCCACCCCTGCACGGGCCCCAGCGGGGTCGCGGCCCAGTCCATGGCGCGGCACAGCCGCCCCATCTCCCCCTCCGCGGGAAAGATGACATCTGCTTCGCCGAGGGGCGCTTGTACGTCCATGCCTGTGCCTGAAAGGGTCCACCGTTGCCGGCCGGTCGCACAGGCAAGTCAGGGGCCGGGCTCACACAGAGACACGGAGGCACAGAGATGAAGTC
>DASVSA010000503.1:0-4833 GCA_036388335.1 Longimicrobium sp. | reverse complement strand
GGCGGGCGCGGGGGACATCCACGCGCCCGCTCCGCCGTTTGGGGACACCGGTGAGCAACAGCATCCTATAAATCCGGCAAAAGTTGCGCACCTGGGAGGCCACCGTTTCCGACACTTCGTATTGTCAACCCTTTTGTTCCCGGGGGGGCTTGACACCCTACGGGGGAGTCGTACATACTCAAGCGGTGGCCCAGAGGGTGGACGCACCTGTCCTCTCCTGGCCGCGCGGTCTCTCCCGGCGATCTCCGTGGCCCACGCCGCGCTCGCTCCCGCGCTGCCCAACTGGAACCCCCGCAGAGCCCCCCCTCTGCGTGCATGCTTCGCCTCCCGGAGCAAGTCATGACGTTCAGCCCCGCCAAACGCGTCGCTTCCGAATCAGAATCGCTGGACCAGTACCTCCGTGAGATCAGCGTGTACCCGCTGATCGACCGGGCCGAAGAGGCACGCCTGGCGCGCCTGATCCGCGACGGCGAGCCCGACGCGCTGGAGCGCCTGGTGCGCTCCAACCTCCGCTTCGTGGTAGCGGTGGCCAAGAAGTACCAGAACCAGGGCGTCTCGCTCTCGGACCTGATCAACGAAGGCAACATCGGGCTGATCCGCGCCGCGCGGAAGTTCGACGAGACCAAGGGGATCAAGTTCATCTCCTACGCGGTCTGGTGGATCCGGCAGGCGATCCTGCAGGCGCTGGCGGAGCAGTCCAGGATCGTGCGGGTGCCGCTGAGCCGGGCGGGGGCGGTGCACCGGATCGGCCGGCGCTCCTCGGCGATGACCCAGGAGCTGGGACGCGAGCCGACGCTGCAGGAGATCGCGAGCGAGCTGGAGGTGCCGGAGGACGAGGTGAGCCACGCGCTGGCGATGTCGCAGGTGTACCTCTCCCTCGACGCTCCGCTGGTCCCCGGCGAAGACGGGCAGCTCCTCGACTACCTCTCCGACCAGTTCTCTCCCGGCCCCGACGAAGAAGTCTACGAGGACGCCCTCAAGCGCTCCATCGACGAAGCGCTCGGCACCCTCTCGGAGCGCGAGTCGCGGGTCCTGCGCCTCTACTTCGGCCTGGGCGACGCGGAGCCGATGACGCTGGAGCAGATCGGGGAGAAGTTCGCCATCACGCGCGAGCGGGTGCGGCAGATCAAGGAGAAGGCGCTCCTGCGCCTGCGCCACCAGTCGCGGGCGCGGTTCCTGGAGACGTTCCTGACCTGATTGGAAGCAGGGCTCACACAGAGACACGGAGGCACGGAGAAGAGATTCTCCGTGCCTCCGTTGCTTGCGTGGGGGGCAGGGGCTCGGCATCTTCGGCCCTCTGATGCAACCGCACCCCTGACCGTGACTCCCGTGACCGACGCATCCGATATCGTGGACCTCCTGTGCATCGCCGCCCACCGCGACGACGCGGAGCTGCTGGTGGGGGGGACGCTGGCCCGCACCGCCGCGCAGGGGCACCGCGCGGGAATCCTGGACCTCACGGCCGGGGAGACGGGGACCGATGGGAGCGCCGAGCTGCGCGGGCAGGAAGCCGACGCGGCGGCGCGGGTGCTGGGGGTGGCCGTGCGGCGCAACGCCGGGCTGCCGGACGCGGGGCTGCAGAACACGCCGGAGACGCGGCGGACCGTGGTGGCGATGGTGCGTGCCTTCCGGCCGCGTGTCGTGATCCTCCCGTTCCCCAACGGGCGCCATCCGGACCACCGCATCGCGTCGCAGCTCGCCTACGATGCGTGCTTCCTGGCGGGACTCAAGCGCTTCGACGCCCCCGGCGAGCCGCACCGCCCCCACAAGCTCCTCTACGCCCTCGCGTACCGCGAAGACGCGGTGAAGCCCAGCTTCGTGGTGGACATCACGGAGCAGATGGAGACCAAGATGGAGGCGATCCACTGCTACGCCTCGCAGTTCGACGGCAAGACGTGGGGCGGCGAGGTCTTCCCCGGCGGCGAGCGTCCGCTTTACGACCAGGTGAGGATGCACGCGGCCCGTTACGGCTCGCTGATCCGCACCGAGTACGGCGAGCCCTTCTACATCGCGGAGACGATGGAGGTGGAGGACGTGGTGGGGCTTTCGGTGCGCAGCATCTGAACGGCGGGCTCCCACGGAGACACGGAGGCACGGAGAAGAGCTAATCTCCGTGCCTCTGTGTCTCGCAGTGGACCTCGATCAGCAGGCGCTTCCAGCTCGGCTCCTCGGGGCCGCGCACGCGGACGGCGCGCGCCGTGGCCTTGCCGCCGCGCAGCAGCCAGACGGCGAGCCACTGGCTGATCTCGGGCGGCAGGTGGCCCAGCGGGTCGCCCGTCGCGCGGTGGACCCACACCTGCGGGTCGTCCTCCATGGGCGGGTCGGGGATCAGCAGCAGGGGATCGCCCTCGGCTACCGCTTCCAGGTGCGCGGCGCGCTCGCCGAACAGGGTGCCGTGCACCGTGGTGCGGAAGATGGCGGGCTGCGCCTCGGGAAGGGGCGGGATCATGGCGATGGCGGGGCGGGGGATGGGCCTCTTTCCGGCAATGTACCCCCGCGGTCCCGCGGGTCAAGCCTGTACCCGCGCGAAACCAAATGCCCGGTGGCGTTTATCAACGGTGCGCCCGCACCCCGGAAGGCATGCATTCGCCCGTTTACCTGGACTACGCCGCCACTTCGCCCCTCCGGCCGGAGGCGCGTGACGCCCTGCTGGCGGCGCTCGACGGCTCGTGGGGCAACCCCTCCAGCGTTCACCGCTGGGGACGCGAGAGCCGCGCGCTGCTGGACGATGCACGCGCCCGCCTCGCACGCCTGATCGGCGCCTCGCCGGGGGAGATCGTCTTCACCCGCGCCGGCACCGAGGCGGACAACCTCGCCGTCCTGGGCCGCGCGCGCACGCTCTCCGGCGCTCCCGTCGTGTGCTCCGCGGTGGAGCACAAGGCGGTCCTCGCCGCCGCGCACGCCGCGGACGCACCGGTACGCATCCTCCCCGTGGACGCGGAGGGCGTGGTGCGGCTGGACACGCTGGATGCGGTGCTGGCGGAGGAGCCGGCGGTGGTGTCGGTGATGTGGGCGAACAACGAGACGGGCGTGGTGCAGCCCGTGGGCGAGGTGGCGGAGCGGTGCGCCGCCGCCGGGGTGGCGTTCCACTCCGATGCCGTGCAGGCGCTGGGCAGGGTGGCCGTGCGCGTGGACCGGGTGCCCGCCGCGCTCCTCTCCTTCAGCGCGCACAAGGTGGGCGGGCCCAAGGGGATCGGTGCCCTCTTCGTGCGCCGCGGGACCCGGCTCGCGCCGCTGGTCCACGGCGGCGGCCAGGAGCGCGGCCTCCGCCCAGGCACTGAAGACGTGGCGGGCGCCCTCGCCTTCGCCGCCGCCGCCGAGGCCGCCGAAGCGGAGCGCGAAGCCTCCATGCTCCGCCTGGGCGCCCTCCGAGACCGCCTGGAGGCCGGGTTGCACGAGCGCGTGCCCGACCTGCGCATCAACGGCGCCGGCGCCGAGCGCCTCGCGAACGTGAGCAGCCTCGCCGTCCCCGGCGCGGACCCGGAGCTGCTCCTGGCCGCGCTGGACCTGGAGGGAATCGCCGCCTCCTCCGGCTCCGCCTGCTCCAGCGGCGCCGTCGAGCCCTCCCACGTCCTCCTCGCCATGGGCCTCCCCGCCGCCGTCGCGGGCCCCTCCGTGCGCTTCTCGCTGGGCTGGCGGACTACGGACGCCGAGGTGGAGCGGGTGCTAGCAGTGTTCCCGCGGGTGGTGGAGCGGGTAAGGCTGTAGGGCTCACACAGAGGCACAGAGACACAGAGGGGAGCACGATGGACAAGCGGACGGTTCTGGTGGCGATGTCGGGGGGGGTGGACTCGTCGGTGGCGGCGGCGCTGCTGGTGGAGCAGGGGCACCGCGTGATCGGCGTGACCATGAAGACGTTCTGCTACTCCGAGGCGGAGGGGAACGGCCCCGGGAAAAGCTGCTGCGGCCTCGACGGGATCATGGACGCGCGGAGCGTGGCGGACCGGCTCGGCATCCCGCACTACGTGTTCGATGTGGAGCGGGAGTTCACGCGCGACGTGATCGACGACTTCGTGCGGGAGTACGCCTCCGGGCGCACCCCCAACCCGTGCGTGCGCTGCAACGGCAACACCAAGTTCCGCGACCTCCTGCGTCGCGGCGCCATGCTGGGGTGCGACGCCATCGCCACCGGCCACTACGCGCGCATGGGCACCGACGCGGAGGGCCGCCCCGTGCTCCTGCGCGGCGTGGACCCCAAAAAGGACCAGAGCTACTTCCTCTGGGCGCTCCCGCCGGAGATCCTCCCGCAGCTGATGTTCCCGCTGGGCGAGCTCACCAAGCCGCAGGTGCGCGGGAAGGCCCGCGAGCTGGGCCTCACCACGGCCGAGAAGCCGGAGAGCATGGAGATCTGCTTCGTCCCCACCGGCAACTACGTGGACGTGCTGGAGAAGCGCCTGGAGCCCGGCCACGCCGCCCTCGCCCCCGGCAAGCTGGTGACGACGACGGGCGAGGTGATCGGCGACCACACGGGCTTCGCGCGCTTCACGGTGGGCCAGCGCAAGGGCCTCCCCGGCGGGCGCAGCCTCCCGCTCTACGTCCTGGGCTCGCGCCCGGACACGCGAGAGGTCGTCGTCGGCAGCGCCGAGGAGCTGGACCGCCGCGAGGTCACGATCGGCGAGCTGAACTGGCTGGCCGCCGAGCCCGCCATCGGCGCCGCCATCCAGGTCCAGATCCGCAGCCGCGCCGCCGCCGTCCCCGCCATCGTCCACGCCCTGCGCAACGGCACCATCGAGCTCGCCCTGGACGAGCCGCAGCGCGCCGTCACCCCCGGCCAGTCCGCCGTTCTGTTCGACGGGGCAACCGTTCTCGGTGGCGGACGCATCATTTGATCAC
>DASVSA010000502.1:0-8744 GCA_036388335.1 Longimicrobium sp. | reverse complement strand
ATCCGAGGATGCCCAAGGAGTGGACCGTTTCGCTGGGGGAGACGGCGGAGATCGTGGCCGAGGAGTTCGGGGTGTCACGGGCGGACCAGGATGCGTTCGCGCTGGCGAGCCAGCAGCGCGCCGATGCGGCCATCCGCGCAGGGCACTTCGCGGGGGAGATCGTCCCGGTGGAGATCCCGCAGCGCAAGGGGCCGCCCAAGGTGGTGGACACCGACGAGCACCCGCGCGCGGACACCACGCTGGAGTCGCTCACCGCCCTGCGCGCCGCCTTTCGCACGGACCGCGGCACGGTGACGGCGGGGAACGCGTCGGGGCTCAACGACGGCGCCTCGGCGCTCCTGGTGGCTTCCGCGAGTGTCGCCGAGGAGATGGGGCTGAGGCCGATGGCGCGCGTGGTGGCGAGCGACGTGGCCGGGGTGGAGCCGCAGCGGATGGGGATCGGGCCCGTGCCGGCCACGCGCAAGGCGCTGGCGCGCGCCGGGCTCCGCATCGAGGACATCGGGCTGGCGGAGATCAACGAGGCGTTCGCCGCGCAGTCCGTGGCCTGCGTCCGCGAGCTGGGGCTGGACCCGGAGATCGTCAACGTGTCCGGCGGCGCGGTGGCCACGGGGCACCCGCTGGGCTCTTCCGGCGCGCGCATCCTCACCACGCTCGTGCACGAGATGCGGCGGCGCGGCGTGCGCTACGGACTCGCCACCATGTGCATCGGCGTGGGCCAGGGGATCAGCATGATCGTGGAGCGCTGCGAGTGAGCGACACCGTCCTCCTCCGGGTGGAAAACGGCGTCGCCTGGATCACCCTCAACCGCCCGGAGCGCCTCAACGCGTTCGCCGGCACCATGCGCGACGACCTCCACGACGCCATCGCGCGCGCCGCGGACGACCCGGAGGTGCGCGTGCTGGTGATCACCGGCGCCGGGCGCGCCTTCGGCACCGGCGCGGACCTGGAGGTGACGGGCGACCTGGTGGGCCGCGGCGACACGGAGGCCTTCGAGCGGCTGGTGGAGGCGGGGATGCGCGCCGTGCGCCGCCTGCGCGCCGTGCGGCAGCCCGTGATCGCGGCCGTGAACGGTGCCGCCGCGGGCGCGGGCGCGTCGCTGGCGCTGGCCTGCGACATCCGCATCGCGTCGGAGAAGGCGTCCTTCGGGCTCACCTTCAACCGCATCGGCCTGCATCCGGACTGGGGCGGAAGCTGGTTCCTCCCCCGCCTGGTGGGCGCCGGCCGCGCCGCCGAGCTGATCCTCTCCGCGCGCATGGTAGCCGCGGATGAGGCGCTGAGGATCGGCCTCTTCGAGCGCGTGGTCCCCGCGGACCGCTTCGAGGACGAGGTGCGCGCCTTCGCGGCCGAGCTCGCCGCCAAGCCGCCCCTGGCCCTCGCCGCCGCCAAGCGCACCCTTCAGCGCTCCCTGGACTCTTCCCTCGACGAGATCCTCGCCGCCGAGCGCACGGAGCAGATGGCCTGCTTCCGCTCCGCCGACGCGCGCGAGGGCATCGCCGCCTTCAACGAAAAACGCACTCCCGCCTTCCGGGGAGAATAGGTGGATGCATAGAAACAACGGGTCTCACACAGAGGCACAGAGACACAGAGGAGGCGCTCTCTCCGTGTCCCTGTGCCGCCGTTTCCTATTGTCGTTCGCCGTCGCGGCCGCGCTGGGTACCTCTACGGTGTCCCACGCGCAGCGGCCCGCGCCCCGTGCTCCCTGGGTCGTGATCTTCGAAGGCGGCGAGGCGCTCGCCTCCGTGGACACCGCGCGCCTTTCCGTGCGGGGCGGCGTCGCCAACGTCTGGCTCCGGTTCGACTACGATCGGCCGGACACCGTTGAAGGGGTCACGTTCCACCGCGTGGACACGCACCACCGGATCACCTGCGCGGCACGGCGGGTGGACGACCTCGCGACGGAGCTGCGTGACCGCCAGGGGCGGAAACTGCGCGAACACCCCGGCACCCGATGGCACACCTTCCGTGAACACCCATTCGGGGAATACATCTTCCCCGCGCTGTGCAAGCGGCTCCCCCAACTGACCCGATGAAGGCTTCTCTTTTCGCCACCGCCGTGCTCGCCCTGGCGCTCGCCGGCTGCAAGGCGCCCGACGTCCCCCGCTCTTCCGCCCCGTGGATCACGCTGGGCGCGGGGAAAGGCGTCGTCACCTCGCTAGACACTTCGCGCATCGTGGCCGAGAGGACCACGCGCGTCGTCTGGATCCGTCAGACGCAGGTGGTCCGCGACTCGGCCGCCGGGCCCGCGAGGGCTACTTCGCACAAGGAGTCGCGCCACCGCGTGGACTGCGGCGCGCGCACGGTCACCGACCTGGACGCCGGGCCCACGCGTCCCTTCAAGGATCATCCGCACGGGCCGCGCGTGTTCGCGACGGTGTGCAACGCCATCGGCAACCTCGCCACGAAACGCTGACATGCAAACGAGCTCCCGCGTCGCCGTGATCGGCGCCGGCACCATGGGCCACGGGATCGCGCAGGTGTGCGCGATGGCCGGCTACTCCGTGGCCCTCTTCGACCCCATGCCCGGCGCCACCGAGCGCGCGCTGGGCAAGATCGCCGACAACCTGCAAAAGGGCGTGGAGCGCGGGAAGGTCGCGGCGGAGGACGCCTCCGCGGCCCGCGAGCACCTGCGCGCCGCCGCCGACCTCCGCGACGCCGTCTCCAGCGCGGGGCTGATGATCGAGGCCGTGCCCGAGACCATGGAGCTCAAGGAGAGCATCTTCCGGGAGGCGCACGAGGCGGCGCCGGCGCATGCGGTGCTGGCAAGCAACACCTCTTCGCTGAGCGTATCGCGCATCGCCGCGGCCACGGGGCGGCCGGAGCGCGTGGTGGGGCTCCACTTCTTCAACCCCGTGCACATCATGAAGCTGCTGGAGGTGGTGCGCGGCAGCGAGACCTCGCAGGAGACGCTGGACGCGGCTCTCGCCTTCGCGGCCCGCATCGGCAAGGAGCCCATCGTGGTGACCGACACGCCGGGGTTCGCCTCGTCGCGGCTGGGCGTGATCCTGGGGCTGGAGGCGATGAGGATGGTGGAGGAGGGCGTCGCGTCGCCGCAGGACATCGACCGGGCGATGGAGCTGGGCTACAACCACCCCATGGGCCCGCTGAAGCTCACCGACGTGGTGGGCCTGGACGTGCGCCTGGGCATCGCCGACTACCTGCACGGCGAGCTGGGCGGTGAGCAGTACCGCGCCCCCGAGATCCTGCGCCGCATGGTTGCCGAGGGGCGGCTGGGGAAGAAGAGCGGGCGCGGCTTCTACGATTGGGAGGGCAAGTGACCTCCGTGGTGCGCGTGGAGCGTGACGGCGCGGTCGCCATCCTCACGGTGGACCGCCCCGAGAAGCGCAACGCCCTCAACGCCGCCGTCCGCGCGGAGCTGATCGCGGCGCTGGACGAGCTGCGCGGCGACGCGGAGGTGCGCGTGCTGGTGGTGACGGGCGCGGGGGAGAAGGCGTTCGTGGCCGGCGCGGACATCGGTGAGTTCGCCGGGCGCACGCCGCTGGAGCAGCGCGCCGTGATGACGGGGCGCCGCGTCTTCGACGAGATCGCCGCGTATCCCAAGCCCGTGATCGCCATGATCAACGGCTTCGCGCTGGGCGGCGGGTGCGAGCTGGCGCTCGCCTGCGACCTGCGCATCGCCGCCGACACGGCCAAGCTGGGGCAGCCGGAGATCAACCTGGGGATCATCCCCGGCGGCGGCGGCACTCAGCGCCTGCCGCGCGTGGTGGGCACCGGCCAGGCCATGCGCCTGATCCTCTCCGGCGAGATCATCGGCGCCGCCGAGGCCCTGCGCATCGGGCTCGTCGATGTCGTTCACCCCGCCGCCGAGCTGCGCGAGCGCACGCTGGAGATGGCGCGCGGCATGGCCACGAAGTCTCCCGTCGCGCTGCAGATGGCCAAATCCGCCGTCCGCGCCGCCGCCGAGATGCCTATGGCCGCCGGCCTCGCCTACGAGACGGAGCTCTTCGCGACGTGTTTCGCCAGCGACGACAAGCGTGAGGGAGTGGCGGCGTTCCTTGAGAAGCGTCCGCCGAGCTTCACGGGGCGCTGACGGGCGCCCGCGGGACCTAACGCGACCCGCAGGCGCCACGGCGCGGCCCCTTCCGTTCGCGTGCTGGCGCACCACGCGCGCCCGTCCCATCTTCCCCACGCAGCCTGTCCCGCCGAACCACCCTACCGCCGTACCCTCCGTTTCCCACCCCAGGAGAAGCACCCATGTACACCCTTACCGTCACCAACCACTACTGGCGCCCGGTCGTCGTCGCCAACAGCGCCGGCGCCAGCTTCACCGTCCCGCTGAACGGGAGCATGCACCCGTCGGGTCCGCTCGGCAACGCGACCATCACCGTGCCCGGGCTCGGGGAGATGATGGTGCACGACATCGGAGACCGGCAGATCGGCGGGTACAGCAAGGCCACGTGGGGAGTGCTCCTGGCGTACCAGGGCGAGGAGATGGTCTTCCGGTACGAGGGCGGCGGGGAGCTCAGCATCACCTTCAACGACTTCGGACAGGCGGAGCTCCAGTCCAACGGCGGCATCTCGCAGGTCAACCTGGGCGCGTTCGTGCTTCCCGGCTAACCCCTCACCGCAGATCCATGCTTGAGACTTTCACCGCCGAGACCTTTCAGCCCCACGTCGGCAAGACCTTCCGCGTGATCGTGGACGAGCGGCAGTACATGCCCGCCGAGCTCCTTTCCGTCACGCCCTGGGGCGACGCCAGCGACGGCAAGCGGCACCCGTTCACCCTGCTCTTCCGCGCGAACCCGGGCCACGCCATCCCGCAGCGCATGTACGTGCTGGACACCGAAGGAATGGAGCCGTTCGAGCTCTTCCTGGTCCCCCTGAAGCCCGAGAGCGACGGAACGCGCTACGAAGCCGTCTTCGCCTGACAACGAGGCCTCACACAGAGACACGGAGGCACAGAGAAGATGTTCTTTCTCTATGCCTCCGTGTCTCTGTGTGAGCTAAGTGGTTACGGCTGCGTGCACCCCGCGCCGCCCACGAACCCGCCGCCGCCCGTGGACACGGTGTTGGCCGCCGCGCCGGTCGCGCCGCCGTTGTTGGCCTGCACGAACGCCGCCACCGCCGCGTTGTCGTTGTTCGCGCCCACGTAGCCGGGGATGCGCACCGTGGTCAGGAAGCGCTGCCGCAGCCGGAACTCCGTGGCACCCGCCGCGCTCGAGCCGGCGAGCGCGTTCCCGCGCACGTCGGCGCACACCTGGTGCGCGTCGGCCGTGTTGGTGCCCGCGTTCACGTGCACCCCGTTGGACAGGAAGCCGGCGGTGCCCGGCTGCTCCACCCTGTTGCCGGTGACCGTGGCGTGCAGCGAGCCGCTGCCGCCGGCGGCGTTGTTCCCCGCCTGCAGCAGGATGCCATGGTTGTTGTACTGCCGCACCTGGTTGTTCCTCACCAGGGCTACGTGCGAGCCGCCGCCGATGGAGCTCACGTCGATGCCGGAGCCCTGCGCGGAGCCGGAGTTCGCCGCGCCGCTCACGCCCACCACATTCGCCTCGATGGTGCCGCTGAAGCTCCCGGCACCCGGGCCCTTCACCACCGCCAGCGCCGGCCCGAGGGCGTTGCGCAGGGTGTTGCCGGACACGCGGTAGGTGAGCGTGGGGCTGGAGGTGCCCACCGCCGCGATGGTGATACCGCCGCCGCCCGCCGCCACGGCGGCGTTCGCGTTGGCGAAGGTGTTCCCCTCCACCACCAGGTCGCTCACGGCGCCGCCGCTCAGCGCCACGCTCAGCAGGTCCGACGCGGCGGAGGTGAAGGTGCTGTTGTGGATGGTGACGTTCATCACCGCCGCTCCGACCGCCTCCAGCTCCACGCCGTCGTCGCCGCCCGATCCCTGGTGCGCGCCGAAGGTGGAGCCCTCGATCACCAGGCGGTCCAGCGAGCCGGCGCTGTTCGTCACGCGCAGGTTGTCCGTGAACCCGCCGGAGATGGCGGAGCCGGTCACCAGCGCCGAGCCCGTCAGGGCGTCGAACCTCACGCTCCCCTCGCCCGCGGCCGTCCCGTTCGCGCCGGACACGGTGGAACCGCGCAGCTCGAAGCCGTTCACGTTGGAGCCGCGGATGGCGTACGAGGTGAAGCCGCTCACCTGCATGTTGCGCAGGAGGACGTTGCGCACGCCGTCCAGGCGCACGCCGTACGCGCCGCCGCTCAGCGTGCCGCCGGAGCCCGCGGTGGTCCCCTCGCCGGTCACCAGCAGCCCATTGAGGGCGCCCGTGTTCTCCATCACGATCCCCTCGGCGCCGCCGGTGGACGTGATGCTGCGGAAGGTGAGCCCCAGCCCGCCGATGATGGTGCCCGTCACGTGCAGCGCGCGCCCGCCCGCGGCCGTGATGGTGTTCCCCGCCCCGGTCACTTCCACCGTGCCGCCGCCGGTGGCGCTGAACGCGTCGCCCGTGGTGGTGGTGAGGGCCAGCCCGCCGCCCGCGAAGCGCACCGACGAGCCGGTGTTGTTGGCCAGCGTCACGGCGCTGGAGGCGCCGGTGTTCACCGCCTTGGAGACGCCCGTGAGCTCCACGATGCCCCCGGTGTTGCTCTCCACCACGATCCCCGCGCCCATGTCCGCGATGGGGCCGGAGAGCGTCACGGTGCCGCCCGTGCGCCCGGTGATCCGCACCGAGGCGCCGGTGGTCACGCTGATGCTGCCGCCGAGCTCCACGTCGGCCGTGCCGCCCTGCACCCGCACGCCGTTGGCGGCGGAAGCCACGATGGCGCCGCCCGCCGCGTGCACCAGCCCGGTCACCCCGGCCAGCCGTACGCCGTTCCCCGTGCTCCCGGTGGAGGAGAGGGCGGTGAAGGTGGCGGACGCGTTGCCGTTCTCCAGGTCGAGCGCGGGTCCGCCCACGGCGGCCACGCTCACGGCCTCCACGTTCAGCGTCCCGAAGCCGCTCCCCTGGATCCCCGCACCCGCGGTGGAAGCCACGTCCATGCCCTTGAGCGTGTTGCCGGTGCTGATCGCCACCGTGGCGCCCGCGCCATTCCGCGTGAGCTGCGGAGCCGCGCCGGCCGGGAGGAGCGTCACCACCTGGCCGTTCAGCGTGGCCGTGTAGTCGGCCGTCACGCCCTGCCCGTTGAGCGCCTGCCCTGCCCTGAGCACGATCCCCTCGTCGTAGCCGGCCGTGGCGCCGTTGCCCGCGAACACGTAGATCGCCTCGCCGGCCGAAGAAGCCGTCTCGGCGCCCTTCAGCGTGGTGAAGGGCGAGCCGTCGCGCCCGTCGCCCGGCGCATCGGCCGTGTTGTTTACGAACCACACGCGGGCGCTGGAGGTCACCTTGACCGTCGCCGGAGCGGAGGTCAGCGAGCCGTCCGTCGCCACGTACTCGAAGCTGTCTTCGCCCACGAACCCGGCGGCGGCGCGGTAGACGATGCTGCCATCCGCGTTCACCACCACGGAGCCGCCGTTTGCAGTGGCCACGGTGCCCGGCACGGCGGCCAGGGCGTTCCCTTCGGCGTCGGCGTCGTTGGCCAGCACGCCGGGGGCGGGGATGGAGACGGTCACGTTGCCGAGCGCCTCGTACTGGTCGCCCGTGGCGGTGGGAGCGGTGTTGGATACGGCCACCGTGAGGGTGGCGGTATCCGCCAGCGTCACGAAGGAGGCGGTGATCCCGGCGCTGCCCGGGGCCACGCCGGTCGCCCGGCCGTTCGCGTCCACCGTGGCGACGGCGGGGGCCAGGCTCGCCCACGAAACGGGCACGGGCAGCACGTTGCCGTGCAGGTCGGTGACCGTGGCCGTGAACTGCTGGGTGCCGGCCGGCTCCACCGTGGCCGCCGCGGGCGTCACCACCAGCGAGGCGGGGATGCCGGTCTCGATGCGGAACTTGATGGGGAGCGTGCGCCCGTCCTGCAGGGCGATGTACTCCTGCGTGTCGACGCGCTTCAGCTCCTTGCCGGAGCTCACCACGTCCACGTCGGCGAAGCCCAGGCGGTACGTCCCCACGAACACGCTCACCCGGTAGTGCTTCGCCGGGTCCAGGCCGAACTTGTCGGTGTGCCAGTTCACCTGGTACTTCCCGGCCACCGCGTCCACCGTCAGCAGCTCGCCGCCGGTGCCGGAGGTGAGGGTGAACTGCGCGACGCCGGCGCCGCACGCGGTACCCGCCAGCTGGCAGATCTCCACCCGCGGCTCCAGCGCCGCGTCGAATGTGCCGGTGGCGTTGGGGCTCTTCACCAGCGGCTGGAGGAAGTAGAACCCCGGCACCTGGCCCCCGTGGGCCGCGTCGGAGATGGTCTGCGTGGGGCCCGCCGCGGGCGCCGTGGGAGTGCGTCCGTCGCCGGTGCACCCCGCCGCAAGGACGACGACCGCCATCCGTGCGATGTTTCGAAAACCGGACATGGTGTGAACCTCCAGAGAATACGTGGGATTCCGCGTTGCGGGGTCCCCTCTTTCGGCGGCTGGGCGGTCTCCGTGGCGGAGATCCCTGGCTCTGCGGACCGGCCTTGCGGCCGGGGTGCCTTTTTCGGGCTGGAAGCCGTCGCGGCGCGAAGGAGTGTGGGTTGCGCCTGAGGAGTGGGTTGGAGGAGGGCCTCGCAGCCGGAGGCCAGGAAAGGCCGGGAACGGGATGGAAGCTCACGCTCCGCCCACATTCCGGCCGCAATAGTGTTCTATCCTACCGCGCCGCGCCCGCCGGAGAGCGCCACGGCTCAGGCGGAGGCGCTCACGGGGCGGCGCATCAGTACGTACACGCCCTCTTCCTGCACGAACCCGAAGCCCAGGCGCTCGTAAAGCCGCCGAGCCC
>DASVSA010000501.1:0-17684 GCA_036388335.1 Longimicrobium sp. | reverse complement strand
ACTTGCCGCGGCCACCTTCGCGTATCCCCTGTCCGCGCAGTCCGCGGAAGGCGGAGGGCTGGACGTGTTCAGCATCGTGCTGGGGGTTGTCGCAGGGCTCGCCCTGTTCCTGTTCGGCGTCACGCTGCTGGCGGACGCACTGAAGCGGGTGGCGGGCGACCGCATGAAGAAGTTCCTGGAGCGCTGCACCACCAACCGGTTCGCCGCGGTGGGCACGGGAACGGTGGCAACCACGCTGCTGGACTCCTCGTCCGTCACCATCATCATGGTGATCGCGCTGGTGGACGCGGGGGTGCTGGCTTTCGCACGCTCGCTGGGCGTGATCCTGGGGGCGAACATCGGTACCACGGTCAGCAGCCAGATCATCGCGCTGGACGTGGACCGCTACGCGCCCATCGCGCTCGTGATCGGGCTGGTGCTGGCCGCGCTCGGAGGCGGTCGGCGGCAGAAGCAGATCGGGCGGGTGCTCCTGGGGATCGGCCTCGTCTTCTACGGCCTGGGCGAGATGGACCAGGCGGTGGCGCCGCTCAAGGGCGAGCAGTCGTTCATCGACTGGATGGTACGCCTGGAGAACCCGCTGCTCGGCGCGGCCATCGGCGCGCTGGTCACCATCATCGTCCAGTCTTCCAGCGCCACGCTGGGGATCGTAATCACGCTGGCGGGCCAGGGCCTGCTCACCCTGCCCGCCGGCATCGCGCTGATGCTGGGCGCGGAGATCGGCACCTGCGCGGACACGCTCCTCGCCTGCATCGGCAGGTCGCGCGCCGCTCTGCGCGCCGGCGTGTTCCACCTCCTCTTCAACGTCACCACGGTCGCCATCGGCCTGATGCTCACCCGCGAGATCGCTACGCTGGCGCAGCGCATCACTCCGGGTGCCGGCGTGGAGCGCTTCGTGGCCAACGCGCACGTGCTCTTCAACGTCGCGGGCGTGCTCCTCGTGCTCCCCTTCCTCCCCCTGATCGCCCGCGCGCTCCAGCAGCTCATCCCAGCCGCCCGCAGAGAAGCGCGGCTCGTGCCGCTCACCGGCGAATAGACTCACACAGAGACACAGAGGCACAGAGAAGAAGTCATCTCTGTGCCTCTGTGTCTCTGTGTGAGCTTAAAGGTCGGTCTTGTAGGAGACGAACTTGAAGCGGCCCTCCCGCTCCAGGATCGTGCCGAAGAGCTGCCGGGTGCCCAGGCGGCAGCGCTCCCACAGGCGGTTGGGGCCCTCCACGCGCGGCTCGTCCTCACATCGCGGGGCACCCTTGGCGATCGGGCGCTGCACCAAGCGTGTGAGGCCCTTCTCGCTTTCCAGGCGCAGGAGAAGCCAGACCGTCTTGGGCTCCAGGTAGCGCTCGGGGCGCGCGAGCTCCGTGTGCGGGTAGTAGAGCCAGGCGAACTCCGCGCGGGTGATGTGCATGGCGATGAGCGCCGCGGTGTCCTGCCGCGCCAGCGCATCCACGAACCCGCGCACCAGCGCCTCCCTGCTCTCCGCCCCACCCTCCAGCCCCCGCGGCTGCGCGAGCCCTTCGCGGAAGCGGCGCATCGCCTCCTCCGGCGTGAAGGTGCTGTCCACCACTCCCTGCACCGGCGGCGGAGACTCTGTGCGGGGCTCCGGCTCGGGCGAGCAGGCGCCGAGGATCACTACGAAGAGCCAGCGTGCGGATCTGAGCATCGGGATGCGTAAAGTGACGAGGCCGGCGCCCTCGCGGACGCCGGCCAGGGGAAACCGCGACTGCCGTGCCGTCAGAAGTCGCGCGCGTAGTTGGTCCAGCCCTGCCACCACTTCTCGCCACCGGGCGCCGCGGCGCCGCGGAAGGCCGTGCCGGTGACGAAGGTGCCGGCGCGCGCCTGCAGGGCGCCGGTGAAGGTGGTCATCCCGCCCTGCGCGATCGGCGACGCGGCGGTCGGCGACCAGTCGAACGAGGCACCCGTCGTGGAGGTGCCGGCGCTCGGGAAGGCCGTGAACAGCGAGGCCGTGGTGCCGGCGAAGAGCTGGATGGAGTTCTGCGCCGCGTCCAGCGAGTAGCGCGTGGTGGTGGTGGTGCCCGAGGTGGAGGTCGGGAGGAAGCTGTTCCCGTTCTCCGCCAGCAGAACGTTGTTCACCGCGAGCTGGCCGGCGTCCAGGCGTGCCTTCACCGCCGGGCCTTCCAGCGAGAAGGCCGAGGAGCTCCAGCGCGCCACCACGCCGTTGACGTAGAAGCCGCCGCCGCCGCGCCGGATCACCGCGCCCACGCCGCCGCCCGCGGGAAGCACGCCGGCCGGCGCGCCGATCACCGTGAAGTTGGCGAAGACGGGGGTCGTGAACGGCTCCGCGTTGTTGCCCGCCGTGCCACAGGTGCCGCCGCTGCTGTCCTGGCAGCCGTCCACCTCGAAGCCCTGCGGGTCGCCCGACACCTGGCCGGAGCCCGGGGACACCGTGGGCACGGTGCTCTGGAAGGCGATCAGGTACTGGTTGCGCCCCACGTACCCTTCCGACGCGTCGAAGTGGTCGTCGCCGGACTCGTACGACACCAGGTACTTGGCGTCCACCGCGCCGCCGAACCACTCGAAGCTGTCGTCCAGGCCGTACATCGTCTGCACGTGGTCCACCGTGGTGCCGCTGCCCACGGCCGCCAGCGTCAGGCTGTTGAGCTCCTGGTTGGTGGCCGGCCCGAAGCCCGCGAACTCGATGCGCACGTACTGAAGCACGCCGCTGTTGTCCGTGTTGCTCCCGTTGCCGCCGTAGAACTGCGCCGGGTTGTTGTCGCCCGTGCCCGTGCCCTCGATCTGGATGCCGCCCGTGCGGTTGATCACCCCGTTGCCGATGATGACCAGCCCGCCCCAGTCGCCCGCGCGGCGCTGCGAAGTGCGCGACGAGGTGAAGACGATGGGCCGCGCCGCCGTGCCGCGCGCCTCGATCTTGGCGCCGCGGGTGATGAAGAGGGCCGAGCCCGCGTCGCCCTCGATGCGCGTGCCGTCCTGGATGCGCAGCGTGGCCCCGTTGGTCACCTGCACGAACGAGGTGAGCCGGTAGACGGAGTCGCGGAACAGGGTGCGGTCGCTGGTGATGTTGGCGCCGATGGTCACGGAGCCGCGCGCCCCCGTGCGCCCGCTGGCCTGCACCTCGGGGCTGCGGCCCGAGCGGCGCATCGCCACCACGCGGTACGTGTAAGAGGTTTCCGGGTTCAGCCCCGCGTCGGTGAAGGGCGACGCCGTCACCGTATCCAGCACCGTGAAGGCGGAGGCGTTGGTGCCCTCGCCCCGCGCGATCTCGTAGCCGTCCACGTCGGTGTCGACCGCCGTCCAGCTCACCTGGACCGAGCTGGGGGTGAGCGCCGCGACCGCCACTCCCATGGGCGCGTTCGGGATGTTGGGTCCGCTGCTGTCGTCGCACGCGCCGAGCACGGCCACGAGGCCGGCGCTGAAGAGCAGGCGAACAGCGGGGCTCACACGGAGGCGCAGAGACACAGGAAAGAATCGCTCACCCCGTGTCTCCGTGCCTCCGTGTGAGATCGTCGTTCCTTCTTGCACGTGAGTTCCCTGGAAAGCGTTATGAAGCTGGGGCGGCCGGATCGTCCGGCCGCCCCATAATCTCGACCGCCTGTGTACGGTCGGAACGACCGGTTTGTCAGCGTTCGGTCACGATCTCGCGGTTATCGCTGCATGGAAAGGCCGACCGTGAACGTGCGGCCGCTGCGGTACGACTCGCGCACCACCGGCCCCTGGCGGATCTCGTAGTCCGAGTCCAGCAGGTTCTTGGCGTCGAAGCGGGCGGAGAACCCGCTGCGCAGCCCCACGCGGAACGCCAGGTCCAGCACGTGGCGCGGCTGCTCGATCAGCTCCGGCAGCCCGCGCGCCGCGGCGGCGTAGATCCGCCCGCCCACCGTGTTGTAGAGCACCGTGGCGCTCGTGGCGCCCTCGCCCGTCCAGGTGAGGCCCGCGTTCACCACGTAGGGCGACTGGCCCACCAGCGCGCGGCCGTCGTTGAGGTTCAGCGAGTCGCCCACCGTCACGCGGCTGTTCATCAGCGTCACGTTGGTGAAGGCGGTGAACGGGTCAAGCACCTCGGCGAAGCTCCCCAGTCGCTTCCGCGCCTCGAACTCCACGCCCAGGTTGCGGGCGCTCTCGGAGTTGCGGACGGAGATCAGCCCCGCGCCGGACACCGGCTGGTACACGCGCTCGATGGGGTCCTGGAAGACCTTGGCGAAGAGGCCCACGCTCAGCACCTCGCCGCTGGACGGGTACCACTCGTAGCGCGCGTCGTAGTTCTGGATGGTGGTGCGGCGGATCCCCGGGAAGCCCTGGAAGTTGTCGCCGCCCAGCACGTCACGCACCAGGTACGGAGCGAACTCGCGGTACTCCGGGCGCGCCACCGTCTGCGCGGCCGAGAAGCGGAGCTTCTGCGCGTCCGTCAGCTCCACGTTAAGCGAGAGCGAGGGAAGGATGTCCGTGTACGTGGGGTTGGAGAGCGACGGGACGCCCGACTGGGAGACCGTCTTCACCTCCACGTCCGAGTTCTCCACCCGCGCGCCGCCCACCACCTGCACGCGGCCCATCCGGTAGTCCGCCATGGCGTACGCGGCGCCCAGCTGGTCGCGCGCCGAGTACGAGCCGCCCTGCAGCAGCGGGAGGAGCTGGAAGTACTGAGCGCCCTCACCGGTGAAGCGGCCGTCGAAGATCTGCTCGGGAGCGAGCGAGGCTTCCTCGGCGGTCATCGGGCTGGCCGCGCCGTTGTTGATGGCGTACGAGCGGTTCTCCGCGTCGCGCTCGGTGCGGCGCATGGTGCCGCCGAAGCGCAGGGCGTTGGAGAGGCCGAAGTTGAAGCGGTAGTTGAACGAGCCTTCCAGGCTCTCCTCTTCCAGGTCGCCGAAGGTGCGGACCGCCACCTCGGTGCCCAGGCGGTACCACTGGCGGCCCATGATGGCGCCCGCCACGTCGCGGGTGAGGCCGTACACGATCTCCGAGCGGTCCGGCTCGCGCCGCGTGACGCCCGACGAGGTGAGCGACCAGTCCAGCTGGTGGCTGCCACCCAGGCGGTGCTCGGCGCTGAGCTGGTTGGAGCGGATGGCGCGCTCCACGTAGCGCAGCCGCTCGATCTCCACCTCGGTGCTCCCCAGGTCCTCGCTCAGCCCGCGCTCCAGGCGCGCCTCGTTGTCGGCCGAGCGGTTGTACAGGTTGTTGGTGGTGATGCGCGAGTGGCTGCCGATGGGCATGCTCAGGTTGGCCACGCCGCCCCACAGCACCCCGGCGCGCCCCGTGTTGTTGACGGCGGTGAACGAGTTGATGGGCGCCTGCTCCGTCTGCTCGAAGCTGGAGCGGTAGTCGGCTGCGCGCACCTCCTCGCTGTACGAGTACGAGCCGCTCAGCAGGTAGCCGATCCGCTGCCCGAAGAGCGGGTCCGACCCGCCCACCGACGCGGAGTACGAGGTGCTGGGCGAGCCCTTCCCCGGCTGCGCCGACCAGGCGTTGCGGAACGAGCCCACGAACCGGTTCACCTGGTTCTGGGTGAAGGTGTTCTTGAGGTCGCCGCCCGCGCGCACCTCGGCGGGAACGCGGCGCTCCGTGCCCGTCCACGCGAACAGCTCGCCGCCCGAGCGCGGGGCGAACACGGCGCCGCGGCCGGTGATGGCGTCGTTGTAGCCCAGCGAGGTGGAGAAGGCCCAGGCCCGCCGCGCCGGGTACTCGCGCGTGCGGATGTTGACGTGGGCCCCCGCGAAGTCGCCCGGAAGCTCGGGCGTGAAGGTCTTGGAAGTGGAGATCTGCTGGATGATCCCCGTGGGGAAGAGGTCCAGCGGCACCAGCTTGCGCTCAGGCTCGGGGCTGGGGATGCGCGCGCCGTTGAGCGACGTGGTCGTGTAACGCTCGCTCATCCCCCGCACCACCACGAACTTCCCTTCGGACACGGTCACGCCGCTCACGCGCTGCACGGCCTGCGCGGCGTCCGAGTCCGGGCTGCGGGCGATCTGCTCGGAGGTGATGGAGCTCACCACGCCCGCGGCGTTGCGCTGCTCGTCGAGGGCGCGGTTGACGCTCCCCCGCTCGCGCCCCGCCGTCACCGTGATCCCCTGCAGCCCGATGGCCTGCGCGGCCAGGGAGATGTCCAGCTCCAGCCCGGCGGCGGTCACCTGCACGCCGCTCACCGTCTTGGGCGCGTGGCCGATGTGCGAAGCGGCCACGCTGTGCGTCCCCGCGGGGACGTTGCGGATCACGTACGTCCCGTCCACGCCCGACACCGCGCCGCGCGCCGGGTCCGACACCAGCGTCACGCGCGCTCCGGCGATGGGCCGGCCCGAGGCGGCGTCGACCACCCGCCCGCCCAGCCGCCCCGACTGCGCGGCTGCGGGCAGAGCTGCCATCAGAAGCAATCCCACGAAAAAGGATCTGCTCAGCATTTCGTTCGTACCCCGTTCGAGAGGAGACCAGTCTTCCCGTTACAATAGGCGGGGCACGCATCGGAAGGAGCTTGGAGGAGTCACTTTCGCGTCACGAACCAACAGCGATCTCACGCAGAGCCACAGAGGCACAGAGATCGATTCATCTCTGTGCCTCTGTGGCTCTGTGTGCGCCGATCAGTTCGTCTTCGCTCTCCGGATCGTCGGGCGCCGGGACCAGGAAGCGGATGATGGTGCCGCGCCCCAGCTGGCTCTCGGCGTCCACGGTGCCGCCGTGCGCCTCCACCAGGTGCTTGACGATGGCGAGGCCCAGGCCGGTGCCGCCCTCCTCGCGCGAGCGGGCCGCGTCCGCGCGGTAGAAGCGCTCGAAGATGCGGGGGAGGTGGGCCGCCGCGATCCCGGCCCCGTCGTCGCCCACGGAGACCTGCACCCACTCGCGCGGGTCGGCGGAGTCGAGGGTGCCGGCCCAGCGCGCCCTCACCTCCACGCGCCCTCCCTCGGGCACGTAACGGATTGCGTTGCCGATCAGGTTGGAGAAGATCTGGCGCAGCGCCGAAGGGTCCGCGAACACGAACTCGCACTCCGGCGGCACGTCCGTCACGAAGCGGACGCGCTTCTGGTCCATCTGCGCGCGGGAGGGCGCCATCGCCTCGTGCGCCGTCTCCGTGACGGAAACGATCTCCGGCTCCACCCGGAAGCCGCCGGACTCGATGCGCGACAGGTCCAGCAGGTCGTCCACGATGCGCTGAAGGCGGTCGGCGTTGGCCTTCACCGTCTCCACGAACTGGCGGCGCAGCGGCGCGGGAAGCTCGTCGTCCAGCAGCGTCTCGCTGAAGCCGCGGATGGCCGTCAGCGGCGTCTTCAGCTCGTGCGAGGCGTTGGCCACGAAGTCGCGCCGCACGTCCTCCAGCCTGCGCAGCGCG
This sequence comes from Longimicrobium sp., assembly GCA_036388335.1. Taxonomy (GTDB): domain Bacteria; phylum Gemmatimonadota; class Gemmatimonadetes; order Longimicrobiales; family Longimicrobiaceae; genus Longimicrobium. The sequence goes on along the minus strand of DASVSA010000501.1, from coordinate 10,405 downwards.
GACACGTCGAGGAACACCAGCACCGCGCCGCCGCCGGGGAGGGGCTGCGCGGTGGCCAGCAGGCTGCGCCCCTCCTGCATCAGCTCCACGGGGCGCACCTGCGAGCCGTGCAGCGCCTTCCTCACCACCTCCAGGAACGCGGGACGCCTCGCCACCTCCTGCGGCGACAGCCCGCGCGGGTCGCCCACCAGCCCGAAGATCTGCCGGGCGGCGGGGTTGGCGCGCTGCACCTGCCCCTCGGGGTTGAGCGCGATCACCCCCTCGGCCATGGAGTCGATCAGCGCCTGCATCTCCGCGCGCTCCCCCTCCAGCTGCCGCAGGCGCCGCTGGAGCTCGCCGGCCAGCGTGTCCAGCGCGTCGGACAGCTCGCCCAGCTCGTCGCGCCCGCGCAGCATCGCGCGGCGCGACAGGTCGCCGGCGGCCATGGCGCGGGCGGCGCCCACGATGTGGCGCAGGGGCTGGGTGATGGCGAGGGAGAAGCCGAAGGAGAGGAGGGCGCTCAGCATAAGCGACACGAGCCCCACGCCGAAGATGCCGCGCTGCACCCGCGCCACGGCCGCGTGCATCTCGCTCATGGGGTCCGCGATGCGGATGACGCTGCCGTCCGCCGCCTGCACGGCCATGTAGAGCTGCTCGTTGTGGAGCGAGCTGCTGAACCTCACCGCCGTCCCCACCTGCCCCCGCGCGCGGCGGGCGCTCACGATCTCGGGGCGCGCCGCGTGGTTCTGCAGGCCGCGCAGCGAGTCGCCGTCCACCTCCGAGTCGCCCAGCACCCTGCCGTCCGGCGCCACGATGGTCACGCGCCGGTCGGCGAGCCCGCCCAGCCAGTCCGCGACCGCGTCGCGGTCGGCGGCGGGGCGGCTCGCGTACAGGGCGCGCGAAAGGAACAGCTCCCGCCGCAGATCCGCGGAGAGCCGTTCGGTGAGGTGCGAGCGCAGGGTGGAGCCCACGCCCAGCGTGAGCGCCACCACGACGGCGGCGCTCAGCGCAAGGTAGGATAGAAAGAGCTTCTGGTCGGCGCGAAGCCGCACGGCGTGATCCTCTTCTGTGTCTCTCTGCCTCTGTGTGAGGCTGATCCGTTCAGCGCGGCGGCGGCTCGGTGCGGAAGCGGTAGCCGAACCCGCGCACCGTCTCGATCCAGTCCGCCTCGTCTCCCAGCTTGTTGCGCAGCCGCTGCACGTGCATGTCCACCGTGCGCGTGGCGATGTTGGCGGTCACCTCCCACACGGCTTCCAGCAGCTGCCTGCGGGTCTGCACCCGGCCGCGGCGCTCCATCAGCGTCAGGAGGAGGCGGTACTCGGTGGGGGTGAGCTCCAGCAGCTCGCCGTTCACCTCGGCGCTCGCGGCGCCGGAATCCACCGCGAAGGGCCCCACGCGCACCACCTTGCCCCCGGTGCCGGCGGGCGGCGCCTGCTGCACGCGCCGCAGTACGGCGGCCACGCGCAGGATCAGCTCCTGGGGGGAGAAGGGCTTGGCCACGTAGTCGTCGGCCCCCTGCCGCAGCCCCTGGATGCGGTCCTGCTCCTCGCGCCGGGCCGTCAGCAGGATCACGGGGATGTCGCGCGTCTCCGCCCGGCGGCGCAGCTCTTCGAGCACCTGCAGGCCGCTCATCCCGGGAAGCATCAGGTCGAGCACGATCAGGTCCGGCCGCTCCAGCTCGGCGGCGCGGATGGCCTCGGGGCCGCTGGACGCGGTCCTCACGCGGTACGACTCCCGCGCGAGGTGGTAGGCCACGAGCGCGGAGATGTCCGGCTCGTCGTCCACCACCAGGATATGTGAGTTCACGGGCTTCACGAAGTCGCTCATCGCGGGGCTGGACGCTCCCACCAGTTCGGAGAGCGCGCCCGGAAGATGCTGCTGCATGGAAGCTGTGTGCAAGGTTCACCTCGGAAAAGGGCAGACTGCGTTCTCACACAGAGGCACGGAGGCACAGCGAGAAACTTCAATCCGTTCCGATCCCATTGTAACGGGCACGCGTAACGCAGGAGTAACGGCGCTGCGACGAGGATGATCCAACCTTTGCGGGGGTGGACTCACGCTCCGCCCAACGTTCATGGCCGGCCGGATGTCTATTCTCGTGTGAACTCGAACGACGTAGGATCTATGGGACTCGCTGTGCTCCGCGGCCTGGTGCTTCTGCTCGCGTTCCTGGGGGCGGGCCCGCTCGCCGCCCAGGTCGGCTCCACCACCGACATCATCCGTGGCCAGGTTACCGGCACCGCCGGCGAGCCGGTGCCGGGCGTGGCCGTCGCCGCCATCTCGGCCGAGACGGGCATCCGCAGGAGCGCGACCACCAACGCGCAGGGCCGCTACACCATCGTCTTCCCGGATGGCGGCGGCCAGTACCGCATCGAGGCCACCTCGCTGGGGCTTTCCGGGGCGCGGCAGGTGGCGCGCGCCGCCGACGAGGACGTGCTCCAGGCGGACATCCGCCTGGCCACCGCCGCCGTGGCGCTGGAGGGGATCACGGTGACCGCCAGGCGCGCACGGCCGCCCTCCGGGCGCGACCCGGGTTCCACCGAGCGCGAGATCTCGGGCGAGGCGCTCAACCGGCTTCCGGTGGACCCGTACGACGTGAACTCCCTGGCGACCCTCACCCCCGGAGTGACGGGGCTGGAGGGCGGCGACTCGCTCCAGCTCGCGTTCTCGGTGCTGGGGCAGGGCTCGGAAGCCAACCAGATGACACTGGACGGCGCCACCTTCGGCGGCGACGCGGGTGGCGGGCTGGGCGTGCCCCAGGAGGCGGTGCGCGGCACCCGCGTGGTCACCAACACCTACGACGTGTCGCAGGGGCAGTTCTCCGGCGGCCAGATCTCCACCACCACCCGCGGTGGCACCAACCAGGTGCAGGGCTCGTTCAGCTACCTGCTGCGCGACCCCGCGCTCCAGTGGACGGAGAGCGGCGATCCCTTTGGCGGTGCGCTGAGCCAGAACCGCTTCAGCGGCGGCGTGGGCGGGCCCATCATCCGTGACCGGCTCTTCTACTTCGGTTCCGCCGCCGTCCAGCGGCGGGTTTCGGGGCTGCGCTCCCTCTCCAGCGCGGACGCCGGTGCGCTGGAGTCTCTGGGCGTCGACCCGGACTCGGTGGCGCGCTTCCTCTCCATCCTCGACGGAAAGGGGATCTACCCCGCCGGAGTGCGTGCCCCGCTGGAACAGGTGACGACGTCGTACACCCTGCTGGGGCGCGTGGACTACAACCTGACTCAGCGGCACACGCTCACGCTGCGCGGCAACGGGAGCTGGACCGAGCAGGGCGCGTCGCGCATCGGGGCGCTGGGCCTTCCGCAGACCGGCGTGGACGTGAGCTCCGCCTCGGCCGGCGCCATGCTCTCGCTCACCTCCCGCCTCGGCGCGGGCTGGATCAACGAGCTGCGCGCCTTCTACTCCGCGGGGGGCCGCGAGAGCGATCCCTACATCTCGATCCCCGGCGGCAGGGTGCGGGTCACGTCGGAGCTGGAGGACGGCACCCGCTCCGTGTCCACACTCTCGTTCGGGGGCGCGGGCGCGGCCACGGAATCCAGCGACCGCACGCTGGAGCTCTCCAACGAGCTCTCGCTCCTGCTGGGTCAGCACCGGCTCCGCATCGGCGGGCTGGTCAACTCCACGAGCGACCGCAGCGTCTCGGCGAACAACCTGCTGGGCTCCTTCACGTACAACTCGCTTGCCGCGTTCGCCGCAGACAGCGCCGCCAGCTTCACCCGCTCGCTTTCGCAGCGGGAGCGTGAAGCCGGCGGGGTCAATGCCGCCGTGTACGTGGGCGACACCTGGCGGCCGCGCCGGGACCTGCAGCTCACCTACGGGCTCCGCGTGGAGGGGTCGCGCGTGGGAGGCCAGCCGGAGCACAACCCGCGGGTGGAGGAGCTGTTCGGGCGGCGTACCGGCGCCATCCCGGGCGACTTCAACGTAAGCCCGCGCGTGGGCTTCACCTACACGGTGCGCGGCGGGGAGGGGAAGCAGGTGCTGGGCACGGTGCGCGGCGGGTTCGGCGAGTTCCGCTCACGCCCGCTCTGGAACCTGTTCGCCGGCGCGCGCGACGCCACGGGGCTCGCGGGGTCGCAGTCGCAGCTCTCGTGCATCGGCGGTGCGGTGCCGGTGCCGGACTGGGCGGCGTTCCAGGGCGGCACGGAGTACATCCCCAGCGCCTGCCTGGACGGGGGCGGGGTGACCACGCCCGGCTCCGGGCGCGGCACCCGTGTGACGGTGTTCGACCCCGGCTTCGACGCGAGCCGCTCGTGGCGCGCGTCGCTGGGGGTGCAGCGCAGCCTTTCGCGCACCGCCAGGATCTCGGTGGACGGGATCGTGGCGCGGGGCGTAAGCCTGCAGGGGGTGCGCGACCTCAACCTGAACACGGTCCCGCGGTTCACGCTGGCCCAGGAGGGAGGGCGCCCCGTCTTCGTGCCGGTGGCGTCGGTGGTGGCCGGGACGGGCGCGGTGGGCTACCTGGCTTCGCGTCTCCACCCGGAGTTCGGCCAGGTGACGGAGTACAACTCGGACCTTCGCTCCCTCTCGCGGCAGGTGACGGTCGGGCTGAGCGGCACGCTGCCGCGCTGGCGGCTGCGGGGGCAGGTCAACTACACCTTCTCCCGCTCGCGCGATGAGGGGACCTCGGGGGGCGGCTTCGGGCGGGGCTTCGGGGGAGGGTTCGGCGGATTCAGCGGCGGTCTTCCGCTCACGGCGGGAAATCCCAACGAGGTGGAGTGGGAGACGAGCGACTTCGACCGCCCTCACCAGGTGGTGGTGACGCTGGCGCACCCGCTGCGGCCGTGGATCGACTACACGCTGGTGGGCCGCGCCAGCTCCGGCTCCCCCTTCACGCCCACCGTGGGGGGCGACATCAACGGCGACGGGGCCCGCAACGACCGCGCGTTCGTCTTCGATCCCGCGAGCACCGCGGATCCGGCGGTGGCCGGCGCGATGGCGCGGCTCCTGGAAAGCTCGTCCGGCCGCGTGCGCGAGTGCCTGCGGTCGCAGCTGGGCTCCATCGCGGACCGCAACAGCTGCCGGAACCCGTGGACCATGGGGCTGGACGTGCGGGCCAACCTGCGCCCTACCCTGCCCCGGCTCAGGAACCGGCTCACCCTCTCCGTGGACGCGGTCAATACGCTCGGGGGGCTCGACCGCCTCATCCACGGCTCGTCCGGCCTGAGCGGGTGGGGACAGCAGAACCGGGCGGACCCGGTGCTCCTCTACCCGCGCGGCTTCGATCCCGCCACGCAGAGCTATCGCTACGAGGTCAACGAGCGCTTCGGTGCATCGCGGCAGCAGAACCAGGCCTTCCGCAACCCCTTCCAGCTCCAGGTCCAGGCGCGGCTCGCGGTGGGGCGCCAGCAGCAGCGCGGCGGCCGTTCGGCGGGATCGCCGCAGCGCGGAATCTCACACAGAGACACGGAGGCACAGAGATGACTTCATCTCTGTGCCTCCGTGTCTCTGTGTGAGATCTACTGTGCCGGCGTAACCGCGAACGGGTCGTCGCGGATGGGCGGCGGCGTCGTCACCTTTTCCGGCAGCGACAGGGTGAAGGTGCTCCCCTCCCCCACGCGCGACTCCACGCTCAGCGAGCCCTCCAGCAGCTCGGCCAGGCGGCGCGAGATGGGGAGGCCGAGGCCCGTGCCCTGCTGCGGGTCCGGCTGGTGGAGCTGCACGAACTCGTCGAACACCTTTTCGATGTCCTCCTCCGGGATGCCGCGACCCCGGTCCACCACGCTCACCACCACGCCGCCGTTCTCGCCCCGGCCGCACGTCACCGTGATCGGCTTGCCCTCGCCGAACTTGATGGCGTTGGAGAGCAGGTTCAGCAGGATCTGGCGCACGCGGCGGGGGTCGGTCACGATGGTGACCGGCTCCGCCACGGGGGGGAGGTTCAGCTCGCTCCCGTGCTCGTCGGCCAGCGGGCGCACGGTGATGAACAGGTCCTGGATGACGTCGGGGAAGGTGGCGGACTGGATCTCCAGGTCCACCTTGCCGGCCTCGATCTTGGAAAGGTCCAGGATGTCGTTCACCAGCTCCAGCAGGTGGCGGGCGGCCTTGTTGGCCCGCTCGATCCCCCGCGCCTGCTGCTCGTTGAGCTCGCCGTAGATGTTGTCCAGCAGCAGCGAGCTGTACCCCAGGATGGCGTTGATGGGGGTGCGCAGCTCGTGGCTCATGGAGGCGTAGAAGCGTGACCGCGCGCTCATGGCCGACTCCAGCTCGCGCTGCCGCGTCTGCAGCTGGTCGTTGAGCTGCTTGAGCTGCTCGGAGGTCTGCGCCAGCGAGATGGCCTGCTGCCGCAGCGCCTCCTCGGCCCGCTTGCGCTCCGACACGTCGCGGGCGATCACCGTGAACACCCGCTCTTCCTGCAGCTGAAGGCACGAGAGCGAGGCCTCCACCGGGAAGCTCTCGCCGGTGGGACGCGTGCCGGTGAGGGCGCGGCTGTGCGGCATGGCGGCCGGGTCGCGGTCCTCCGCGGGGGTGCGCCCCTCGGCGCAGATGGCGTCCAGCGAGGCCGCGTCGAAGTCGGGCTCGAAGAAGTCCTGCACCGTCTTCCCCGTGGCCTCCGCCGACGGGACGCCGAACATGCGCTCGGCGGCGGCGTTGAAGAGGGTGATCCTCCCCTCGGCGTCGAAGGTGATGATGGCCTCCATGGCCGAGCCCACGATCTCGGCCATGCGCGCCTCGCTGGCCAGCAGCTCGCCGCGGTGGCGCAGCTCCATCTCCCGCCGCTCGCTCTCGCGCAGGCGGCGCTCCTGCTCCTGGAGCTGCTGCGTCTTCAGGTACAGGTCCACGAAGACGGCCACCTTGCTGCGCAGGATGTCCGGGTTGAAGGGCTTGAACATGTAGTCCACGGCCCCCACCGAGTACCCTTCGAAGATGAACTCCTCGTCCTTGGAGATGGCCGTGAGGAAGAGGATGGGGGTGAGCCGCGAGCGCTCGCGCGACTTGATGAGCTGCGCCGTCTCGAAGCCGTTCATCCCCGGCATCTGCACGTCCAGCAGGATGCAGGCGAAGTCCTGCTGGAGCACCTTGCGCAGCGCCTCCTCGCCGGAGTTGGCGCGCACCACCTCGTGGCCCAGCGGCTCCAGGATCGCTTCCAGCGCGAAGAGGTTCTCCGGGCGGTCGTCCACCGCCAGGATGCTGGCGCGCGGCTCGCCGCCCGTCATCCCTGCCCCGGAGCGCAGGGGGGCACGCGCCGGCGGCGGATCCCCGCCAGGTACCCCGGTATCGCCTCCATGGGAAGCGAGCACGCCTCGGGGACGGCCCGCAGCGCCGCCTGTGGCATCACCCGCACCTCGGCCGTGGCGGGGTCCTGCACCACCGCCAGCCCGCCCGCGTCCACGATGCGGCGCAGCCCGCGCGAGCCGTCCGCGTTCGCGCCCGTGAGCACCACGCCGATCACGTCCATTCCGTAGCTGTCCGCGGCAGATTCGAACATCACGTCGATGGAGGGGCGCGAGAACCTCACCGGCGCCTCCGTCGAAAGGGAAAAGAACCCGTCGTCCACCAGCATGTGGTAGTCGGGCGGGGCGATGTACACGCACCCCGGCCGCGCCTCCTCCTTGTCGTTCACCTCGAACACCTGCATCTCGGTGCACTCCTGCAGCAGCTCGCAGAGGAGCTCCGAGTCCTTGCTGCGGTGCTGCACCACCGCCACCGGCAGGGGGAACCCCGCCGGGAGCTTCGCCACCAGCGTGCGCAGGGCGTAGAGACCGCCGGCCGACGCCCCCACCACCACCATCCGGTACCCCGGCTCCTCGGGCGGCGCCACTAGGACAGCCTCCGGTAGATCTTTTCCTTGGAGTTCAGCGCCTCGTAGCGGTCTTCGTAGCGGGTGAAGCGCATGCTCTCTTTGCTCCCCAGCCCCAGCACCCCGAAGTTCACCAGCGAGTTGTAGAAGAGCTCGTGCACGCGGTTCTGCAGCTCCCGGTCGAAGTAGATCATCACGTTGCGGCACACGATGACGTTGAACTCCGCGAACGACCCGTCCGTCACCAGGTTGTGCTGCGAGAACACCACGTTGCGCGTGAGCCCCGGGTCGAAGCGGGCGCCGTCGTACATGGCCGTGTAGTACTGGCTGAACGACTCGGTACCCCCCGCGCGCAGGTAGTTCTGCGTGTACTCCTGCATCTTGTCCAGCGGAAAGATCCCCGCGCGCGCCCTCTGCAGCACCACCTCGTTGATGTCCGTGGCGTAGATGCGGGCCCGGTCGTACAGCCCCACCTCCCGCAGCAGGATCGCCATCGAGTACACCTCCTCCCCCGTGGAGCACCCCGCATGCCAGATGCGGATGAAGGGGTAGGTGCGCAGCAGCGGCACCACCTCCGCGCGGAAGGCGGCGTAGAACGACGGGTCCCGGTACATGGCCGTCACGTTGATGGAGAGGTCCAGCAGGAGCTTCTCCATCATCGCCGGGTCGTGGAGCACCCGGTCCTGCAGCTGGCTCACCGTGCTGAGCCCCTCCGCCAGGATGCGCTTCCACAGCCGCCGCTTGAGCGACGAGTAGGCGTAGCTGCGGAAGTCGAAGCCGTACAGGCGGAAGACCCCCTCCATCAGCAGCTCCACCTCCAGCTTCTCCACGTCGCGACGGTAGCTGTCCGGCGTGTCGGGGAGCGACACCTCGTCGCGCCGCTCGCGCAGGTCCAGGGGGTCGCCCGCCGCGGCGGAGGCGGCGGCACGCGCGCGCGCCGCCTCCGCTTCGTCCGTCTTCCTGCGTTCGGAAAAGTCCAAAGCTCCGCCTTACCGGTACAGCCACACGCGCATCAGCGACAGGAGCTGATCGGTGTCCACAGGCTTGGTGATGTAGTCCGATGCGCCGGAGGCGATGGACTTCTCGCGGTCGCCCTTCATGGCCTTGGCCGTGAGCGAGATGATGGGGAGCTCGCGGAACTCGTCCATCTCGCGGATGGCGGCCGTGGTCTGGTAGCCGTCCATCTCCGGCATCATCACGTCCATCAGCACGATGTCCACGTCGGGGTTGGCCGTGAGCACCTCGATGGCCGCGCGCCCGTTCTCCGCGAACACCACCTCCATCCCCTGCCCTTCCAGCACGCTGGTGAGCGAGAAGATGTTGCGCACGTCGTCGTCCACCACCAGCACCTTCTTGCCGGAGAAGGCGGTGTCCGACTGGTGCAGCTGCTCCAGCATCCGCCGCTTGGTGTCCGGCAGGTTGCTCTCCACGCGGTGGAGGAAGAGCGCCGTCTCGTCCAGCAGCCGCTCGGGGCTCTTGGCGTCCTTGACGATGATGGTCTCCGCGTAGCGCCGCAGCTGGGTCTCCTCCTGCTGCGAAAGCTCCTTCCCCGTGTAGATGATGATGGGGATGTCCTGCATCTCGGGCGTGCTCTTCACCTCTTCCAGGAGCTGGAAGCCGTCTTCGCCGCCCAGCCCCAGGTCCAGCACCATGCAGTCGAAGTGGGTGCTGCGCAGGCGCTCCAGCGCGTCGGCCGCGGTGGCCACCGCCGTGATCTCCACGTCGTCCTCGCCCACCAGCTCGATGATGCTGGCGCGCTGGCGCTCGTCGTCCTCCACCACCAGCAGCCGCTTGACCCCGTCCGAGAGGAAGTTGCCGATCTTCTCGAAGGCGTTGTCCAGCGCCTCCTGCGACACGGGCTTCTCCAGGTAGCTGAAGGCGCCCTGCCGCAGCCCGCGCTGCCTCATCCCCACCCCGCTCACGATGTGAACGGGGATGTGGCGCGTCTCCGGCGCGTGCTTCAGCCGGTCCAGCACCGTCCACCCGTCGATGCCGGGGAGGTCGATGTCCAGCGTCACGGCATCGGGGTGGTAGTCCCTCACCAGCTCCAGCCCCGTCTCGCCGTCCAGCGCCACGATGGCCTTGAAGCCGCGCTCGCGGGCCATGTCCAGCAGGATGCGGGCGAAGGTGGGGTCGTTCTCCACGATCAGCACCGACCGGTCGCCCGGCTCGATGCTCGCGCGGTCGTCGCGGATCCCCACCTCGGCGGGGTCGCGCGGCCCCTGCCGGCGCTCCGAGTGAGCGGACGACTCGCGCTGCTGCTCCGCGTCGGCCCCGCCGCGCGCGGGAGCCTGCGTGTCGCGCTGCGTGTCGCGCTGCGTGTCGCGCTGCGGGCCACGCCGCGGGCGCGTGGGCGCCAGCGAGCGCGGGGCGTCTTCCTCGGCGGCGCGGCGGCCGGCGTCGGGGTCGCCCGGCCAGGTGCGCGGCAGGAAGAGGGTGAAGGTGCTCCCCTCGCCCTCGGCGCTCTCCACCCGGATCTCGCCGCCCAGCAGGCGCGTGATCTCGCGGGAGATGGAGAGCCCCAGCCCCGTGCCGCCGAACTTGCGGCTGGTGGTGCCGTCTTCCTGCTGGAACGCCTCGAAGATCAGCTGCTGCTTGTCGCGCGCGATCCCGATCCCGGTGTCCTTGACCGAGAAGGCGATCACCATGTCCGCCTCGTCCAGGGTGCGGTTGTTGAAGCGCCGC
>DASVSA010000500.1:0-12308 GCA_036388335.1 Longimicrobium sp. | reverse complement strand
GACACCCTCTCGCTCTGGCGCTACGTGGAGCTGAAGTCGGCGCTGGACGGGGTGCCGCAGGACGACCCGCGGCTGGACCCCTGGCGGCAGCGGCTGATCGAGCTGGAGATCGAGCCGGACGAGGTGGACCACCTGCTCGCCGAGGTGGAGGCGCAGTTCGAGGGGGCCGACGAGGCACCGCCCGCCGCGCTGGAGCTGGCGCCGCAGATCGACATGATCCTGCGCATGCTGGGCGCGCCGGAGGACGAGGAGGAGGAGCCCCAGCACCGCGTGAGGACGGTGGAGGGCACGGTGATCGAGGGGACGTGGGAGGAGATCGTGGCGCGGATGCGCGACCACTCGGCCGACCCGTCGCTTCCGGTGGCAACTTTCATGCGTCGGACGGCGCGGCAGGTCCGCGAGCGCACGGGGCGGGAGCTTCCCTGCGACACGCCGGAAGCCTTCGTACGCGCGGGAGCGCGGCTGGGCCTCCTCCGCATCGAACAGTGACCGGATGATCCCCGTTCCCGAAAGCGCGCTGCGCCCGCTGCGCGCCGTATCCAGCGACATCGCCGCCCTGCGCGGGGGAAGCGCCAGCCCCGGCGCCCTGGTGCGCGTGGCCCGCGCCGCCGAGAGCACCCTGCGCCGCGTGCTCCGCGACGAGCCCACGGCCCCCGTGGAGCTGCGACTGCGCGCCCTCTCGCCCGACGACCTCTCCACCGACGAGCTGCTGGCCGAGCTGCGCCGCCGCGACCGCCTGCCGCTGGAGCTGGCGGCGGGGGTGCACGAGCTGGACGCGGTGGCCGCACGCGTGTCGGCCGGGGCGGAGCCGCTGCCGCGCGACTTCGAGATGGCGCGCACGGTGGCCGACGGGCTGGAGCGGCACCTTCTCTCGGCCCCCGCGGCCGACGCACCGCTGCTGGAGGACCCCGTGCTCTCCGAGGAAGCCGACGCTCCCATCCCCGCCCACGACGACGCCACCCGCGTTCACCCCGTGCCGCGCGACCGGGGCCGCAGCCCGCTGCGCTGGCTGGCCGTCGCCGCCGGGGTCGCCGCCGTGGTGCTGCTGGCCGCGTGGGCCGCGCGCGAGAACCGCGGCGGGCTGGAGCGCATCGACCAGCGGGTGAGGGAAGGGAAGATCGCCGAGGCCGCGCGGCTGCTGCGCGCCCACGCGGACGAGCACCCGGACGACCCCGAGGCGCGCGTGCGCCTGGCCGCCATCCTGCGCGAGGCGGGGCGCCGCCAGGACGCCCTGCGCGAGCTGCGCGCCGGGCTCATCTCGCGCGGCGACGACGCGGCGCTGAACGCCGAGCTGGGGCACCTCCTGCTCGACTCCGGCCGCCCCGCCGAGGCGGCGCGCGCCTTCCGGCGGGCGCTGGACGCCAGCCCGGAGGACGAGCGCTCGTGGGTGGGCCTGCTGCGCGCCATGCGCGAGACGGGGATGACGGCGCAGGCCGAGCAGGCGCGCGAGCGGGCGCCGCAGGCCGTGCGCGAGCTGGTGCCGCGCACCATCCCGGATCTGCCGGTGCCCCCCGTGGCGTCCCCCGCACCCGCGGCCCCCTGACGGGGGCCGCTTCTCTTTTTCCGAGGCACGATGGACGCACTGGACCGCCTGTACCGGCGGGTCGCCGACGTTCTCCTCCGCCAGCCCGACGCGCAGGTCACGGTGGGCGACGTGTACCAGAACCTGGTGCCCTACCGCCAGGTGAGGAACGAGCTCGGCTTCAGCGAGCTGGCCGAGTACGAGCACGCCCTGCTGCGCCTGCTGGCCGGCGAGCGCGACTACGTGATCGTGGAGCGCCCCGAGGTGCAGGAGGAGCTTCAGCGCGAGCTGCGCGCCCCGAATCCCATCCTGGGCATCTACCGCGACTACGCGGGCGTGGGCGTGTACCTCAACCCCTTCGCCGCCGAGCTCCCCGTCGTCGCCGCGTCTCCGCCCGAGCCCGAGCCCGCGCCGTCCCCGGCCGCGCCCGCGGAGCCGGGCACGGTCACTGCGGAGCCCGCCGAGGCACCGCCGGTGCCGCGCCGGGCCGCCGCGTGCCCGGGGTGCCGCACGCCCCTTCCCGGGGGCCGCGCGGTGAGCTACTGCCCCTTCTGCGGCAAGTGCCTGGTGCCGGTGCCGTGCGGCGAGTGCAGCTCCATGATCGAGCCCGAATGGCGCTTCTGCGCCACCTGCGGGTGGCCGCGCGAGCCGGGGGGGCGCAGCTTGCCCTCGGCCCCGGAACAGCGCTTGCGGTGAGGCGGCCCCTCAATCCGGCCGCGTCCGCGACGGGCGCGACCGGCTCCTCTACCGCGCACACTACGCGACTGATGCGGCGACGGATCGGGTGGATGGCGGCTACGGCCGTGCTGTTGATGGGCGCCTGCGGCCGTGGCAGGGCGCCCGCCGAAGAGGCTTCCGGCGCCGCGCCGGAGGAGGCGGGCCGGCCCGTAGCCGCCGCCGCGGTGGGGAAGCTGCCGCCCGGCGTGTCGAACGAGGCGGGGCAGCAGGGGCAGGAGCTCTACCTGCGCGCGTGCGTGATGTGCCACGGAGAGAACGCGGGAGGCACGGCGCTGGGCCCTTCGCTCACGGACCGCGAGTGGCTGGAGGGGAACGGCAGCTTCGAGGAGATCATCGAGGTGGTGCGGAACGGCGTGGCCACTCCCAAGCAGTTCGAGGTGCCCATGCCCGCGCGCGGCGACGGCACCTTCAGCGACGAGCAGATCCGGGCGGTAGCGGCGTACACGTATTCCATCGCGAATCCGCGCTGAAACAGCAGGGCTCACACGGAGACACGGAGGCACAGAGATGAAATTATCTCCGTGCCTCCGTGTCTCCGTGTGAGATTGCAGTTTTGGCGGCTGCCGGGTACGTTGGCGCCCATCCCAGGGCCCTTTCATCGAGAACAAGGCAAGCGAACATGGCGCGCGTAGCGGTGCTCCCCGGCGACGGCGTTGGCAAGGAGGTCACCCGCGAAGCCGCGCGCGTGCTGCGCGCCGTGCGGCCGGACATCGAGCTGGTGGAGTGGCCCCACGGCGCCGACCGCTTCCTGGAGACGGGCGAGACGATCACCGACGCCGAGTTCGCGGAGCTGACGGAGCGCTACGACGCTATCCTGCTGGGCGCGCTCGGCGACCCGCGCGTGCCGGGCAACGAGCACGCGCGCCAGATCCTGCTGGGGATGAGGTTCCGGCTCGACCTGTTCATCAACTTCCGCCCCGTGCGCCTCCTGCACGAGCGCCTCTGCCCGCTCAAGGGCAAGACGGTGGACGACCTCCAGTTCGTCATCTTCCGCGAGAACACCGAGGGGGTGTACGTGGGGATGGGCGGCACCTTCAAGCAGGGGACGCCGGACGAGGTGGCGGTGCAGGAGGACATGAACACGCGCAAGGGCGTGGAGCGGATCATCCGCGCCGCGTTCGACTACGCGCGCGCCCACGGCCACACCCGCGTGACCCTGTCGGACAAGGCCAACGCCATGGAGTTCGCGGGCGGGCTCTGGCGGCGCGTGTTCGCCGAGGTGGCGAAGGAGTACCCGGAGATCGAGAAGGAGGCGCTGTACGTGGACATGCTGGCGATGGACCTGGTGCGCCGCCCCGAGCGCTACCAGGTGATCGTGACCGGCAACCTGTTCGGCGACATCCTCAGCGACCTGGGCGCCGCGCTGGTGGGCGGGCTGGGCCTCACCGCGTCGGGCAACATCCACCCGGGCCGCGTCTCCCTCTTCGAGCCCGTGCACGGCTCCGCCCCCGACATCGCGGGGCAGGACAAGGCCAACCCCCTCGCCGCCATCCTCACCTCCGCCCTCATGCTCCGCCACCTCGGCGACGCCCCCTCCGCCGACCGCGTGGAAGCCGCCGTGCAGGCCGCGGTGCTCGCCGGCGAGACGACCTCGGATCTGGGAGGTTCGCTGGGGACGGTTGCGGCGGGGGAGGCGGTGTTGCGGCGGCTGGAGGGATAAGGCGATGGCGGTGCAGTTGCCGCTCGGCGTTGGGGCACCGACGGAGTTGCTCTTGCTACGAGAGGTCGTCGCCGAAGATTGGCCGGACCTGGTGAGCGCGCGCCTCCGTGCTCACGAGCAAAAGGAGAGGCTTGCCTCCGCGCTTCACAGGTACAATCATCCGGACACGAGCATCGTCGTGTTCGGCTCACTCGCCCGGGATGAGTTCACCCAGAGCAGCGACGTCGATTGGACGCTCCTGCTGGACGGACAGGCGGACCCGAAGCACCTGGACGTGGCTCTGGACATCACCCAGACCTTGGATGCGTTGGGCACGAAGGCTCCCTCTCCCGGTGGGACCTTTGGACGATTCGCGGTGGGCCACGATCTGCTCCACAGGATCGGGGGAGACGATGACACCAACCGGAATACCACGCAGCGCATCCTCCTTCTGCTCGAATCCGCCGCGCTGGGCGACGACGCCGCGTACTCGCGCGTGATCCAGAGCGTCCTGCGCAGGTATGTAGAAGAGGATGCAGCCGGCGGTATGCCCGAGCTGGCTTTCAAGGTTCCGCGTTTCCTGCTGAACGATATTGCGCGCTACTGGCGTACACTCACGGTCGACTTCGCGCAGAAGCGCCGGCTTCGTGACAGGAAGGGGTGGGCACTGAGAACGGCCAAGCTGCGAATGAGCAGGAAGCTCATCTACGCGGCGGGACTCCTCAGCTGCTACTCGTGCGAGACCGAGCTTACGCCGGAGGACGGCGAGTCTCCTCATGCGCGAATCGCGCGGGTAGTCGCGCACCTGGCAGCGCTCGTGAGGAAGTCGCCTCTCGACATCGCGGCCGGCACGATCCTCCGTTACCCCTCGCTGCACGGTGCGGGACGTGACCTCTTCGGCGCGTACAATGCGTTCATCGGGATCCTTGATGATGCCGACAAGCGGGACCGATTGGAGGCGCTGAGACCGGAGGACGCCGCGGGCGACCCGCTCTATGGCGAGGTTCACCAGATTGGTGCCCGCTTCCAGAGAGCCCTGTTCGCCATCTTCTTCGACCAGCCGGATACGCCCATCCCCGCTCTGACCCGCCGCTACGGGGTGTTTTGACCATGGAAATGATCGGTTTCTCCACCGGGGCTCTGGCCCGATCGGATTTCCGCACGGGTCTGGACGCGATGCGGCGGTTCGGCAGCCGCGTGGCGGAGCTTTCGGCGCTGCGGATGAAGGAGATGGCGCCGCTGCTGGATGGTATCGACTCGCTGGATCTCTCGTCGTTCGAATACGTGTCGGTGCACGCACCGAGCTCGTTCACGGCGGACGAAGAAGTCTGGCTGGCGGACGTCCTGCTTCCGCTCGCGCGGCAGGGATGGCCGATCGTAGTGCATCCCGACACGATCCACTCGCACGATCTCTGGGTGCCGTTCGGAAGCCGTCTCTGCATCGAGAACATGGACAAGCGGAAGCCGGCGGGAAGAAACGTCGCCGAGCTGGCGAGCGTCTTCGAGCTTCTCCCCGAGGCGTCGTTGTGCTTCGACATCGCCCACGCACGCCAGTGCGATCCGTCGATGACGGAGGCATTCAGGATCCTCCGTGAATTTGGTTCGCGGCTGACGCAGGTTCACATGAGCGACGTCGATGTGGCCAGCCGCCACGTGCCGCTCACCTGGGTGGCGATCCGGGCCTTCGCGGAAGTAGCCGAGCTGATTCCGGCTACCGTGCCGGTCATACTGGAAAGCCCGGTACCGGTCGCTGAGATGGAGGACGAAGTGCATGCGGCGCTGGAGGCGCTTGGGCGGGCAGTCGCGGTCGTTCAGTAGAAAACCGCGCCATCGCACAGAGGCACGGAGATGAAGTCATCTCTGTGCCTCTGTGTCTCTGTGTGAGATCAGGGCCAGAGCTTCAGCTTGTCCAGGTCGTCGCGGAGCTTGAGGAGGGCCTGGTCCTTCTGCTTGGCCTCCAGCATCACGTCGTAGGGGATGGGGCCGGTCTCGCGGAGGAACCAGGCGAACTCCCACGGATTGACGAAGTCCGCGTGCTGGGAGAGGAGGGGTGGCGCCGGGACCTCCTTGCCGCCGCGCTTGACGGTGCGCAGGTCCATTTTTGGGGAGGAGAAGTGGACCTTGGGCTGGATGCCGCGCCAGGTGGCGAGCGCCTTTCGGGCGGCTTCGCCCACGGTGAGCCCGCCGGGGTTCAGGTTGTGGTGCTGGTGGTCGAATACGAGCGGAACGCCGGTGGCCTCGTGCGCGCGCAGGCAGTCGGCCATCGAGTACACGGTCTCGTCGTTCTCGATCACCAGGCGGCGGCGGGCGGACTCGGAGAGGCGGGCGAAGTTGTCCACGAAGCGGGCGATGGCCGCGTCCTTGTCGCCGTAGGCGCCGCCCAGGTGCAGGACGACGACGGCTTCGGGGCCCTGCTCCATTGCGTCGAGCAGCTCCGCCTGCGCGTCCACGTCGGCGATGCCCTTGGCGTTGATCGAGGGGTCCTGCGCGGAGAGGAGAACGTACTGCGAGGGGTGGAGCGAGAGGCGGACGCCGAGCTCGCGGGCGCGGCGTCCCAGCGCGGCCAGGTCGGAGGCGCACTCGCGGATCTGCCCGTGGAACTGGGGCATGTCCGGGTGCGTGGAGTACGGGACGAAGTCCGAGGAGATCCGGTACATGCGGATGTCCACCTGGTCCAGGTAGTCCAGGATGGGGTGCAGGTAGTCGATCGAGACCCGCAGGTGCGGGCCCGACTTCCACTTGCGCGCGTCGTTGCTCTTCAGCCCTTCGCGCCCCGCCACCTTCACGGCGAACCCCAGCCGCCTGGGCCACTCCCGCTTCGGCAATCTCTTCCCTCTGTGTCTGTGTGTGAGGCGCCGTTACGGGCGCTGCACCAGCACCCAGACCGTCTCCGTGGTGCCGCTGTAGAACATGGAGATCACCACGTCCTTCTGGCGGCCGTCCTTGAAGCGGAACTTGTAGTTGAAGATCGTGTTGAGGTTCTTCGCCGCCACGCCTTCAAGGAAGCGGCCGTGGAACTCCTGCACCTTGGTGCACGGCGCCACTTCGTCGAAGAAGCTCTTCCCGATGGCGTCTTCCTTGGCGACGCGCGCCAGGTCCGACTCCGCCTGGTTGAACTTGAGCACGGTGCCGGCGCGGTCCAGCTGGATCATCCCCACGGGGAGGCTGTCGAGCTCGCCCTCGGTGAAAACGTCAGCGCGCTCGAGGACGCCGGCCGGCGCCTGCAGGATGGAAGACATCGGGTGGCTCCTGTTTGGAAAGGTTGGGTTGCGGCGCCCGCTCGGGCAAGCGGCGCGAGGAACTTACCCGCCTGTCTGATGTTTGTCCAGGGTTCTCGAAACAGCCGGCGCCGCCTCGCGCCCCGTGGAACGGCTGTTGCGTCGGGGACGGCTCCCCCGGTGAACGGGGAGGGGAAGGCACCCCCCTCCGGAGAGCGCGCCGGCGCGGCGGGCGGCACCGGGAGCCGGCAAACCCAGAAGGAGACTTCCCATGGCGAGCGAAATGGACCGGGTAGTACCGCTTGGACAGCTGGACGACTTCAAGGTGGCCGAGGGCGATCCGGACGTGCGCGGGTGGCAGGTCGTCGCCTCGGACGGGCGGAAGATCGGCGAGGTGGACGAGCTGCTGATCGACACCAACGCCATGAAGGTCCGCTACCTGGACGTGGAGGTGGAGAACGGGCTGATGGCCGAGCCGGACCGCCACGTGCTGGTGCCCATCGGCTACGCCCGCCTCGACCGCGGCAGCGACCAGGTGATGGTGGACAACATCGCCTCCACCGACCTGCGCTCGATGCCCGCCTACGACCAGTCGCCCGTGACGCGCGACTACGAGACGAGCATCCGCAACAGCTTCATGGGCGGCGGCGCGGCGGCGACGACGGGCGCGGCGGGCGCGGGGCTGGCGGGGACGACCGGGATGGCCGGGACGACTGGAACGGCCGGGACGACCGGGACCTCGGGGCTCGAGGACACCACCCAGCTGGCCCACACGCACGACACCGACTTCTACACGCACGACTCGTTCGACGACAACCGCTTCTACGGGCGGCAGACGGGGAACGCGAACGAGCAGCGCCTGACGCTCTCCGAGGAGGAGCTGTCGGTGGGCACCCGCCAGGTGGAGGCGGGCGCCGTGGAGATCGACAAGCGCGTGGAGACGGAGCACGTGCGGGAGTCGGTGCCGGTGACGCACGAGGAGGCCATCGTGGAGCGCCGCCCCATCAACGACGCCATGGCCGCCCGCGGCGCCACCATCGGCGAGGGGGAGACGATCCGCGTTCCGCTCACCGAGGAAGAAGTGGTGGCCGAGACGCGCACCGTGGCCAAGGAGGAGCTCGTCGTGCGCAAGCACGAGGTCACCGAGACGGAGACGGTGGAGGCCGACCTGCGCCGCGAGCGTGCCGAGGTGCACCGCGACGGCGACCTGCTGGACGGCCGGCGCGACAACCTGTAGGCAAGGGTTAGCTCCCTGAAAGACGGGGCTCACACAGAGGCACAGAGGCACAGAGATGAAGGATTCTCTGTGCCTCTGTGCCTCTGTGTGATAATATCGCCGTGACGTGGGTGCTGGCGCTGGACGCGGGGACCTCGTCGCTGCGCGCGGGGCTCTTCGACGCGGCGGGGGAGCCGCTGGGGGAGCCCGCGCGCGCCGAGTACCCGTGGCGCACGGAAGAGGGCGCGATGGAGGCCGACGCCGAGGTGATGCTGGCGCGGTGCGTGGAGGTGATCGACGCGGCGCTGGTGGAGACGCGGCGGGCGGGGGCGGAGATCGCGGCGGTGGCGATGGACACCTTCTGGCACGGCCTGGTGGGCGTGGGGGCGGACGGGCGCGCCGCGACCCCGCTCTTCGGCTGGGGAGACGTGAGGGCGGCGGGCGCCGCCCGGGAGCTCGCGGCGCGCCTGGACCCCGCGGCCTACCACCACCGCACGGGGTGCTGGGTGCACGCCACCTACCCGGCGGCAAAGCTCCTCTGGCTTCGCGGGAGGGGGCACGATAGCTTGCCGCGCGCCGGGCTCTGGCTGTCGCTGGGCGAGCTGCTGACGCTGCGCTTCTTCGGCGAGGCGCGCGCCTCCATCTCCATGGCGTCGGGCACGGGGCTCTTCGGCCTGCGCTCGTGCGCGTGGGACGACGAGACGCTGGAGGCCATCGGCATGACGGCCGCCGAGCTCCCCGCCGTCTCCGACGATCCGCTGAGCGGGCTGAAGCCCGAGTGGGCGCGGCGCTGGCCGGAGCTGGCGGAGGTCCCCTGGTTCCCCGCGCTGGGCGACGGCGCGTGCGCCAGCCTGGGGAGCGGCGCCTTCGGCCCGGGGCGCGTGGGGCTGACGGTGGGAACGTCGGCCGCGCTGCGGGTGCTGCGCACGGACCCGGAGCCAGATCCGCCGGACTCGCTCTGGTGCTACCGGCTGGACGCGCTGCGCACCGTCTCCGGCCGGGCGCTCTCCAACGGCGGCAACGCGTTCGCCTGGCTGGCGGGCACCCTGGCGCTCCCCGAGGACCTGGACGCCGAGCTGGACGCCCTGCCGCCGGACGGGCACGGCCTGACGGTGGCGCCCGGGCTGCTGCCCGAGCGCCCTCCCGCGCTGGACCCGGACGAGCGCGCCGCGCTTCACGGCGTCACCCTGGCCACGACGCCGCTCCACATCGCGCGGGCCTGGCTGGAGGCCGTCGCCTACCGCATCGCGGGCGCGGCGGAGGCGGTGGAGGCCGCCTACGGCCCCGCGGCGGAGGTGGTGGCGAGCGGCGGCGCGCTGCATGCGTCCCCCACCTGGACCCGCATCATCGCGGACGTGCTGGGGCGCCCGGTGCGCCTGGCCGCGGTGGAGGAAGGGACGGCCCGCGGCGCCGCGCTGCTCATCATGGAGCGCCTGCGCATCATCCCCGACCTCGCGGAAGTGGCCCGGGTAGGCGGCGACCTCTTCCCCCCCGACGCCGCGCGCCACGAGATCTACCGCGACGCGCGCGCCAGGCAGGAAGCGTTCAGGGAACGGAAGCCCTGAACTTTCTCTGTGCCTCTGTGTCTCTGTGTGAGACAATCACTTTCTTAAACGCGAATACCGATGCCCTCTTCAGGCACGATGGCCGGGACGGAGCTGGACCAGCTCTGCATCAACACGATCCGCACCCTCTCCATGGATGCGGTGCAGGCGGCCAACTCGGGCCACCCCGGGACGCCGATGGCGCTGGCGCCGCTCGCCTACGTGATCTGGACGCGCCACCTGCGGCACAACCCGCGCGACCCGAAGTGGTTCGGGCGCGACCGGTTCATCCTGTCCGCCGGGCACGCGTCGATGCTCCTCTACTCCATGCTCTACCTGACCGGGTACGACCTGGAGCTGCAGGACCTCAAGGACTTCCGGCAGTGGGAGAGCCGCACCCCCGGCCACCCGGAGTACGGCCACACGGACGGGGTGGAGACCACGACCGGGCCGCTGGGGCAGGGCGTGGCGAACGGGGTGGGGATGGCGATGGCCGAGGCCCACCTCGCCGCCCTCTACAACCGCCCGGGGCACCAGGTGGTGGACCACTACGTCTATGCCATCGCCTCCGACGGGGACCTGATGGAGGGCGTGGCGGCGGAGGCGGCGTCGCTGGCCGGGCACCTGAAGCTGGGCAAGCTGATCTACTTCTGGGACGACAACAAGATCACCATCGAGGGCTCCACCGAGCTCGCGTTCACGGAAGACGTGGAGGCGCGCTTCGCCGCGTACGGGTGGCACACGCAGCGCATCGAGGACGTCAACGACCTGGAGGCGATCGACGCCGCCATCGAGGCCGCCAAGGCCGACCCGCGCCCCTCGTTCGTCGCGGTGCGCACGGTGATCGGGTACGGGTCGCCCAAGAAGGCGGGCACCGAGAAGGCGCACGGCGAGCCGCTGGGGGCCGAGGAGATCGTCGCCACCAAGAAGAACCTGGGCTGGCCCTCGGAAGAGCCGTTCTTCGTCCCCGACGAGGCGCTCGCCCACATGCGCCAGGCCGCCGAGCGCGGGCCCGGGGTGCAGCGCGCGTGGGAGGACGCGTTCGACGCCTACGCCGCCGCGAATCCGGAGCTGGCGCGCGGGTTCTACCAGGCGCTGGAGCGCCGTCTGCCGGAGGGGTGGGACGCCGACCTCCCGGTGTGGGGCCCGGACGAGAAGCCCATCGCCACGCGCGCCGCGTCGGGGAAGGCCATCAACGCCATCGCCAAGCACGTCCCCTGGCTGATCGGCGGGAGCGCCGACCTGGCGGGCTCCAACAACACCAACATCGACGGTGGCGGTGACTTCGAGGCGGGGGGCTACGGCAACCGCATCCTCCACTTCGGGGTGCGCGAGCACGCCATGGGCTCGGTGATGAACGGGATGACGCTCCACGGCGGCGTCCGTGTCTTCGGCGGCACCTTCCTGATCTTCTCGGACTACATGCGCCCGCCCATCCGCCTGGCGGCGCTGATGGAGCAGCCCACGATCTACGTCTTCACCCATGACTCCGTGGGCCTGGGCGAGGACGGCCCCACCCACCAGCCCATCGAGCAGCTCGCGGCGCTGCGCTCCATCCCGGGCTTGGTGGACCTGCGCCCGTGCGACGCCAACGAGACCGCCGAGGCGTGGCGCTTCGCGATGGAGTTCACCGAGGGCCCCGTCTTCATGGCGCTCACCCGCCAGGCCCTCCCGCACCTGGACCGCGCCCGCTTCGGCGCCGTCTCGGGCCTGCGTCGCGGCGCCTACATCCTGAGCGAGGCGGAGAGCGGCAACCCCGAGGTGGTGCTGATCGCCACCGGCAGCGAGGTAGCGGTGACGCTGGAGGCGCAGGAAGCGCTGCGCGCCGAGGGGATCCAGGCGCGCGTGGTGAGCATGCCCAGTTGGCAGCTCTTCGCGCGCCAGCCCCGGGAGTACCGCGAATCGGTGCTCCCCCCCTCCATCACCGCCCGTGTCGCGGTCGAGGCGGGGAGCCCGATGGGGTGGCACCGCTGGGTGGGGAGCGAGGGGCACATCGTGGGGATCACGCGCTTCGGCGCCTCCGCGCCGGCCACGCGCGTGTTCGAGGAGCTGGGCTTCAGCGCCTCCAACATCGCCGCGCACGCCCGCGCCTCCCTGGGCCGCGGCGAGGTGCCGACGGGCGGGGAAGGGCGCGAGGGTGCCGGCGGCGCCAGGCTGGGCACGGATGAAAGAAGTGCGTGAGTGCGTGGACGGGGGCCCTCACCCCCCCGACCCCCCGCTCTCCCGATAACGGGAGAGGGGGGCGCACTCTCGGTGTCGGCGCGACGATGGCCGGCACGCGGTGCCGCGGTTTACCTCGACTGCGGAGCGGCCGGGCAGCGGATGCCGCTGTATGGATGGAGTGCGCCCCCCTCCCCCAAGCTTGGGGGAGCGGGGGCCGGGGGGGCGGGGGCCTCCGCGGACGCCGGCGAGGTCCCCATAACGCACTGAC
>DASVSA010000499.1:0-11384 GCA_036388335.1 Longimicrobium sp. | reverse complement strand
GTGGTGCGCCAGTGCACGTCGCGCGGGTCGTCGCCCGGGCGGAAGGGGCGCAGCGCGCGGAACTCGCCGCGCGCCGCCGCGGCCCCGGCCGGGCGGTGGCCCGCGGGGAGGGGACGGTCCCCGGAGGGTCGCGGCTCGCGCACGGGGCGGTCCGCGCGCGGCCACACCACGGCCTCGCCGGGAAGCTCCACGTCGCGCTCCTTGCGAAAGAGGCCGAAGGGGAAGGAGGTGGCCAGCGTCACCGTGCCCAGCGGGTACACGCCGCGCCGCTCCCAGCTCCCCTCCGCGCGCCCCACGCCGGCCGCGCCGGGCTCCAGCACCGCCACCCACGCGAGCGCGGCCGACCCCGCCTCCCCCACCTCGATGGCGAAGGAGGGGAGGCGCTGCTTGCCGTTCTTCAGCTCGTAGGCGATGCGCGCGGGCTCGCCCGCCGTGATGGCGCGCGGTGAGCGGCGGCGCACCTCCAGCCCGCGCAGCATCTGCTCCGAGAGCCAGCCGCTGAGGGTGATGAAGCCCAGCATGGCGCCCAGCAGCAGGAAGAGGAGGTTGTTGCCCGTGCCGATGGCGGCCACGCCCAGCAGCAGCGCGCCGCCGCTGAACACCCATCCCACGCGCGAGATGCGCAGCCGGCGCGGGGGCCGGAACCAGCGGCGCAGGCTCTCGGCCGTGCTCCAGAACTTGTTAGGCATCCAGGGAACTGCGGGGCTCACACAGAGACACGGAGGCACGGAGAAACGGCTTCACACCGGCACGGGGAGGGTGTGGAGGATCTCCTCCAGCACCGCCACGGCCTGGTCGTACGCGTCGCCGCCGCCGGAGGCCAGGAGGCGGTGGGCCAGGCAGGGGACCACCAGGCGGCGGATGTCGTCGGGGGCCAGGAAGTCGCGGCCGTCCACCAGGGCGTAGCCGCGCGCGGCGCGCAGCAGGCCGATGGCGCCGCGGGTGCTGGCCCCGGCGCGGAGCCGCGGGTCGTGGCGCGTGGCGTGGACGATGGCCATCAGGTAGTCCACCAGCGCCGGCTCGGTGTGCACGCGCTCCACGCGGTCCTGAAGCGCCAGCACGCGCTCCGCGTCCAGCACCGGCCGCACCCGGTCCACCGCGTCGCCCCCCGCCGCCGAGCGGAGCAGGACGTCGCGCTCCTCCGACGCGTCGGGGTAGCCGATGGCCAGCCGCATCAGGAAGCGGTCGAGCTGGCTCTCGGGGAGCGGGTAGGTGCCGTGCTGCTCCAGCGGGTTCTGCGTGGCCATCACCAGGAAGGGGCGCGGCAGGTCGAAGGTGCGGTCGTCGATGGTCACGCGCCCCTCCTGCATCGCCTCCAGCAGCCCGCTCTGGGTGCGCGGCGGGGCGCGGTTGATCTCGTCCGCCAGCACCACGTGGGTGAAGATGGGGCCCGGCCGCGTCTCGAACTCGTGGGTGCGCGGGTTGTACACGGACACGCCCAGCACGTCCGAGGGCAGCAGGTCGCTGGTGAACTGGACGCGGCGGAAATCCAGCCCCAGCGCCGCCGTCAGGGCGCGGGCGAGCGTCGTCTTCCCCACGCCGGGGATGTCTTCGAAGAGGAGGTGCCCGCGGGCCAGCAGGGCGGCCAGCGACAGCCTCACCGTCTCGCGCTTGCCGCGGAACACGGTCTCCACCTCGTCCACGAGGCGGGGGAGGAGGGCGAGGTCGAGCGCCTCGACGTCGTCGGGTGCCAGTGCGTTCAGCATCGGTGCTTGGAATGTGGGGATCGGGAGTTCCAAGCTAGGGCAGGGTCCGCCAGGGGGGAAGTGCGGGGCTCACACAGAGACACAGAGGCACAGAGAAAGAACTTATCTCTGTGCCTCTGTGTCTCTGTGTGAGGCTGCCGTTTACGGAGCCGGAGGGATCACCAGCACGCTGCAGTGGGCGTCGCGCACGACGGCCTCGGCTACGCTGCCCAGGAGCGCCCTGGCCGCGCCCGTGCGGCCGTGGCTTCCCACCACCACCAGGTCCGCCGGCCACTCCGCGGCCTCGGCCACCGCCTCGCGGGCGGGGGCGCCGGTGCGGATGCGCGGCTCCATCCGCGTGCCAAGCTCCGCCACGAAGGCGTCGAGCCGCTCGCGCGCCGAGCTGGCCAGGCGTTCGTGGAGGCCGGGGATGGGGAGGTCCATCTCCATCCCCACCACCAGGAGCACGCGCGCCGTGGGCGGCTCCGGGCACAGCGCGCCGACCACCGCGAGGCCTTCCTCCACCATCCTCGCGGCGCCGGGCGAGCCCAGGTCCACGCAGAAGAGGACGCGCGGGCAGGTCGGAAGCTCGCCGTGCAGCACCAGCACGGGGGTGCGGGCGCCGTGGAGCACGCGCTGGGCGGTGGTGCCCAGGAGCGCCGCCCCCGTCCGTCCGCGGCGCGTGGGGCCCACCACCAGCAGGCAGTCGCCGCCGCAGGTGGCCTCGTGCAGGATGGCCGGAGCCGCGCCGGCCTCCGCGCGGCACTTCACCTCTCCGTGCCCGGCCAGCCCACCCACCTGCCCTTCGAGCCGCGCCTGCAGCCCTTCGGCGTAGTGCCGCAGCGGGTCGCCGGGGATGGTGGTGCCGCGCAGATACGTGTCCACGAAGGGATCGGACACGTCGAACGCGTGCACCACCTCCAGCGGGAGCCCCGCCCGCGCCGCCAGCCCCGCCGCCGCGGGAAGCACCGCATCCGGCTCCCGCAGCGTCCCCACCCCTGTGACGAGCTTCTGTATCTTCATGATGAGCCTCTCACTAGTGTGATTACGCGTATATCGCTTGCGGGCAGAATCCACGGCCACCCGAGGCCTGCCTCCGCGGACTCGCCCTTCGGCCCGAGCCGAAACCCGGTAGTCCCCGCAGGGGGACTTCGTGTAGTCGTTGCAGCGACTTCAGTCGCCCGCACCCCGCCACAGCTTCGGCGGTACGAGCAGCACGGAGCAGCGGGCGTCGCGCGCGACGGCCGAGGTGACGCTGCCGAGCAGCGCGCGGCTCACCGCCCCGCGCCCGTGGGTGGCGAGCACCAGGAGCCCCGCGCCCTCCTCCTCGGCGTACCGGACGATCTCCTCCGCCTCGGACTTCCCCCAGAGGATCTCCTCGCGCACGCAGACGCTGGCGCCGTGCCCGCAGCGCCCCAGGGCATCCGCCACGTCGCGATGAAGCTCCGGCCCCACGCGCGCGTGCCCCGCCGGCATCGCATCGGCGCCGATCAGCGCCGCGGGCAGGACGTGAACGACGCGCAGGTCCAGGGCGGGCCCTACCGACGGCGCGGCGCCGGGGCCGAGCCGCCACCCCCAGTCGAGCGCCAGGTCGAGGGCTTCGCGCGCGGGATCGGACAGGTCCAGCGGCACCACCACGCGGTGCAGCGGGAGGTTGAGATGGCCGCGCACCACCAGGCACGGCACGTCGGCGGAGCGCACCACGCGGTCGGCCGTGCTCCCCAGGATGCGCTGCTCCAGCCCGCCCTTGCGATGCGGACCCAGCACGACCAGGTCCGCCGACACGCCCAGGGCACGGGCGAGGATGGCGCGATGGGGGACGTCGATCACCACCTGCCGGCTCGCCACGGCCGTGCCCGGCGGGAGCGCCGTCGCCAGGTGCTCGTCGAGGGCCATCTCCGCGCCGCGGATGCGGTCCTGGAACGCCGGAGCCGCATCCACGTCCAGGTAGGGATTGGGAGGGAAGTCGTACACGTGGAGGACGTGGAGCGCCGCGCCGGTGCGCCCGGCGATGGCCGCGGCTGCGCGGAGCACCCCGCCGGAGGCCTCCGACAGGTCCGTAGCGGCGAGGATGGAGCGGATCGCGAGCGGTGCCATGACATCTCCTCTTCCGTGTGCGGGTGCCCGTGCGTGAGCCGCGCGGCCACCACCTTCCATAATCGCATCGCGCACGCTCCCCGGCTGTGGGGACTTGCTGGACCCCGGCGTAGGCAATGCCCCCGGTCTGGCGCCATTGCGTCATCCACCCGACAGCGGAGTCCAGCCTTTCCCCACACACGCGCCGCCGCCCGCGCCTCACCTTGGGCGTGGACCCCCGCGAAGGAGGCACATGCGCACCGCTGAAAGCTGGAGGAGACCCATGAACCGGCCGGTGAGGATCATCGCCGCCGCGGCCGTCGGGCTGGCGGGCACCGCCGCCGCCGGCACGCTGCTCTGGAACCACGCGACCGCCCGCGAGGTGGCGCGGCTCGGCTCCGCGCCCGCTCCCCCGCTCTACTCGCCGGAGCAGCTGGAGGGGCTCCCGCCGCCCGTGGCGCGCTACTTCCGCCGGGTGCTGCGCCCCGGCCAGCCGATGATCCGCACGGCGCGGCTCCAGCAGGAAGGCCGCTTCTGGCTCGGCGCGCGAGACGGGAAGTGGACCCCGTTCGCCGCGGAGGAGACCTTTTCGTCGAGCCCGCCGGGGTTCGTGTGGGACGCGGGCGTCCGCATGGCGGCGCTGCTCTCCGCGCGCGTCCGCGACAGCTACATCCGGGGAACCGGCTCCATGCGCGCGCGCCTCGCCTCCGTTATCCCCCTGGTGGACGAGAGCGGCAGCCCCGAGCTCGCCGCGGGCGCCCTGCAGCGCTACCTCGCCGAAGCCGTGTGGCTCCCCACCGCGCTCCTCCCCGCGTCCGGCGTGAAGTGGTCGCCGCTGGACGACCGCACCGCCCGCGCGACGCTCACCGACGGCGCCGTCACGGTCTCGCTCGACTTCACCTTCGCGGCGAGCGGAGAGATCCTTTCCTCCTACACCCCCGCGCGCCACCGCTCGGTGGATGGCCGCTGGATCCCGACCCCCTGGACCGGCTCCTACCGCCGCTACGAGCGCGTGGACGGCATGCTCGTCCCCATGGAGGGCGAAGTCGCCTGGATCCTCCCCGACGGCCCGCTCCCCTACTGGCGTGGCCGCATCACCCGGGCGCTCTACGAGTTCTGATCCGCATCCCACACGAAGGCACGGAGGCACGGAGATGAAGTCCTCTCCGTGCCTCCGTGTCTCTGTGTGAGCCCCGCACTTGCGGCTTTGCGGCGGCGGTGCGAAATAACAGGGCACCTCTTGTTTCCCCTCCCACGCACCACGAGCAGTTCATGAAGAGACAGATTCTCACGGCGCTCGCGGTGCTGGCCGCCGCGGGGTGCGCGGACGAGACGTCCGATCCCGTCGCCTCGGAGCTGGGCCGCGCCTTCCTGCCCTGCGCCCTGGGCACGGGCGTGCAGCTCGCCGTGGGCGAGGCGCTCACGCTGCGCGGCGAGGAGGCTTCCGTCCTCTGCGTGCAGGCTGGCGGCGAGGGCGGCGAGTACACGCTGGTCCCCTTCTTCGCCACCTCCAACGGCCTCGCGCGCCTGCGGGTGGAGGCGGTGGGCGGCAACCTGCGTGACGTGACCGGCCCGCCCGACCCGTCGAAGTCCCCGGCCGGCGCGGAGCCGGAGCGCGACCAGGAGCTGCACATGAGCCTGGTGGAGCGGATGCGCACCGGCGTCTCGCCGCTGCTCCGCCGCGCCACCACCCCGGCGGCGCGCCTCTCGGCGGCGCGGGCCAGCGCCCCGGCGGCCCAGATCGCCGCTGCCGTGCCCGACGTGGGGAGCACCATCTCCATCAACATCCCGCGCTTCTACCTGGACGCCAACGTCCCCATCTGCGGCGCGGCGTACGTCACGCGGCAGGCGCGGGTGGCCGCGGTCACGCAACGCGCCATCCTGGTGAACGATCCCACCAACCCGGCGGGCGGCCTCAGCGACGCGGAGCTGCGGGCGTTCGGCGACGAGTTCGACCGGCAGATCTACCCGGTGGACGTCCAGCACTTCGGCGCGCCGACGGACCTGGACCAGAACGGGCGCGTGATCATCGTCTTCACCCGCGAGGTCAACGCGCTCACGCCGCGCGGCAGCACCGGCTACGTGGGCGGCTACTTCTTCGGCGGCGACCTCTTCCCGCGGGTGGCCACCCCGTCGCTGGGCGCCTGCGAGCGCAGCAACGTGGGCGAGATCTTCTACCTCCTGGCGCCGGACCCCGCGGGCACCATCAACGGGAACCCGCGCAGCAAGGCGCTGGTGCTGCAGACGGCGCCGGGCACCATCGCCCACGAGTTCGAGCACCTGATCAACTCGTCGCGCCGCATCTACGTGAACGACGCCGACAACTTCGAGGAGTCGTGGCTGGACGAGGCGCTGGCCCACTCGGCCGAGGAGCTGAACTTCTACGCCTCCACGGGGCTGGCCCCGCGCCAGAACCTGGACCTCACGCGCCTCAACGGGCTGCAGGGGAACTCGGCGGTGGAGAACGCGTTCTACAAGTACATGATCGACAACATGGGCCGCTACCTGACGTACCTGCAGGCGCCGGACAGCAACTCCGTCATCGGCGAGGACCTGCTGGAGACGCGCGGCGGCTCGTGGGCCTTCCTCCGCTACGCCGCCGACCGGCGCGGCGAGGGCGACCAGCCGTTCTTCTTCAAGCTGGTGAACAGCAGGACGACCGGCCTCGCCAACCTGCGGCAGGTGATCCTCGACTCGCCGCTGGACTGGGCGCAGGACTGGACGCTCTCGGTGTACACGGACGACGCGGTGCCCGGCGTGGAGCCCCGCTTCACGCAGCCGAGCTGGAACTTCCGCTCCATCATGCCCGAGGTGGCTGAGCTGTACGACGAGCCGCGCAGGTTCCCCCTGCTGGTGCACCCGCTGGTCTCGGCCGGCTCGCAGGGCTACAACATCCGCGGCGGCGGGGCTACCTACTTCCGCTTCGGCATCGGCGCCTCGTCGCGCGTGGCGCTCCGCCTCACGCAGGACAGCGACGTCCCGCCGGCCTCGCTTCGCTTCTCGCTCGTGAGGACCCGCTGATGACCAGCCGCTTCATTCCCGCCGCGCTGGCGGCGCTGGCGCTGGCCCTTCCCGCCGCCGCGCGGGCGCAGGGGTGCATCGGCGCGCCGGTGCCGGAGGGGCGCCTCGCCGCTCAGCTCCAGGGCTCGTCGGCAACCTACGGCGGCACCCCCGACGTGGACGGGATGGGCATCGGCGGCGCGCTGCGCTTCAACCCGCGCGGCCCCTTCGCCGCCTCGGCCGAGTACGGCTACAGCCGCGTGGGCGACGGCGACGTGCCGCTGCACAGCGGGGGCGTGATGCTGGCGTTCCGCGCCCCCGTTTCCGCCGCCGGCCTCTCGGTGTGCGCGCGCGCTGGCGCCATGGCCGCGCGCCTGGAGGGCTCGGCCAGCGGGAGCACGCTCGACAACTTCACCTTCCCGGTGGGCCTCGTGCTGGAGCTTCCCGTCGCCGTGGGGACGAACGGGAGCGCGCTGGTGCCGTACGTGGCGCCGTCCTACCTCTTCTCCAGCACCGAGGGGGAGGTCCTGGGGTTCGAGTACGGCAGGAACGGCAACGGGCCGGGTGTGGAGGCGGGGCTGGGGCTGCGCTTCGGCCGCGCGGCCATCGCAGCGGGCGGCTCCTACTCGGACCTCCCGGAGGAGCTGGTCACCACCGCTGTCTCCAGCCAGTCGTTCTTTCTGCGCGTGGGTCTGCTCTTCTAAAAGACGGGCTCACACAGAGACACAGAGGCACGGAGAACCGGCGTTCTCCGTGCCTCTATGTCTCTGTGGAACCTCCGCCCAGGCGCCCAGGAGCGAATGAATTCGCCGCTGGACCTACGCGAAGTCCGCCTGCGCGGACTGTTTTCCGCTGCTCCGGCTCGTCAGGATACAGTGCCCGCAGGGGCACTTCGCGTGGTCCCAGCGGCGAATTCATTCGCTCCTGGAACCGGGTTCCGTACGGGTCAGGACATCAGCTCGCGGAGCATCCCGGCGGGGTTGTTGAGGAACTCGCGGGTGACGACGTAGTGCTCGGTGTCTTCGTAGGCGACGTCGCGGATGCCGTCCTCCTCCAGCAGCAGGATGCGGGCGCCGGGGTACGCCATCAGGATGGGCGAGTGGGTGGCGACCACGAACTGCGACTTCATCTTCACCAGGTCACGCATGCGCACCAGTGCCGCCATCTGGCGCATGGGCGAGAGCGCCGCCTCGGGCTCGTCCAGGATGTAGAGCCCGCCCCCGCCGAAGCGCTCGGTCATCAGCGTGAAGAAGCTCTCGCCGTGCGACTGCTCGTGCAGCGACACGCCGCCGTACGACTCGCGGATGGGGCGGCCCAGGGGCGGGAGCTGGGAGTGGTCCGCCCCGTCGATGCGCTCGATCTCGGTGGCCACGTTGAAGAAGCTCTCGGCGCGCAGGAAGTAGCCGTCGTACGGCCGGCCCGCGCCGCGCACCAGGTGCAGGTAGCGGTGGAGCTCGGAGTGCGAGCTGCGCGTCTCGAAGCGGAAGTTGCGCGACCCGCCCTCCGCGTTGAACCCCCACGCCACCGCGATGGCCTCCAGCAGCGTCGACTTCCCGCTCCCGTTCTCGCCGATCAGGAAGGTGACTTCCGGGTGCATCTCCATCTCCCGCAGCGACCTCACCGCCGGGAGGTTGAACGGGTACTCGTCCCACGACGGGACGCCGTGGCGCTCCAGCTGCACCGAGCGCAGGTACTGCGTGGGGATCACGGCGGATGCGGGTTGCCGGGTGAGCGCGGGTGGTTCGTCATGATACCACAGGACGGCGAGCTCACACAGAGGCACGGAGAAGAGCCTCATCTCAGCGCCAGGATGCGGGCTCCGCGCGCCGGCACGGCGTCGATGCGCAGGCGGCCGGCGCGGGCGGTGATGTGGTGCCCGGGGTCCAGCAGGTCCACGAAGGAGCCGCCCTCCGGGGCGGTCACCTGCAGGTCGAGGACGGCCGGGGTGGAGGCGGCGTTGACGGCCACCACCACCGTCTCGTCCTGCAGCACGCGGGCGAAGGCGAGCTGCTCGGACGCGACGTGGAGCTGGCGGTACGCGCCGTGGCGCAGCGCGCGCGATTCCCGGCGGATGCGGGCCAGGCGGGCGATCCACCCCGCCAGCTCCGGGCGCGGGGCGTGCGCGGCGTCGGACGGGCGCAGCCGCGGGCGCAGGAGGTCGTCGCTCCCGCCCGTCCTGGCGCCCGCGATCCCCCACTCGCTGCCGTAGTAGATGGATGGGATGCCCGGCACGGTGAAAAGGAGCGCGTGGAGCGGGTAGAGGTGCCCCGGCTCGCGCAGCGTGGTGGCGACGCGGTCGACGTCGTGGTTGTCGGCGAAGGTGTAGAGGGCCAACTCCGCGTACATCCCGCCGTCGCCGAACTGGCGCTGGAGGGAGTGAGCCGCCTCGAAGTAGTTGCGGTCGTTGTGGCTGGAGTACAGCCCCTTGTACAGCTCGTAGTTGGTGGCCGAGTGCAGGGTGCCCGGGTTGGCCAGGCGGCGGTAGTCGCCGTGGATGGCCTCGCCCAGCAGCCAGAAGTCCGGCGCCAGCCCCCGGCAGTGCGCGGCGAGATCGCGCAGGAAATCCACCTCGATGTCCTCGGCCACGTCCAGCCGCAGCCCGTCGATCCCGAACTCGCGCACCCACGCGGACACGGCGCCGAACAGGTGCTCGCGCACCTCGGGATTGCGCAGGTTCAGCTTCACGAGGTTGTGGTGCCCCCGCCACGCGTCGTAGGCGAACGCGTCGCCATAGGGGCTGCGCCGCCCGAAATCGACCCCCGCGAACCAGTCGCGGAAGCGCGATGCCGGGCCGTTCGCCTGCAGGTCGCGGAAGGCCCAGAAGTCGCGCCCCACGTGGTGGAAGACGCCATCGAGGATTACGCGGATGCCCGCAGCGTGCATGGCGGCCACCACCCCCGCCAGCGTCGCCTCGTCGCCCAGGCGCCGGTCCACGCGGTAGTAGTCGGCCGTGTCGTAGCCGTGCTCGGTGCTCTCGAAGAGCGGCCCCAGGTACAGCGCCGTCACTCCCAGCTCGCGCAGGTGCGGGATCCAGTCGTGAAGCTCCGCCAGCCGCGGCTCGGGCGCGGAAGTGAAGTCGTTGCGCTTGGGGGCGCCGCACAGCCCCAGCGGATAGATGTGGTAGAACACTGCATCCCTCGCCCAGCCAGCCATCACTCCTCCTATATACCTTACGGTAGGTACCCTCACCGGTCAAAACGAAGGGCATCAAGAATAGATCCCATGCGAGAACTGGTGGACCGCACGGCGCGCCACGTCTTCGTCCAGGCGCATCCCGTGGTTCAGCGCCAGGCCTATGTGGGTGTGGATCATCCCCAGGAAGGTAGCCGCGTAGGTCCGCTCGCGCCCACGCATGTTGCCGTGGTCGCGGGCGGCCCACACGAAGAGCTCCTCCAGGATCTGGAGCCGCTCCGCCTGCAGCCCGGCCGCAGCCTGCACGGCCTCGCTCGCCGGCGACGCCAGCCACAGCCCCAGCAGCAGGCGCCCCAGCACCGGCTCCCTCCGCGCGAACCCGAAGAACGCCCCCACCGCCCGCTCCAGCGTCAGCGGCAGGTCGCCGTCGTACGCCGCAACCTCGGCGAGCTCCGCCACGAAAGGGGCCCACCGCTCCGCCAGCAGCGTATCCAGCACCCCCCGCTTGCTGCCGAAGTAGTGGTAGAGCGTAGGCTTGGTCACGCCGGCGGCGGCGCAGATCTCCTGCACCCCCACCGCGTCGTATCCCCGCTCCGCGAAGAGCTCCAGCGCTCTCTCCAGCAACGTCGTCCGGTTGTCCATGCACTCAATATACCGCGTGGTACACTGGCTGTCCACCCCGAACAACAGGCCTCACACAGAGACACAGAGGCACGGAGAGAACTCTACGAGGCAGCTCGCCACGACGCATCTTCACGCAGCGCCCGCTCGACCGCCTCCAGCAACCAGGCGTTGATGCTGATTCGCCTCCGCTCGGCCTCACCGGCGATGCGGCGGTGCACGTCCGGGTCGAGCCGGACGACGAAGCGTCCCGAGTAAGGCTTTGCGGGCTCTTCGCCGCGCTCGGCGCAGAGATCCAGGTAGTCGTCCACCGCCTCTTCAAAGGCGCTTTGCAGCTGGCCCACGGACTCGGCCTGGAAGGTGACCACGTCGCGGATGTTGTCGACGCGCCCGTGGAGCACCATCTCGTCTGGATCGAATTCAACGGTTGCGGCATAGCCTTTGTAGGAACCCATCTTCTTCATGGCTCGACTCCCGCGGCAGTCAAAAAATCGCGAACGTCTCTCACGGTCTTGCGGCCGATCTCATTTTCAGGATGCGGGCGATGGTAGCTGTACTTGCGCCCGTTCAACACGATGGCGACACGAGATCCGGCGCGGTTCGGGTACACCTCGGCTCCCAATGCGGCGAACATCCCCTCGAGGTCCTTGTAGTGGATGTTGGCCCGAACAGGCTCCGCGAAAACCGCTTCGAACGTCTTCCGATGCTGGAGTTCACGGTATGATACCGTGAAGTAGTACTACCGCCCTCGGCTACTATGTGCCCGGCCGCGGGAGAACGCAAGCCTGTGGCGTCCCCGCGCGGACGCGGGTAGGTTGTACAAACACGATGCGATTTCCTCTCGCCCCTGCCGCCCCGGAGCCATGCCCA
>DASVSA010000498.1:0-2518 GCA_036388335.1 Longimicrobium sp. | reverse complement strand
GCTGGGCGCGGGGGAGCGCTCCATCCGCCTGGTGGGCTTCGCCGTACCGCGCGACGCGCGTGCGGGGAGCTACTTCGTGAAGCTGGGCCTGCGCGGCCTCCCCGCGCGCGACTCGGTGCGCGTGGTGGTCGCGGGGCGGCGCGCGCTGGCACTGCGGGTGGACGGGGCGCCGCGCTTCGCGGTGGCGGGCGAGCCTTACACCCTCCGCTTCGTGCTGGAGAACCGCGGCAATTCCGCCGAGCGGGTGGCGCTGCGCATCTCCGGCAGCCCCGGCGCCACGCTCCCCGCCGCGGAGGTGGAGCTCGCCGCCGGGGAGACGCGCGCCATCCCCGTGCAGGTGTCCACGAAGCGCGGCGCCACCCTGCGCCACGACGTGGAGGTGCGGGCGCGCTCGCAAGCGGACTCGGCCGTGCGCGCGGTGGCGCGGGCAGGCGTGGACGTGGTGACGCGCGGCGGATCGGCGGCGGAGCGCGGGCGGCTCCCCGTGGAGGTGAGGGTGCGCAGCGCCGGGCTCCCCGCGCTGTCGGGGTCGGGGTCGCTGGCGCGGGGCGGATCGTCGCGGGTGGACTTCCTCCTCCGCCCCGTCGACGCCCCCGGCGCGCTCCGGGCGCAGCAGGACGAGTGCCGGCTGCGCGTGGCGCGGCCCGGGATGGAGCTGCTCCTGGGCGACCAGGTGTACGCACTCTCGCCGCTCACGCAGCCCGGTCGCTCCGGCTTCGGCGCCGGGGGAAGCGTGGCGGCCGGGCCGGTGTCCGCGGGCGGGTACGTGGCGCGCGACCGGCGCTCCCCCGACGCGGCCGAGGAGCGCGGCGGCCACGTGGCCCTCGCGCTGGGACGGGCGGCCTCGGTGGCGGCCCACTACCTGGGTTTCGGCGATGGCAGCGCCACCTCCGCCCGCGCGCGCTTCACCCCCTCGCGTCTCCTGACCGTGGACGCCGAGGCGGGGCGCGGCCACGGTCCCCGCGGCTCGGGCTCCGCCGAGTCGCTCGTCGTGCAGGGAAGCTCGGCGCGCACCTCCTGGTTCGCCCGCCACCTGCGCGCCGATTCCGCCTACCCCGCCACCTTCGCGGGCGAGCGGGTGGACGAAGCGAGCGTGTCGGTGCGCCCGGCGGGGAAGCTGCTCGTCTCCGGCACGGCCGTACACCAGCGCGGCACCGCATCGCGCGACCTGCTGCTGGGCACCGTGGGCTATGGCTCCCTCGCCGCCGAGTACCGCGACGTGCGCGGTCAGGATTGGAGCGCCCAATCCGTCGCCTTGCGGGGACGCTACCGCGCCGGCGCGCTCTGGATCTCGCCGCGCGCGGAGGTGGGCACCCGCGAGGACTCGGCCGCGAGCGCCCCCTTCCACCGCGTCTCCGCGTACGGCGGGATCGACGTGGGGCGGCAGTCGCTCTCCGCCTCGGTGGAGCACTCCAGCGGGCGCGCGGCGGGCCCGCTCAGGGAGGACGACGCCTTCCAGGCCGCGCTGCGCGCCGCGATCTACCCCGCCCCGGGCACGCGTGTGGACGCGGTGCTCCTGGGGAGCCGCGCCGGTGCGGGCGAGTGGCGAAACGCGAGCGCCGAGGCCGGTGTGTCGCAGCAGCTTCCGCGCGGGCACCGCCTGCTGGCGCGCGCCCGCTGGATCCTTGCGGGTGCCGGCTCCGCGGGCTCCCCCGGCGTGCTGCTGGACTACGTGATCCCCATCGGCGTCCCCGTGGCGCGCGGCGGGGAGGGCGGCCGCGTCTCCGGGCGCGTGTTCGACGCGGAGAGCGGGCGCGGCGTTGCGGGCGTGCCCGTGCGGCTGGGGACGCAGGTGGCGCTCACCGACCACGCGGGCACCTGGCGCTTCGCCAACGTCCGCCCCGGCGCGCACCCGCTGGAGGTGGACCGCCTGGGCGCGGGCCTGGAGCGCGTCCCCGTGCGCCCGGTCCCCGCCTCCGTGGAGGTGCGCGACGGCCGCTCCGTGCGCGTGGACGTGGGGCTCGTGCGCAGCGCGCGGGTATGGGGCGCCGTGCGCGTCTTCGACTTCGCGGAGCCCTCCGCTGCCGGTTCCGCCCGGCCTCCCACCGTGGAGAGCGGCGGCCTGCGCGACGCCCTGCTCGTCCTCTCCGCCGGCGACGAGGCCCACCGCCGCTCCACCGACTCCGGCGGCCGCTTCGAGATGGCCGACCTGCGCCCCGGCCGCTGGACCCTGCGCGTGGAGCACGCCGATCTCCCGCCCCACCACCGCCTGGAGCACGACTCCCTTGTGCTGGAGCTGGCCGGCGGCTCCACCCAGGAGGTACTGCTGCGCGTCCTCCCCCGCTTCCGCCCCGTGCGCATCATCGCCGGCGGCGAGGTCCGCGCCTCCGACGCAGCCACGCCGGAGCGTCCAGCCCCCGCCGCAGCGCCGCGGGTCGCCGCGCTGCCCCTCCCGGCGCTCGCCCCGCCGCGCCCCGCACCGGCCGTCCCCGCGCCCGGCGCCGAACCGCCAGCACCTGCAGCCGCCACGCCGCGCCCGACGCGCGCCGTCACCGCGCGTCCCGCGCCCCTCGCGGCT
>DASVSA010000497.1:0-2478 GCA_036388335.1 Longimicrobium sp. | reverse complement strand
GGCGTCTACTCGCTCAACGCCACCTGGAACGGCGCCCCGCTCGCCGACGTCTCCTGGGCGCTCCTCCGCTACCAGTAGCCGCGGCTCAGGCGCTCGGCAGCGTGAGCACGAAGGTGGACCCGCGCCCCGGCTCCGATTCGGCGGTGAGCGTGCCGGACATCGCCGTGGCGAGCTCCCGCGAGATCGAGAGGCCCAGCCCCACCCCCTGCTGTCCGTCGGGCGTCAGGTTGCGGTCCACCTGGACGAAGGGATCGAAGATCGAGCCGAGCCGGTCGGGCGGGATGCCCCGGCCCGTATCCGCCACCGAGATCCGCACCGACCGCCCATCCCCCTCGGCGGCGATGCGGATCTCGCCTTGTGCGGTGAACTTGACCGCGTTGGCGAGCAGGTTGAGGAGGATCTGGCGGACGCGCTCGGCATCCCCGAGCACCGCCAGCGGCGAGTCGCAGGCGGAACAGTGGAAGGCGAGCCCCTTGGCGCTGATCTGCGGCTCCACGAGCGCCACCAGGTCGCGCACCAGCGGACCGACCGGCACGGTCCCGATATGGTACTCGATCTGGGCCGCCTCCAGCCGAGCGAAGTTGAGGATGTCGTTGATGAGCGTGAGCAGGTGCTGCTGCGCCCGCCTCACGCGCTCCAGGTCCGACCGCATCTCGTCCGTCACCGGCCCGCGGATCCCCATGTCGATGAGGTCCACGTAGCCGCCGATGGCGTTCAGTGGCGTCCTCAGCTCGTGGCTCATGGCGGAGAGGAACTCGCTCTTGGCGCGGTTGGCGGCCTCCGCCTCCGTGCGCGCGGCGCGCTCCGCGTCCAGCAGGCGCGCGCGGGCGACCGCCTGGGCGGCCTGCTCACCCAGTGTAAGCATGAAGGCGCGCGCCCCCTCGTCGAACTCCTGCTCCCGCCGGAAGCTGAACGCCAGCGCCCCCAGCGTCGTCCCGCCCGAGATCAGCGGAATGGCGACGAAAGCCGCCGTCTCCGCGTGCGCGAATGCGGAGAGGATGGAGGCATCGTGCCCGCTCACCTCCTCGTGCGTGGCCATGATGAGCGGCACGCCGTCCACCACCGCGTCCGAGATCGGGCGGCCTGGCGTGAGGGGGAAGCGGCTCCAGCGTCGCGTCACGGACTCCGGGTAGCCGATGGAGCGGGCGACCTCAAACGTGGCGCCGTCCTCCGTCAGCAGCGCCAGCGAGCCGGCGTCGGCGCCCAGCGCCCTGAAGCCATGCTCCACGCACACCTCCGCCACTTCCGCAAGCGTGGCCGCTTCGTTGAGCGCGATGGCGAACTCCTGCGTTCTGCGCGCCCGCTCGCTGCCACGCTGCGACGCGCGCAGCAGCTCCGCGTTCTCCACCGCCGCGCCCGCCCTGCGCCCCAGGTCCTCCGCCAGCACCAGGTCCTCGTCCGTGTAGATCCGGCCCGACTCGGCCGAGATGAACGAGATGGTGCCGAGAACCCGGTCGTGAGCGATGATGGGGACGACGATGGCGCCCGTGAACCCCACCTGGCGCAGCAGCCGCAGGTGCTCCTCGTCCTGCGCACCCTGCTCCAGCAGCTCGTCCGGAATCCGCGCGTACATCTGCGGCTTCCCGGTGCGGAGCACGGCGGGAGCCCCCGTCGGCGACTCCGGGTCCGGCGGATAGAGGCGGTCGATCTCGTCGGCCCACCTCACGCGCGAGGGATCGCGGTGCGCCACGGCACGGCTGCGGCGGGTGCCATCGGGGTGGTTGATCTCCACCACGCACCAGTCCGCCAGCCGCTCGATGGCGAGCTCGGCCACCTGGTGCAGCGTGGTGTCATACTCGAGCGAGGATGCGAGCACCTCGCTCGCATGGGCGAGGAAGGCGAGGCGGTCGCGCCCCGCCTCCTCCGCGAGGCTCGCCACGTTCAGCTCTTCGTTGGTGGCCTCCAGCTCCTCGTTGAGCGACTGCGCCTCCTCGATCGTCTGCTCCAGCTCTACCGTCTGCTCCTGCAGGAGCAGGTTGTTCTCCCCGAGCTCGGCGTTGGCCCTCCGCAGCTCGACGGTGGCCACGCGCAGGCGTTCCGCGAGCCGCGCGACCACGGTGGACGCGAGCATGAAGACCGCGAGCTGCACCAGCTCGATGGGATCGTTGGGAACCAGGCTGTAGCGCGGCGGGATGAGGAAGTAATCGACCGCCACCACGCCGAGCGCGGACGCCAGGAGCGCGGCCCACATCCCCGAGTACCACGCGGAGAGGATTACGGCCGGCCACAACAGCAGGAACACGGCGCGCGAGATGTAAGGCTCCACCGCGACGCTGAGCGCCACGGCGACGGCCGTCATGCCGAGCGCCGCCGCGTAGCGCCACGGCCAACCGAGCTGTTCCGAGTCTGTCACGGTCGTCGTCGTCGTCGGGAATTCGTCCGGGAAAACGATATCATAACAGGTTGACTCACACAGAGACACAGAGACACGGAGACGAATTCATCTCCATGCCTCTGTGTCTCTGTGTGAGGCCAAAA
>DASVSA010000496.1:0-2980 GCA_036388335.1 Longimicrobium sp. | reverse complement strand
GCCACGATGATCAGGTCGCCGGGCTGGAAGCCGGCGGTGAGCTCGTCGAGGTCACCGAAGCCGGTGGCGACGCCGGTGACGGCGGAGGTGTTGTTCTGGAGCTGCTCGATCTTCTCGAAGGTGGGCCAGAGGATCTCCTTGATCCAGACGAAGCCCTTGCGGTCGTGCGTCTGGGCGATCTGGAAGATCCGCTGCTCCGCCTCGTCCAGCAGGTCCTCCACGTCGGTCTGGCCGGCGTAGGTCTCCTGGATGATCCCCGTGGCGGCCTCGATCAGGCGGCGCAGGAGCGCCTTCTCGCGGACGATCTTGGCGTGGTACTCGATGTTGGCCGCGGTGGGGACCGCGTCCACCAGCGTCGACAGGAAGGCGAGGCCGCCCGCCGAGTCCAGGTCGCCGTGGGTGCGGAGCTCTTCGGGGAGGGTGACGAAATCGATGACGTCGCCCCGCTCGAAGATCCTCACCATCGCGCGGAAGATGCGCCGGTTCCCCTCGCGGTAGAACATCGTGTCGTCGACGACCTCGATTGCCTTCGAGAGGGCGTCGGCGTCCATCATCATCCCGCCGAGCACGGCCAGCTCGGCCTCGGCGGAGTACGGGGGGGTGCGCTCGGAGAAGACCTCCGGCGGGGGCGCGGCGATGCGCGCGATGGGGGAAGGAAAGGACATCGAGACCTGCTGGATTTACGGCTTAATGGCATCCGCCGGGGAGGGCGGCTCGAAGTGCTTCTCTGTGCCTCTGTGCGAGACACCTCTGCTCTACGCCGCGCGGTCCACCACCGAGCGGACGCGCTGCAGGTCGTCCCAGACGGCGCGGATCCAGCCCGGATTGCGCAGGACGCCGGCCGGGTGGTAGGTCGGCACCAGCGGCACGCCCTCGTGCTCGGGCGTGGGCTGGTACACGTGCGGGCGCCCGCGCAGCTTGCCGATGGGCGTGTCGACGCCCAGCAGCGTCTGCGCCGCGAACGCGCCGAAGGCGACGATCACGCGCGGCTTCACCAGCTCCACCTGGCGGAGGAGGTAGGGGCTGCACGCCTCCACCTCGTCCGGCTTCGGGTTGCGGTTGGCGGGCGGGCGGCACTTGAGCACGTTGCAGATGTACACGCGCTCGCGCTCCACGCCCACGGTGGCCAAGAGGAGGTCCAGGAGCTTCCCCGCCTTCCCCACGAAGGGGCGCCCGGTGCGGTCTTCCTGCTCCCCCGGCGCCTCGCCCACCACCATGATCTCGGCGTTGGGGTCGCCCTCGCCGAACACCACGTGCAGGCGTCCTTCGGCCAGGCGGCAGCGCGGGCACCCCAGCGACACCTCGCGCACCTCGTGCAGGGTGGGGAGCAGGCGGATGGCGTCGGCGCCGATGCCGCGCACGGGCGAGTCGAGCGCCTGCGGCATGGCCGTGCTCCCCGGCACGGGCGCGCCCGCGCGGCGGTGGAGCGGGCGCTCGGGCGCGTCGCCGGGGTCGGGTCCGCGGGGAGGCGGAGGAGGCGCGGCGGCACGGGGGCGCTCGGCTTCGGCCATCACGGCGCGCACCTCGGCCGGTGAGTGGCGGTCCAGCACCAGCTCGCCCTCGCCCAGCTCGCGGCGCTGGCGGAGGTAGCGCCGCAGCAGCTCCCGGGGCTCGTCGCTCACGCGCCCACCGCCAGGCCCAGGAGAAACTCCACGCGGTCCAGGATGTGGTCCGCGACCTCTGCCTTGGTCAGCAGCGGGAGCACCTCGTCCGGCGCGTCGGGGCGGAGGAGGACCACGCGGTTGGTCTCCACCTCGAAGCCGGCGCCGGGCTCGGTGGCGTCGTTCACCACCAGCAGGTCGAGCCCCTTCCCCAGGAGCTTGCGGCGCCCGTTCTCCACCGCGTCCGCCGTTTCCAGCGCGAAGCCGACCACCACGCTCCCCGGGCGCCGCGCGGCGCGGGTGGAGCGCAGGACGTCGGCGGTGGCCTCCAGGCGGATCTCGGGGACGCCGGATGCTTCCTTCTTGAGCTTCTGGGCGGCGGGGTCGGCGGGGCGGAAGTCGGCGACGGCGGCGGCCATCACCAGCGCGTCGGCGTCGGGGAGGGCTTCCTCCACGGCCGCGCGCATCTCCTCGGCGGTCTCGATGCGCTTCAGCTCCACGCCGGTGGGCACCGGGAGGGCGGAGGGGCCGGAGACCAGCAGGACCTCGGCGCCGCGCCGCCAGGCGGCGGCGGCGATCTCGAACCCCATGCGCCCCGACGAGCGGTTGCCGATGTAGCGCACGGGGTCGATGGGCTCGCGGGTGCCGCCGGCGGTCACCACCACGCGGCGCCGGATCAGCGGACTGTCGGGCTCCAGCGCGCGGCCGGCGTGGGCCACGATCTCCTCGGGCTCGATCATCCGCCCCGGCCCCTCGCCCTCGCCCCAGGCCAGCGGGCCCACGCCAGGGCCGGCCACGCGGTAGCCGAACCCGACCAGGCGGCGCAGGTTCTCGCCGGTGGCCGGGTGGGCGAACATCCGGTCGTTCATCGCGGGGCACAGCAGGACGGGCGCTTCCGTCGCCAGCAGGACGGCGGCGAGCAGGTCGTCGGCCATCCCCGCCGCGGCGCGGGCCAGGAAGTTGGCGGTGGCCGGGGCCACCACCACCACGTGGGCGTCGCGGGCCAGGCGGATGTGGAGGTTGGGATCGCCCTGCGGGTACAGCGAGGTGTGGACGGGGCGCCCGGTGAGCGCTTCGAACGACAGGGGGCGCACGAACTCCAGCGCGCCCCCGGTGAGGACCACGTCCACCTCGGCGCCGGCGAGCGTGAGCTCGCGCGCCACCGTGACGGCCTTGTAAGCCGCGATCCCCCCGGTGACGCCCAGGACGACGCGGCGCCCGCGGAACGGGCGCCGCGGGAGGCGCGGCGCGGCCACGTGGATTAGAGCGCGGAGGGGCGCTGGCGCTTGCTCAGGTGGAAGTCGGCGCGGCCGCCGGCCACCTCTTCCAGCGCGGTGGTGGTGAGCTTCTCGCGCGGCTCGTCGCCCGTGAGGGTGGGG
>DASVSA010000495.1:0-11048 GCA_036388335.1 Longimicrobium sp. | reverse complement strand
GACCGGCTGCGCGGCAAGCACGCGCTCGTCACCCGCGTGGACAAGAAGGACCGCTCCACGCCGCCCGAGCAGCTCTACGACCTCACCACGCTTCAGCGCGAGGCCAACCGCCGCTGGGGCTACACCGCCGACGAGACGCTGCGCGTGGCCCAGGCGCTGTACGAGGAGCACAAGGCCACCACCTACCCGCGCACCAGCAGCCGCTACCTCCTCCCCGCCACGGAGGCGACCCTCGCGAAGAAGCTGGGCGGCCTCGCGCGCCATCCCGAGTACGGCCCGCTGGTGGCCGAGATCATGGGCGCGGACGGCACGCTCCCGCGGCGCGGCAAGCGCTTCGTGGACGCGGGCAAGGTGGAGGACCACGACGCCATCATCCCCACCGGCAGGCTCCCCGCGTCGCTGGACGAGAAGGAGCGCCGCGTCTTCGACCTGGTGGTGCG
Source organism: Longimicrobium sp. (assembly GCA_036388335.1). Taxonomy (GTDB): domain Bacteria; phylum Gemmatimonadota; class Gemmatimonadetes; order Longimicrobiales; family Longimicrobiaceae; genus Longimicrobium. The sequence continues at coordinate 10,608 of DASVSA010000495.1, read as the reverse complement.
CCGCACGCTGGCGATGTACTTCCCCGACCGGGTCGACGCCAAGACGACGATCATCACCACCATCGAGGACGAGACGTTCCGCACGCGCGGCTCCGTGTGCCTGCGCGAGGGGTGGAGCCGCGTCGATCCGCCCAGGGCCGCGCCGCGCGCCAGGAAGGATGACGACGAGGAGGGCGAGCTGCCGAACGTCCGCAAGGGCGAGCGCCCGGAGGTGCTGGAGCTCGCGGACCGCCCGGGGAAGACGCGCCCGCCGCGCCCCTTCACCGACGCGGACCTGCTGGGCGCGATGGAGACGGCGGGCAAGACCATCGACGACGACGAGCTGCGCGCGGCCATGCGCGACGCGGGGCTGGGCACGCCCGCCACCCGCGCGGCCACCATCGAGAAGCTGATCGCCACCGGCCTCGTGGAGCGCAGGAAGAAGACGCTCGCCTGCACTCCCGACGGCACCTCGCTGATCGAGTCGATCGAGGTGGACCTCCTCAAGAGCCCCGAGCTCACGGGGCAGTGGGAGGCGAAGCTCGCGAGGATGTCGCGGGGCGAGTACACGCGGGAGGCGTTCATGGACGAGATCCGCGCCTTCGCCCGCGACCTGGTGAAGACGGTGCGCGACGGCGTTCCCGCCGACGCGCTGGCCGCAGCGGAGTTCCAGCCGAAGCCGCTCTGGCCCTGCATCACCCGCGACGGCGGCACCCTGACGCTGCGCCGCTACCAGGGCCGCTACTACGTGAAGTGCGACCACGAGGGATGCCGCGTCGCCTGGGACTCGGACGAGGCCGGCACCCCCACCCACGGCCTCTGCCAGAAGACGGAGGGATGCCGCGGCCCCGTGCGCGTCACGAAGAACCGCTCGCGCATCTGCGTGAAGTGCGGCGTGTGGCAGGACGACCGCCCGGCGCACACCGCCCGCCGCCCCGCCGCCGACGCCCCCACCCGCGCGCGCAAGGCGAAGAAGACGGCCACGCGCACCCGGAAGCCGCCGCCCTCGAAAGCGGCGCCGCGTGGCAAGGAGACGGCGCGCGCCAACGGCGGCCCCGGCACCGAGCCGGTGGGCCGCTGGCGCCGCACCGTCACCGAGCACGCCTGCCCGGAGTGCCGCCGCGGCAAGCTTGTTCTACTCCAGCGGGGCGGCCCGCGCAACGAGGAAGCCTTCTACGCGTGCGAGCTCCGCTGCGGGTACCACGCCACCCCGGACGAGGCCCGCGTCGCCTGAACGGAGGACGGGTCTCGCACAAAATGACGGGGCGGGTTCTTCTCTGCTGAAAAAACTTCGAGTGTTTCCGGCGCTGACGTGCTATACTGGGAGGATCAACCAGCCACGCTCCCCATACCCGGAGGCTTCATGCCGAGCAACAAGCAGGCGTACATGGAGGCGTTCGAGCGCGCGCGGGAGGGCAAGCCGCGCCCCCTGGTGGACAAGATCCTCGCCGTGTTCACCGAAGACCAGTACACCCGCCAGTCCCGCGAAAAGGGCGAGCGCGACGGGATGGCCGCACGTGCCCAGGGCGTCGAGGCTCCGCCTGCGTAGAGCCCTCACCGCGCGCCCCGTATGAGCGCACCCGACCCGGCACTGCACGCGCTGCAGCCCCTGGCGGAGCGCACCGGCTACCGCGTCCCGCTCAAGACCCCCATCCACATGCCCAGCCGGGTGGTGGAGGACGTGGCCGGCGTGTACCTGCGCTTCCCGCGCTGGCAGGGCCCGCCCTTCGTGGACGACTTCGGGAAGAAAGCCGCGGGGATGATCGAGCTGGACGGCGAGCACCTCTTCGCCGAGCTGGCCGTGCTGCGGCTGCTGGAGCGCGACGGCTGGAGCGGTCGCTGGGTGAACACCACCGGCGCGGGCGGCGAGGTCTGGAAGTACCTCACGCACTGGGACGACGTCCCCCGCGCCGGGCAGCGCAACCGCGTGCTGGAAGAAGAAGAGCCCCGCCAGGTGCTCGCCGGTGTCGCCCGCCGCGCCGCGAAGCGCTACGCCGGCTGCTGGGACGTGTACGCCTGGCGCGATGGCCAGTTCGCCTTCCTGCAGACCAAGCGCGGCGCGCCCACCGCCAAGCTCGAAGTGGGCGCCGCGCAGGTGGACTGGCTCCACACCGCCCTCCTGTTCGGCGACCAACGCATCAGCGTGGACTCGTTCGTCGTGGTGAACTGGGACTACGCCTGAAAAGAAATGGAGGCACGGAGATCATCTCCGTGCCTCCGTTTGCTGTGTGAGCCACCCGCCACACGCATCCACCACCGCCGGAGAACCGAGATGAAGCCGCAGCTATCGATCCTGCTGGTCGCAGTCCTGAGCTCGTGCGCCACCGCGGGCGGCGGGGGGAGCGCGGCCGGGGGAACGGGGATGTCGTTCTTCCTCACCAGCGCCGGCCCCGGCAACGGCGCCGACACGGACGGCCTGGCCGGCGCGGACGAGCACTGCCGCGGGCTGGCCGAGGCGGCGGGCACGCGGGGCCGCACCTGGAGGGCGTACCTCAGCACCCAGGCCGCGGGCGGCCAGCCGGCCGTGAACGCGCGCGACCGCATCGGCACCGGCCCCTGGCACAACGCGCGGGGCGTGCGCGTAGCCGCCAACGTCGCCGAGCTGCACGCGGACTCCAACGGCCTCAACAAGCAGACCTCGCTCAACGAGCGCGGCGAGGTGGTGGCCGGCCGCGGCGACACTCCCAACCGCCACGACATCCTCACCGGCTCCCGCGCGGACGGCACCGCCTTCGCCAGCGGCGAGGACCTCACCTGCGCCAACTGGACGAGCAGCGGCACGGGCAGCGCCCAGGTGGGCCACCACGACCGCACGGGCGGCGGCGACGACCCCACCTCCTGGAACTCCGCCCACGGCTCGCGCGGCTGCAGCCAGGAAAACCTGCGCTCCACCGGCGGCGACGCGCTGTTCTACTGCTTCGGATTTTGAGGCTCACACGGAGACACGGAGGCACAGAGACCAGTTCTTCTCTGTGTCTCCGTGCCTCCGGGTGAGCCTGTAGTTTTGGGATCGGCGCGGCTATCTTGCAGCCACTGCCGCACATGACCCTACTGGACCGGGTGTGATCGTATGACCGACCGCTTCGCGGAGCTGCGCCGACGGGATTTCAGCCGCCTGGACCGGGGCGGGCACGTATACCTGGACTACACCGGCGCCGGGCTGTACGCGGAGAGCCAGGTGCGTGCGCACGCGGACTACCTGTGCGATGCCGTGCTGGGCAACCCGCACTCCCGCAACCCCACCTCGCAGGCCGCCACCGACGCGGTGGAGGCGGCGCGGCGGAAGGTGCTCGACTTCTTCCACGCGGACCCGGAGCTGTACGAGGTCATCTTCACGCTCAACGCCAGCGGCGCCCTCAAGCTGATCGCCGAGGCGTACCCGTGGGAGCCCGGCGGGCGCTTCCTGCTCACGGCGGACAACCACAACTCCGTCAACGGGATGCGCGAGTACGTCGTGGCGCACGGGGCCGAGGTGCGCTACGTGCCGCTGGGGAGCGAGCTGCGGGTGGACGACCTGGAGTCGCACCTGGCCGGCGCGGACCCCGCCAGGCACCACCTCTTCGCCTTCCCGGCGCAGAGCAACTTCAGCGGCGTAAAGCACCCGCTGGAGTGGGTGGAGGCGGCGCGCGCACACGGCTACCACGTGCTTCTGGACGCGGCGGCCTTCGTCCCCACCAACCCGCTGCGGCTGGACGAGCACGGGCCGGACTTCGTTGCGCTCTCCTTCTACAAGATGTTCGGCTTCCCCACGGGTGTGGGAGCGCTGCTGGCCCGGCGCAACGTGCTGGGCGAGCTTCACCGCCCCTGGTTCGCCGGGGGCACGGTGAGGTTCGTGTCCGCGCAGAACAGCGTCCACCTGTCGCACGTCACGGGGCGCGCGTTCGAGGACGGCACGCTCAACTACCTGGGGATCTCGGCGGTGGCGGCGGGGCTGGGCTTCCTGGGGGAGATCGGCATCGAGCGCATCCACGAGCACGTGATGCGTCTGGCCGGGGTGCTCCTGGACGAGCTCCGCGCGCTGCGGCACTCCAACGGCTCCCCGATGGTGCGCGTGTACGGGCCGGAGAGCATGGAGATGAGGGGCGGGTCCGTGGCCTTCAACCTCCTGGACCCCGACGGCGACACGGTGGACTTCCGGGTGGTGGAGCAGCGCACCAACGCGGCGGGCGTCTCCATCCGCACCGGCTTCTTCTGCAACCCGGGCGCGGCCGAGTTCGCCTTCGACTACCACGACGACGAGGCGTTCCGCTGCATCAACACGCTGACGCCCGAGACCTTTACGCTCCAGCGGTTCTCGGACTGCATGAGCGACCACGCCGTGGGCGCCATCCGCGCCTCGGTGGGCATCGCCAGCAACGACGCGGACATCGCGCGCCTCGTGGAGGTGCTCGCCACCTTTCGCGACGCGCCCGCGGATTCCGTCACGAACGCGCAGACGGCGGCGGTGGTCACGGCGGATTGACAGAAGGGGATCACACAGAGGCACAGAGGCACGGAGATCACTTCATCTCCGTGCCTCCGTTTTTTCCGCTACCGTAGGCGCTCCGTGAATGCGGCGTACATCGTCCCGCCGAACGCGGAGGGGCGAGAGCCGGTGCGGACCGGCGCGGCCATGCCGGGCGGGAGGAGCACGGCGAGTTCCGAAGAGTCCACGGGGTACGGGACCCATGGGTTCGCCGCACGCCCCTCGTACTCCACCACCACGAGCCGTCCGCCGGGGCGCAGCGCGTCGGCCAGGCGGGCGAGGACGGCGCGCTGCTCCGCCGCCGGCACGTAGTGGAGGGAGTTGGCGAGGAGGATGCCGTCCAGCGCGGGCAGCGCGAGCGAGCGCCACGCGGACTCATCCCCGAAGTCACCGTGCAGCGAAGTGACCCCGGGACCGAGCCCGGCGAGCGCCCGCACCGCGGCGGGGTCACGGTCCACCGCGTACACCTCGGCGCCGGGGCCGAGGAGGCGGGAGAGGGCGCGCGTGAACGTTCCGCGCCCGGCGCCGAGGTCCGCCCAGCGCGCCCCGGCAGCCGCAGCCACCGCCGGGGCGATCAGTGCCTGCGCTTCCTCGACCCTCACGGGGTCAGCGGGAGGACGTCCTCGCCGGGCCGTCGAATCCCTGCGCTCGCAGCCAGTACTCGAAGGAGTCGATCCAGCGGTCGCTGCTGGTGCCCTGGGTGCGCATGCCGAACCCGTGGCCGCCCGCGCTGTAGATGTGGGCCTCCGGCTTGTGGCCCGCGGTGCGCAGCGCGTCGTAGAACCGCACGATGGGGGCGAGCGCCACGTTGTCGTCCTGCGCCCAGGCCATGAACATGGGCGGCAGTTTCGCCGGGATGGCGGGCATCACGCCGAACGGCGCGCCGTAGATCATCGCGGCGAAGTTCGGGCGCGCCGCGGAGTCCGCCTGGAGCAGGGTCGCGCTGGTGACCATGGCCCCGGCCGAGAAGCCCATGAAGCCGACGCGGTCGGGAGCCACTCCCCACTCCGCCGCGCGCCTCCGCACCACCCTGAGCGCCTGGATCCCGTCGGCGATGCCGTACCTGCCCGCGGTGTCCATGTCCATCCGCGGGATGCCGTCGCCGCGCTTCTCCACGATGCGGTACTTGAGCACGAACGCCGCGATCCCCTTCTCCTGCAGCCGGCGCGCGATGGGCTCGGCCTCCAGGCTGGTTGCAAGCGCGACGAATGCGCCGCCGGGGGCAATGATGACCCCGGTGCCCGTGGCCTTGCCGCGCTCCGGGAGGTACGCGGTCAGCGTGGGAGTCACCACGTTGAAGATCACCGTCCCGAGCGGCGTGTTCTCGATGACCCTCTCCTTGTGCGTCCAGCTCTCGGACCCCGGAGCGACCCCCGGCCAGATGTTCACCACCTGCTGCGCATGCCCCGATGAAGCCAGGACCAGCATGAACCCAATTCCGCCCGCAGCACACCGTAACGCTCGCCGCATGATCCCCCCTGGTCCGTGTCGATGAACACCCGTATCGCAGTATCGGCTCCCCGCGCCGAAAAAGCCACACCGGACCGGGGAATACGGATAGAGGCACGGAGAACCAAGCTGTTCCCCGTGCCTCTGTGTGAACCCCGTTTATCAATCCGCGCGTTGCGTTGAGGCTCCCGCGCTCGGCCCCGCATTCCAATAGAGCTCTTCACCGGCGTAACCGGAGGGGTTTCTTCGGCGAGCCCGACTGCGTATCTCATGTGTCGGCACCGCAGCACCGCGCGGCGACGCTGCACGAACCTCAGTGGGCGAACGTGTGGATGTAAACATGATCGCCCGCTCTGAACACCACGAGGGGCGACCAGCCGGTGGCGACATTCAGACCCGTATCGGTCACCGGCTGGGCGCGAGTGAGCGACACCGCGTAGTACGGACCGAAGCGGAATACGATCACCTCCTGCTCGCCCTCCTGTCCCGCTCTCCACACGGAGTTCGTCGCGCGCAGGTGGGCGACGGCGCGCTGCACGAGCGCCGCGCAGACCGAGTCGTCTCGCACGATCTGCTGAATCTCCCCCGGCGCGAGCTGGCGCACGGAAGCCTCACGCAGATCCGCTTCGGCCGAGTCGAAGAAGAGCGGCGCGACGGCGGCTCGCGTCTCCTCGGCAACCTCCGCGGGAACATCCCCGCATGACTGTGCGAGCACCACCCGCGGAGTCGCGATCAGGGCGCAGCCCGCCAGAATCCGTAGACAGAGCATTATATCACCGTGTTGCGCAACCATCGGTGCGAGGGGAAACACCGGTTCCAGAGGGTTCGCCGCACCGGTGTACGTGATCCCGATCCGTCTACGTGGGGCGTTCCTTTTACGCTCCCACGCTCGGCTTACACGACCCCGAGTACGTACTCGAGATCAGCCGCGCGGAAAATCATATTCATGCCCCTGCCGGTGGGAGTGGTGAGCGCACCCGGTGAGGGCACGGCCCTCTCCCTGACCATACCGACGTAGTATGGCCCAAACCGAAACACGTACGTCGTGTGCTGAGGGTCCTGCTGTTTCCAACGATCATTGAATTGCCGCTCCCGCGCGACCATACGCTGGGCCACCGCCCGGCAAACCGAATCATCTTTCACCGCCATTCCTGGATCCGTCACTGGACCGAGCAGCTGGATGGCGGAATCACGGGATTCCGCGAACTCTGGATTGAACAACATGTCGTAGAGCCCCTCGAGCACATCCGCCTCCTTCTCGGCAGGCAGAATTGCGCAGCTCTGCGCGCCGGCGCTCAACGAGGTGAGCGCGATGATCGCGGCAAAGGCATAGAGCCAGACTCTCATGCGGTGTAGCTCCAATCTAGGTTGGATAACCTCCTTGTGCGTCGATTCGGCGGTCGATTTCAGGAGACCCGTCAATACCGTGGTGTGCGAGAACGGCTCACATCATGAACGCGGACACGCCGTTGAAGTTCAGATCGAGAATGTACAGCGGACTCCAGCCGAGCCTCAGCCTGCCTGGTGCCAACACTCGCCTGTACGCAATGATGTAGTACCCGCCCAAGCGGTACCCACTCCAGATCCAATCCGGACCCGCGGGTGGACCAAACTTCTCCAGGAGTCGCTGGCAAGCGGCGTCGTCGACGCCGCTCACGAGCGGGCGGAGATCGGTCTTAGTCGATTCCGCGAGCACGAGAGTATCCCGGTATGCGGCATACGAGCGTCGCGTCAGGAACCGCTCGGCGACGGCCCTCGTGCGCGGGTCGTCTGCCGGACAGCCGAGTGTGGGCTGACTGTGTCCCGGCGAAATCATCAGCGCCAGCGCCGCCGTGATAGTGGTGAACATACAGGCAAACCTTCCGTCAGTAGCCGCAACGTGGGTAACGAGACGGCTCGTCCACCGGGGACCCCGTGTACGCTATGATCTGGTCCTGGTCGATCACGAGCCCGATGAGGTTCGGGTATCGGCTGCGTAAATCCAGCATCGTGCTATCATCGTCGATGCTGGGATCCCCAGAGTAGTTGATGTACATCGACAATCCGCCCGGAAGCTCTTGCTTGTCGCAACTCGTGAGCGGTTCCCGCCGTGCGTAAGGATGCGTATGAACCATCGCGATCGTACCCGGCGGACTCTGAAAATCTTCCGGTGGGGTGAGAGCACATGGCTGGCTGATCCACTCTGGAGGGAACGGGTCGAGCATGAAGTCGTCGCCGACCCTCACCAACCAGCCGCCCTGCTCGCGCCGGTCGGCCATGGGCGCCTCCGGATTCGATCGCCTCCACAGATCGGAGAGACCGGATTGTACCTCCGGATCGTCGAGAGTCGCCAGCCCCGTACTGCACGGCGTAAACACCTCTACCCGCGCCCTGGCAGTCAGGTTCGTACCCGCGACGGTTGCGGTCACCGTGACGGTGCCGCCCTGGGGTGGTATGAACGTCCAGCTCTTGTTGTCTCCCGCGTGGCTCGCCACGGCTCCGGAGTCGCCCGCGAAGCTGAAGGTCTGGACGACGAAGCCGTCCGCCGGTTGCGCCGTGGCGGTGCAGGTAGTGCTGTTTCCGCGCGGCAGGCGGGAGGGCTCACACTTCAGCTTCAGCTCGGGCGGCGGTGGCGGGCGCGGAGCCCGCTTGACCCAGATGAAGACCCGCTGGTGCCCACCGAAACTCCAAACGTCATTGTCCGCGCCCGCGCGTGAAACCTCGAGGATGCCCGGACCGCGGTCGCTAGCAGGGTAAGCCAGGATCTTGGCCCACGTGCCGGGGCGGTTGATCCGATAGAAGAGCCGCAGATCGTTGCTCGTATTGCTCGAGGGGCCCGAGATGCCACCGTACGGGCCGGCGGAGCCGCTCCTGATGTTGCACCACCACGGCCATGTCTCCGCTCCATTGGCACCGCACCAATATACCCAGTCGTCGTTGAGCGTGTACGTCACTTCCCCGTCAGGAATGATGAAGACATCGTCTCCCTCAGAGAGCGCGATTCCGGTGGATACCCACTCGAGCATCGCGTTGCCCGAGCCGATCGGCACGGTGAAGGTCGTCTCGAACTGGTACCCCGACTCGGTGAGCGACGCAGTGTCGTATGTGATCTCGTGTCTCGGGGGAGCCGGTGTTCGCGGCGAGGTAGGAGTCGTGAGGTCACAGGATGCCAGCACGGCCACAGCCACGACTGTGGATAACGTACTCAGACATCGTTTCATCATGGTAGAGTGGAGCGGAAGATCTGTCAGTATCGCGCTGCGAGACGTCGACCGCCGCGTGCGTGAGAGGAGATCCTCCGAACATACCGTTAATTAAACGTCGTGTAAAGAGAATAATAGGCAACTCACAGAGGCACGGAGAACTTCGCTGTTCTCCGTGCCTCTGTGTCTCTGTGTGAGGCCCGTCTTTACGCGACCGTCAGCTCCGCATCGTCCATCACCAGGGCGCTGAGGCGCTCCAGGTGCTGCGGCGTGCAGTAGAGCCGCACCTCGCCGCGCTCGCTGGCGCGCACCCGCGGGCGGGTGAAGCACACCACGCGGTGCTCGGTGCAGAGGCGGTCCAGCGCGCGGGCGGCTCGGGCTACGTCGGGGGTGCCGGGATCGTCCTTGCGCTTCCAGCCGACGTGCATGGCCACGTCTTCGGCGGAGACGGCGTCGTGGACGGTGGGGTTGAAGGCGTCCGTGTCCAGCGTCTCGATGACGAGCTCGCGGTCGCGGAGGTAGCGGAAGGCCGTGTCGCAGTCGCGGCACTGCCGTTCTTCGTTGGGCGATTGGGCGGCGGCCACGGCGGTGACTTCGCAGCAGTCGTTTCCGAGCGTCGCTCCTTCTTCGCCGGCGCGCCACCGCTCCACCGCCAACCTCTCCGCCACCTTGCGGTCCTTGGCCTCCACCGCGTAGCGCACCGTCTGCCGGAAGGTGATTTCCACCTCGAAACGCTTCTGCTCCATCGTCCTGGACATCCCCGGGAATGAGGGTACGGGGCGCATCCATGGCGCCGCCGCTCGCATTTCTCTCTCTACTTTGCTAGAAGTGCGCCGCGAAGGGAAGGGGCAGGCCTCACACGGGGGCACAGAGGCACGGAGAAAAGGCTCAAACGTGGGCCGGCTCCCTCAGTGCCGCGCGGGCTTCGGCGAGGGCGCGGGCCATCTCGGCGCGGCCCTGGTCGCCGGCGGGGCGGCGGCCGAAGCGGGCGTCCAGGTAGATGCGCACCAGGCGGGCGGCCGGTTCGGCGCCGGGAGCGCCGTCGCGGGCGAGCCCCTCGGCCCATTGCAACGGACCGGCCCCGGGATCGCCCACACCCGCGCGGGCGTAGGCGCGGCGCAGCGCCAGGTACACGCGCGCCTCCTCGGGCAGGCGCGCGCGGCGGCGGCGGACCAGCCAGAACGCGCCGCCGCCCAGCGCCAGCGCGAGAAGGATGTACGGAGCGCCTCCGGGGGCATCGCCGGAGTCGCGGGGGCGGTCCGGAGCCGCTTCGCCGGGCGATGCGCCGCGCCCCCGCGAGAAGAGGCTGCCCACGCCGCGGAAGACGGCGAGCTGGCGGTCGAGGTTGTAGTCGATCACCCAGCGGTACCAGCGGTACTCCACGCCGTCGAACCAGACGCGGAAGGGGCTGTCCCACGCGTCTTCGGTTCCCCGCTGCACCACGCCGAAGCGGGAGGGGGGCGTGGGATCGAAGGGCACCCATCCAGCCCCCGGGAACCACACCTCCACCCACGAGTGCGCGTCGTTCTCGGT
>DASVSA010000494.1:0-7195 GCA_036388335.1 Longimicrobium sp. | reverse complement strand
ACCAGCATCCGCTCGAAGTCGTTGATCTGGTCGTAGCGCTTCTCCCACCGCTCGCGCGGGGCCAGCCCGCGCACGCGCGCCACCAGCACCTCCTCGTAGTGCGAGCGGTTGAAGACGCCCACCTGCCCGTACTCGGGGACGACGTTGTGCACGCGCCACAGGTAGTCGTGGCGAAGCTCCGCACCCGACGGCGCGGCGAAGCTGGCCAGGTGCATCCCCTGCGGGTTGATGGCGCCGAACACCTTGCGAATCAGCCCGTCCTTCCCGCCCCCGTCGCGCCCCTGCAGCACCACCAGCAGCGACCGCTTCCCCTCGGCGGTGAGCGCGGTGCTGAGCGCCGTCAGCCGCTCCAGCAGCGTCTCCAGCTCGCGCTCCCTCTCGCGCCTCCCGGGGGTGCCCCGGGGCGGAGCGGCGTCCTCGTCGCCCAGCTTCGGTCTGTGCGTCGCGTCGAAGGGCTTCAGCAGTGTCATAGGGAGCCGCGGGTCGGGGTGGATGGTACGTGCGCCGTCCTCCATTCAAGGGCCGGGCCGCAGCCCTCACCCCCCCGACCCCCCTCCCCCAAACCGCTGGGGGAGGGGGGCGCACTCCAGCCGTCCAGCCGCGCCCAGGCTTCGCGAGGGCCGCGGGCGGCGAGGGGCCGCTTCGTCGCGTGGATGCGTGGAAATCGCCCCCTCTCTCGATGACGAGAGGCGCAGCCTCTCCTGTTATCGGGAGAGGGGGTCGGGGGGTGAGGGCCCGCGCTAACGGCTCTGCACTCGGAACGCGGCCTCGAAGCGCGGAGTCGGGGCGTTGACCTCGCGGCCGGGCTGGAGATCAAGCACCTCGATCACGTAGGCGCCGTAGGCTGCGTTCTTTGGGTTGTCGGGGGTCTCGAGGAGGGCCTCGGCCGGGGCGCTGCCGGGGGTGCGCAGCTCCACCGCCACCTTTGCCGAGCCGGCGCGCACGCACCGGGCGTTGATGGGGCAGCGCGAGTCCTCGCTCACGCGCATGAAGCGCAGGCGAAGCCCATCCACCTGCGCCGTCTCGCCCGTGCGGATACGGAACTCCTCGTTCAGCTCCGCGCGCACCTGCGTGCCGCCGCGCGTGGTGGCGCACGCGCTCACCAGCAGCACCGACGCCATCGCACACCAGCTGGGGAATCTCATCTGGATCTTCCGGGGTCGTGAATGGAGCACGGCGCCGAACCCGGCGGTTCCGGCGCGGTGGGAACGGCAGCGCGCCGGCCAGCCTCGAAGAAGGCTGGCCGGCGCGGTCGCCCGCTGTGGGGAGCGCCCGACCCTTACTCGCTCAGGGTCGAGACGTTCTCCGCGCGGGGGCCCTTGGGGTCCTGCACCAGGTCGAACTCCACCCGTGCGCCCTGGGCCAGCGACTTGAACCCGCTCCCCTGGATGGCGGAGTGGTGGACGAAGACGTCCTTGCCGCCGCCGTCGGGCTTGATGAAGCCGAAGCCCTTGTCATCCATGAAGCGCTCTACGGTGCCTGTCTCGCGTGCCATTGTCTCCGTCCACGTCAGGGTGCGCTCTCTGCCTTGCGCGGACTCCCGTGCAAGGAGCATGCTCCAACGCCGCGAAGGTCAGATCAGCTTCATCACCACGGGCTCGGGACCGCTGTAGTCGTAGAAGCCCTTCCCCGACTTGCGGCCGAAGTAGCCCAGCGAGACCATGCGCTTGAGCAGCGGCGGCGAGGCGTAGCGCTTCTCCTTGTACTCCTCGAACATGATGCCGCCGATCTTGTCCAGCGTGTCCAGCCCCACGAAGTCCGAGAGGACGAAGGGGCCCATCGGGTAGCCGGTCCCCAGCTTCATCCCCTTGTCGATGTCCTCGATGGTCGCCACGCCCTGCTCCAGGGCGCGGATGGCGTCCATCATGTAGGGCACAAGGAGGAGGTTGACGACGAAGCCCGAATTGTCCTTACAGACGATGGGCTCCTTGCCCAGCGACGCCGCGAAGTCGAACGCCGTCTGGAAAACCTGCGGATCGGTGGCGATGGTCTTCACCACCTCCACAAGCTTCATCACCGGCACCGGGTTGAAGAAGTGCAGACCCACCATGCGCTCGGGCCGCTTCGTGGCGGCGGCCATGTCGGCGATGGTGAGGGAGGAGGTGTTGGACGCGAAGATGGTCTCCGGGCCGCACACCTCGTCCAGCGTCTTCCACATCTGGTTCTTGAGCTCGAGGTCCTCCACCACGGCCTCGATGATGATGTCGCAGTCGCGCAGCTCCTCCAGCCTGGTGGTGCCGCGCAGGCGGCCCACGATGGCGTCACGGTCCTCGGCGGCCATCTTCCCCTTCTCCACCGACTTGCCGAGCTGCTTCCCGATCCCGCCGATCCCGCGCTCGCACACCTCGTCGGACACTTCGCGCACGATCGTCTCGTACCCGGCCTGGGCGCACACCTGCGCGATCCCGCTCCCCATCAGACCGCACCCCAGAACCCCCACGCGCTTGATCTCGGCCATCCGGCACTCCCTGTGTGGAGATTGAGTATCTCTGTGCCTCTGTGTGAGGCCACTTCTTCAAATCCCGAGCTGCTTCCGCCACTCCGGCCGCTTCGCCGGACTGGGAAGCTCGCCGTGCTCCACCCGGTCCAGGAACGCCTCCAGCCGCTCCTGCACGCCGCCCGCTACGCTGCGGTAGATGAGCCGGGCGCCGAGCACCGCCGCCCCGAAGATGGGGAAGCCGACCAGCGCGAACGGGTCCGCGAACATGATGGCGGTCGAGATGCCCGCCGCGGCGCCCGCCCCGCCTCCGCCCACCACGCCGCCCACGGTGAGCCCGGTGCGCACGGAGCCCATCGGCACCGAGAGCTCCACGTAAGCGGTGTCCTCGTCCGCGGGCGAGACGTGCACGTCCACCTGGCGCAGGTCCAGCATGGGGCTGCGCTGGCCCATCTTGGCCGCCGCGCGCCCGAGCGCCGCGCCCATCCCGTTGCCGCGCACGTAGCGGGTGCGGTCGGGAAAGCGGCGCTGCACCACCATGAACTCGCACTTCACCAGGTACTCCTCCAGCGACATCCCCAGCGCCGCGGCGGGGCGGCGGATGGTGCGCGCGGCGCGGACCGTGTCCGGCCCCATCACGCTCACCATCATCCCCTTCTCTTCCCGCGGCTGCCCGCGCACCTCCAGGATCGCGCGGCGGACGTGCGCCGGCTCCAGCCCCAGCTCCTTCCCGATCCTCATCACCTCCGCCTCGGGCAGCCCCTCCTCCGCGTCGCCGCGCGCGAACTGCAGCTCGGTGGCGCGCCGGATCACCGCCTCCAGCTCGGCGGTGGAGACGCGGCGGGCTGGGGGGCCCGGCTCGGGCGAGGGTTTCGACGGGAGGTTGGACATGGGACGAAGTACCTGGTGCCTAGTGCCTAGTGCCTAGTGAAAAGAAGTCCTGGGTCCTGAGTCCTGACCTGCAGTTACTCGGCACTAGGCACTTGGCACTAGGCACTTCCACCGTCAATCAGCCGCGATGGCGGCCTCTGCCACCGCCGGAAAGGCTTCCACCACCACCGCGATCCCCTGGCCACCGCCGATGCACGCCGTGCCCAGGCCGAAGCGCTTGCCCTGGCGGCGCAGCTCGTGGAGGAGGTGAACCGTGATGCGCGCGCCGCTCATCCCCAGCGGGTGGCTCATGGCGATGGCGCCGCCCGACACGTTGGTGCGCTCGCGGTCCAGGCCCAGCTCCTTCTCCACCGCGCAGAACTGCGAGGCGAAGGCCTCGTTGACCTCCACCAGGTCCATCTGGTCCAGCTCCATCTCGCCGCGCTTGAGGGCCAGGCGCGAGGCGGGGGCGGGGCCGATGCCCATGTGCTTGGGATCCACGCCCGCGATGCCCCACGATACCAGGCGGCCGATGGGCGCCAGGCCGTTGCGGCGCGCGTACGCCTCGGACGCGATGAGCACCGCGGCGCCGCCGTCGCCGATGCCCGAGGCGTTGCCGGCCGTGACCGTGCCGCCCTCCTTGAAGTACGGCTTCAGCTTGCCGAGCATCTCCATGGTCGTCTCGGGACGCATGTGCTCGTCGCAGGAGAACTGCGTCTCACCCTTGCGCGACTTCAGGGTGATGGGGACGATCTCGCTGTCGAAGCGGTTCTGCTCGCACGCGGCCTTGGCCAGCTGCTGGCTGCGGTGGGCGTACTCGTCCACCTGCTGGCGGGTGATGCCGTAGTGGTCGGCCAGGTTCTCGGCCGTCACCGCCATCGAGCAGCCCGCGAAGGTGTCGGTGAGCGCCTCCCACAGCGAGTCCTCGTACAGCTTGCCCACGGGCCCCAGCCGCTGCTCGCCCCACCGCGCGCCGCGGATGACGTGCGGGGCCTGGCTCATGGACTCGGTGCCGCCGCACAGCGCCACCTCGGCCTCGCCCAGCATGATCTCCATGGCGCCCGAGATGATGGCCTGGAACCCCGAGCCGCACAGGCGGTTGAGGGTAAGCGCCGGCGTGTCCTGCGGGAGCCCCGCGCGCAGCCCGATGTGGCGCGCCAGGTAGATGGCGTCCGACGAGGTCTGCAGCGCGTTGCCGAACACGACGTGCCCCACTTCCTCGGCGGGAACGCCGCCGCGGTCGAGCGCGGCCCTGGCGGCGAACACGCCCAGGTCGGTGGCGGAGAAATCCTTGAGAGAGCCGCCGAACGTACCCATCCCGGTGCGGGCGGCGGAAAGGAACACGACTTCGGTGTCTTTGCCCTGGGTTGCCATGGAGCTCACTTCCTGGAAGATGAACGCGTTACGGAGCACGACAATATGCCCGCTCCCCCGCCCGCGTCGCAAGCGGCCGCGGCGGCCGGGCCCCCGCTCCCGTAAAGCGAATGTTTACATTATCTTGGCTTCACCGTTCGGACGCGCGCGCGAGGACCTCCGCCGCTCCGCTCATGTCTCGGCGTTCCCGGCGGGGCCGCGCACGGCTCCGCCGCCGCTCCAGCTATAGAAGTATCCGTATGTCTCTCTCGCCCGCGGAAGAGCTTTCCGCACCCCTTCGCCACGGCACCGACGGCGGAAGGCGCCGTCCCACGCCCGGCTTCGGGCGCCTCGCCATCGCCGGGGCGCTCGCCGCCGTCCTACTGGTGGCGCTGGCCGCGTGGGGGTGGATGCGCCCGCGCCCCACCGAGGTGCCGAGCATCGCCTACACCGAGCTGCTGCGCGCCATCGAGGCGCGCCGCGTGGAGTCCATCGTCGTCCGCCCCGGCGTGGACGTGCGCGGCGAGTGGGCCGGCGCGCGCGACACCAACGGCGCCGAGCCCGACTTCTCCGTCGCTTATCCGGTGACCGAGGTGGACGGGCTCGCCGCGCGGGCCGAGCGGGCGGGCGTGGCCCTCTCCCTGGAGCAGGCGCCCGACCCGGCGCCCTGGCGCGAGGCCATCCAGTACGGCTTTACGGCCCTCCTCCTGGCCGGCGTCTTCTTCTACCTGTACCGCCAGTCGCGCGGCGGCGAGATGGGCGAGCTGGGCTCCGGCGGCACCTCCGACACCACCTTCGCCGACGTCGCCGGCACGCAGGGCGCCGCCGAGGAGCTGCGCGAGCTCGTGGAGTTCCTGCGCGCGCCCGAGCGCTTCGCCGCGCTGGGCGCACGCATCCCCAAGGGCGCGCTCCTGGTGGGCCCGCCCGGGACCGGCAAGACGCTGCTGGCGCGCGCGGTGGCCGGGGAGGCGCAGGTGCCCTTCTTCTCGCTGAGCGGCTCGGAGGTCACGGGGTTCCTGGTCGGCATGGGCGCCCATCGCATCAAGGCTCTCTTCAGGAAGGCCCGCAAGCGCGGCGGCGTGATCTTCATCGACGAGATCGACGCGCTGGGCGGCAAGCGCGGGCGCAACCGCTCGCACAACGAGGACGACCGCACGCTCAACCAGCTCCTGGTGGAGATGGACGGCTTCGATCCCCTGGCAGGCGTTGTCGTGATCGCGGCCACCAACCGGCCGGACGACCTGGACGAGGCACTCAAGCGTCCCGGCCGCTTCGACCGAATGGTGACCGTCGCCACGCCCACCGCGCAGGGCCGCGAGCAGATCCTCCGCCTCCACGCGGTGAGACGCGGCGTGCCCCTCCACGAGTCGGTGGACCTCCCGCGGCTGGCCCGGCTCACCCCCGGCTCCAGCGGGGCCGACCTGGCCAACCTGCTCAACGAGGCCGCCATCTCCGCCGCGCGCGAGGGGGCGGAGCAGGTGCACTGGTCGCACGTGGACGGCGCGCGCGACCGCCTCCTCCTGGGCAAGGAGCGCAAGGGCTTCCGCGCGCTGGACCAGGAGCGCTGCACCATCGCGTACCACGAGGCGGGCCACGCCCTCGCCGGCGTCGTCTGCTCGCCGGAGGACGGGCTGCACAAGGTCACCATCCAGGCGCGCGGCCAGGCGCTGGGCGTCGCCTTCTTCTCCCCCGACGACGACCGCTTCCTGCACCGGCGCAGCTACCTGGAGGGCTTGATCGTGAAAGGCCTGGCCGGGCGCGCGGCGGAGGAGCTCGTCTTCGGCGCCGAAGCGGTCACCAGCGGTGCGCAGAACGACCTGATGCAGGTGAACGGGATCGCCCGCCGCATGGTCTACCAGCTCGGGATGGGGAGCGAGACGGGGCTTCTGATCCACGACGGCGAGCCGGGCTCCCTGAGCCCCGACGCCCACGCGCAGATGGACCGCGAGGTCCGCGCGCTCCTGTCGCGCCTCTACCAGCGCACGCTCGACCTCCTGCGCACCAACCGCGAGCCCCTCGCCGCCCTTGCCGTCGCCCTGCTGGAGCGCGAGACGGTGGATGGCCCCGAGGCCGTGGAGATCATGGAGGACGCCGGCCTGGACCGCAGCCTCGCCCCGCAGCCCGTGCTCGCCACCGCGTAGCTTGCCGCTCGGGCGGGGGGCCCGTAGCTTGGGGCTCACACAGAGGCACAGAGACACAGAGAGCGTGTCTCTGTGCCTCTGTCACATACCGAGCACCGGATGATCTACGACCTGCTGCGCCCGCTCCTCTTCAACCTCGCGCCCGAGCAGGCGCACCACGCGGCCGTCACCGCGCTGAACGGGGCGCTGGCCACGGCGGCGGCGCGGGACGCGGCGCGGGCGCTGTACGGGGTGCGCGACCGGCGGCTGGAGGTGGAGCGCTTCGGCATCCGCTTCCCCAATCGGGTGGGGCTGGCGGCGGGGTTCGACAAGTCGGCGGAGTCGTTCAACGCGCTGGGGGCGCTGGGGTTCGGGCACGTGGAGATCGGCACCGTGACGGCGCTGGCGCAGCCGG
>DASVSA010000493.1:0-17202 GCA_036388335.1 Longimicrobium sp. | reverse complement strand
CGAGATCCCCGCGGCCAGCGCGGCGGCCAGCGCCAGGCCGATGGCGCCGCCGATCACCGTTACGGTCACCGACTCCACCAGGAACTGCCAGAGGATCTCGCGCCGGGTGGCCCCCAGCGCCTTGCGCACGCCGATCTCGCGCGTACGCTCCGTCACCGAGATCATCATGATCCCCACCACCCCCACGCCCCCCACCAGCAGCCCGATGGACGAGAGCACCAGCAGCACCATGCGGATGGCCAGCGTCACGCGGTCGAAGGTGGCCTTGAACGACTCCTGCTTGATGAGCGCGAAGTTGTTCTCGTCGGCCGGCTTCAGGCCGCGCTGGCCGCGCATGGCGGCGGTCACGTCGTCCATCGCCCGCTCCTGCGTGTACCCGATCTCGGGCACCACCAGGAAGTCCATCCACTCCGCGTCGGCCTCCAGGTCGCGGATGGCGGTGGTGGCGGGTACCACCACCCAGTTGGCCTGCGCGTCGGCGAAGATGTTGTCCTTCATCTTGTAGACGCCGGTCACCCGGAACTCGCGCCCCTTGATACGGATGAGGCGCCCCACCGCGCTGCTGCCGGGGAAGAGCTGCTCCGCCAGGTCGGGCGCCAGCACCGCCGTGTGGGCCGTGCGCTGGTCGTCCATCGGCAGGAAGTTGTTCCCCTGCACGAAGTCGCCGCGGGCGTACTCCACCCAGTCCGAGGTGCGCCCCATCACCTGCACGCCGCTCACCGCGCGCGGGCCCACGCGCACGTCGGCGCCCAGGTCGATGGAGGTGGTGACCGTGCGTACCGAGGGGAGCGCCTCGATCATCTCCGCGTCGGCGAAGGTGAGCGCCGGCTTGCCGTACCAGGGCGGCTTGCCGGTGCCGTTGTTCACGAAGGCGAGCTGCGTCTGGTCGAAGCGCGTGGCGATGAAGTTGTTGGGGCCGATGGCGTCCAGCCCCTCCATCACCATCCGCTGGAAGCCGGTGATGGCGGCGGCCATCGTCATCACCGTGGCCACGCCGATCACGATCCCCAGCGTGGTGAGGAAGGCCCTCACCTTGTTGGAGCGCAGGGCGTCGATGGCGATCCCGATCCCTTCGCGGGTCGAAGTAAGGTTCATCGCTTCCTCAGTCCGCCCGCAGGGCGACGATGGGGTCCAGCCGCGAAGCGCGGTAGGCCGGGTACACGCCCGCCATCAGCCCCACGCCCACGCCCAGCCCGATCCCCAGCGCGACGGACCCCGGAGAGACGCGCGCGGGGATGGGCGACACCGCCGCCACCGCGTACGCCAGGGCGACCCCCGAGAGGATCCCCAGCACGCCGCCGGCGCCGGAAAGGGTGCCGGCCTCCACCAGGAACTGGAGGAGGATGTCGCGGCGGCGCGCGCCCAGCGACTTCCTCACCCCGATCTCGCGCGTGCGCTCGGACACGGACACCAGCATGATGTTCATGATCACCACGGCGCCCACCACCAGCGAGATGGTCACCAGCAGCGGGAGCGCGGTGAGGAGGAACGACGAGATCTTGTCCCAGAAGCCCAGCGCCTCGTCGGCCGTCTCCAGCATGAAGTCGTTCTCCTCGCCGGGGGCCAGGCGGTGCCGCTCCCTCATCAGCCCCGCGAGCTCGCTCTGGCCGCGCGCCATCAGCTTGGCGTCGGGCACGCGCAGGTAGATGTCTTCCACCACGTTGTTGCGGAAGAGCGCGCCGTTGAGGGGCGAGCGGATGGGCGCCACCACCATGCGGTCCATCGACATCCCGAAGAGCGACCCCTGCTTCTCGATCACGCCGATGACGCGGTAGGGCACGTTCACGATCCTCACCTCCTTGCCCAGCACCGGCAGCCCGTCGAAGAGCTTGTCCGCCACGTCCTGGCCCAGCACCACCACGGGCACGCCGCGCTCGGCCTCGTTCTGGGTGTAGGTGCGCCCGCGCGCGATCTTGAGCTCGCGCACGTTGAAGAAGTTGGCCGAGGCGCCCACGATGTTGACGCCCTCGATCAGCTTCCCCCGGCCGTCTCCCACCTTGCCGCCCTCGTCGTACGCGTACGCCACCAGCCCCGGCGTCCTCACGCGCTCCTCGATGTAGCGGGCGTCGTCGTGGGTCAGCGAGGGGCGGCGCTGCCAGGCGCGCCACGTCTTCTCGTCCACCGGCCCGGCGCCCACGGAGGGGAGCCGGCGCACGTTGATGGTGTTGAAGCCCAGGATCTTGCCGGCGAACTCCTCCTTCATGTACGCGTTCATCCCCGTGATCAGGGTGATGACCGCGATCAGGAAGGTGACGCCCACCACCGTGCCCAGCACCGTAAAGAACGCGCGCAGCTTGTTGGCGCGGATCATCGCCAGGGCGATCCGCACCGCCTCGCTGGAGTTCATGTCGTCAGACCTCCGACAGGGCGGCGGCGGGCGGCATCGTGCCCACGTGCACGCGCGCCTGAAGCCGGTCGCTGGCGATGACGCCGTCCTTGAGCATCACCACGCGGTCCGCGTGGGCCGCGATGTCGGGCTCGTGCGTCACCATGATGATCGTCTGCCCCTCCGCGTGCAGGCGCTGGAAGAGCGCCATGATCTCCTCGGAGGTGCGCGAGTCCAGGTTGCCCGTGGGCTCGTCGGCCAGGATGATGGAGGGGCGCGTCACCAGTGCGCGGGCGATGGCCACGCGCTGGCGCTGCCCGCCCGAGAGCTCGTTGGGGCGGTGGTCCAGCCGGTCGGCAAGCTCCACCGCGCGCAGGGCCTCGGTGGCCCGCTCGCGCCGCTCGGCCTTCCCCACCCCGGCGTAGACCAGCGGCAGCTCCACGTTCTCCAGCGCCGTGGAGCGCGGGAGGAGGTTGAAGGTCTGGAAGACGAAGCCGATCTCGCGGTTGCGGATGCGGGCCAGGTCGTCGTCCTTCATCCCCGCCACCTTCTGCCCGTTGAGGACGTACTCCCCGCCCGTGGGGGTGTCCAGGCAGCCGATCAGGTTCATGAAGGTGGACTTGCCGGAGCCGGACGGGCCCATGATGGCCACGTACTCGTTGCGCCCGATCACGAGGTCCACCCCGCGCAGGGCGCGGACGGTCTCCGAGCCCATCTGGTACTGCTTCTGGAGCCCGTGGACTTCGATCAGCGGCGGAGCGCTCACTTGCCCCCCTTGGCCTTCGCGGCGGCGCCCTCGGCCTGGCCGGCGATCCTCACCGGCGCTTCGTGCTCCAGGTCGCGCACGGCCTGGTAGCTGCCGCTCACCACCGTCTCGCCGCCGCGCAGCCCCTTGCGGATCTCGAAGTAGCGGTCGCCGGCGATGCCGATCTCCACCGGCACCCACTCGGCCTTCCCCTCGCGCACCACGAACACGCCGGTCACTTCGGAGCTGCGGCGCTCGCGGGCGTCGGCGGCGTCCTGGCTGGGGGCGGTGGGCGCGGCCTCCTCGCCCTCGTCGGCCTGCTTGAACTTCTTGCCTTCGCGGTCGCGAACGGTGAGGGCGATGATGGGCACCGCCAGCACGCCACGGCGCGACTCGGTCACCACGTCGGCGGTGGCCGAGAGGTCGGGGCGCAGCGAGGGGGGGGGCGTGTCGAGGGTGATGACCACCTCGAAGTCCACCGACTGCTGGTCGCTGGCGGCCTGCGCGCCCACGCCCTGCACGGCGCTGTTGCCGATGCGGGTGACCCGGCCGCTGAAGGCCTGGTCGGGGAAGGCGTCGATCCTGACCGATGCGCTGTCGCCGATGGTGACGTTGGGGACCTCGGTCTCGTCCACCTTGATCTTGGCTTCCATCACCGACAGGTCCGCCACCGTGAGGAGGAGCGAGCCGGGGTTGTTCATCGTCCCCATCACCGCCGTCTCCCCTTCCTCGATGTTGAGGCGGGTGACGCGGCCGCTCATGGGCGCCACGATCACCGTCTTGGCGAGGTTGTCGCGCGCCTCCGAGAGGGCGGCCTGCGCCTGCGCCACGGCGAAGCGGGCCGCCTGCATCTCGGCCGCCGCAACCTCGCCGGAGGTGCGCGCCTGGTCCAGCTCCTGGGCGGAGATCAGCTCCTTGCCCTGGGCCAGCATCTCCGAGCGGCGCACGTCGTTCTGCGCCTTCAGCATCTGCGCGCGGGCCTGCGCCTCGCGGGCCCGCGACTGGGCCACGGCGGCCTCGGCGCGGCGCATGGCGCTCTGGTACTGGCTGGGATCGATGCGCAGGAGAAGGGCGCCCTTGTCCACCCACTGCCCCTCTTCCACGGCCACCTGGATCACGCGGCCCATGATGTCGGCCGAGATGTCTACCTTGCGCTTCGGCTCGATCTTGCCGCTGGCGGTCACCACTTCCACCAGGTCGCGGCGCGCGACGGCCTCGGTGCGCACCTCGGCGCCCGCGGGGCCGCGCTTCGCCATCGCCACACCGGCCACGCCGCCCACCGCCACCAGGAGCCCTGCTGCGATCATCAGCTTGCGAGACATCTTTCTATTTCTCCCGTCCGGCGAGCGCCGGAGGCGTATGGGTCAGCGGAGGGACCGTCCGACCAGCGCCTCGAGCGCGGCCAGCGACTTGTGGAAGTTGTAAACGGCGTCGATGCGGGCGCGCTCGGATTCGCGCAGCGAGGTGAGCGCGTCGGTGACCTCCACCGAGCTGGCGGCACCCAGGCGGAAACGCTCCTGCGCCAGCCGCAGCTCCTCGCGGGCCCGCTCCACCACCTGCTCCTGCAGCTGCGCGGCGCTGTACGCCGTGCGCAGCGAGAGTAGCTGGGTCTCCACGTCCGTGCGCAGCCGCAGCTCCTGCGAGCGAAGCTGGAGCTCGGCGTCCTGCGCGCCCACGCGGGCTTCCTCGATCCGCCGCTCGCGCTGCAGGCCGTTGAAGATGGGGAGCGAGAAGGTGACGCCGGCGGCCAGCGGCTGCCGCTCGTAGCCGAAGGGGAAGCGGGGGTTGGCATCGCGCACCAGGCCGCGCACGCTGTCCGCGATGGCCGGGTTGCTCACGTCGTATTTGCCGCACGACTGCGGCGCCTGGCCCAGCAGGGCGGCGAGCTGGTTGCCCTGCACGCACCCGGCGTAGCGGTTCTCCTGGGTGGAGATGGCGTCGTCGTAGAGCGGCTTGAGGTTGCCCGCGCTGTACACCGACCCGCGCCACCCGGCGCTCAGGCTCACCGAGGGGAGGTACTGCGAGCGTGCCGCCCGGATCCCCGTGCGCGCCGCCGACACGTTGGCCCGCGCCGAAGCGAGGTTCGGGTTGTTGCCCTGCGCCATCTCCACCAGCTGCTCCGCCGTCCAGCGGGGCTCGAACAGGGTGAAGGTGGAGCTGAGGCGCGTGTCCGCCGGAATCGACTGCCCCATCGCCTGGCCCAGCCGCAGCACCTCGGTGGCGTACACGTTGCGCTGCTGCAGGAGCGCCACCTCGGCCTGGCCGCGCTGCACCTCGGCGCGGCGCAGGTCCAGCGGGGTGCCCACACCCACTTCCAGGCGGGCCCTGGCGAGCCGCTCGTGCTCCACGGTGCGCGCCACTTCGCGCTCCGCCTGCGCGGCCTGCTCGCCGGCCTGCAGCGCGGTGATGTACTGCTGAGCCACCTGGCTCACCATGTTGGCCTCGTAGCCTTCAACGCGCCGCGCCGTGGCGTTGTCCTGCGCCCGGGCGATGCGGGGCTGCATCAGCTTGTTGCCGTTGATCTCGTAGCCCAGCCCCAGGTAGTACCCCGAGGAGTAGTACTGCGGGCGGACGCCGAACACCTCCGACCCGAAGCGCTGCACGCCGGAGCCCGTGTAGCCGAAGTCGGCCTGGGCGCTGGCGGAGGGGAGGAGGAGGTCGGCCCGCGCGGCACGGAGCGCGGCGCGGGTGTCGCGCTGGTCGTTGCGCTGGGCAAGGAGGTCCGGGTTGCCCTGGCGGGCGGTGGATACCGCCTGCTCCAGGGTGAGCCCGGGCTGCGGCGCGGCCGGCTGCTGCGCGAAGGCGGCGAGCGGCGCGCCGAGGGTGGCCAGGGCCGCCAGGGCCAGGACGCCGGTGCTGCGGCGGTGGATGTGCATGAGAAATCGCGGATGGAGGTGTCGGATGCTGCGGGCGGACGCGCCGTGATGACGCATCTACGGGTGCCGCGAGGGAAAGGTTTCAGAGGCCCGCTTACGCGCTGCGGCACCGTGCGTGTGCACCGGCGCGCTGGGCGTTCAGCGTTGAATTATAACGGGTTACGGCGGATCGGGGAACCGGCGGAGAGAGGGTGCTCGTACCTGCGTGGGAGCAAGCTTGGGGAGGGAGCGCACAATGTAGCGCAAACAGATGAATTACGGAATCCCCCAATTTTAGGGCTAATACAGAGGCACGGAGATGAAGGTCTCCGTGCCTCCGTGCCTCCGGGTGAGATCAGCGTGGGAGCTCGGTCCGGACGGCGCGATAGCCGCGGTCGGGGATCTCCACGCGGATCACGCGGTTGAGCGCGTCCACCCAGACGTGCTGGGGGCCGGCGCCCGCGGGCTGCACCACCAGGTGGTAGAGGGTGACGCGGGTGCCGTTCACGTCCACCTGCTCCTCGCCGCGGCTGGTGACGGTGGCCATCACCTGCCGGTTCTCGCGCGGCACGATGACGGGCACGCGGCCGGAGCGGAGGCGCTGCGCCAGGAAGAAGTAGTGGTGGGCCACCCCTTCGTCCAGCACCAGGGCGCCGCTGCTGGCCGCGTACTCGCGCAGCTGCTCGCCCGCCGCCGTCACGATGCGCGCGCTGAAGCGGCCCTCGCCCACGTTGCCCACGATCTTGCGGGGCGAGTCGCCGCCCACGTCCACCTGGTACGAGGTGGGGTCCGCCTGCAGGCCCCGCGAGCGCAGGCGAGGCGACAGCTCCAGGCTGCCCGTGGGGAGGCGCAGGGAGATCTTGCCGGTCGCGGTGTACTCCGAGGTCTCGCCGCTCCCCGCCTGGCGGATGGTGAACTCCTCGGTGCCCACCTCGGTGTCCTGCACGTAGACCCGGAAGGTGCCCTGGTCCGACGCGCCGGACTGGGCCGCGGCGGGCGCCGAGGCGAGCGCCGCGAGGGCGAGGAGTGCGATCCTGGAAAGCTGCTTCTTCATCATCTGCTCCCGGAGACGCGGACGTCCCGTGGTGTGGAGGCCCGCCCCGCGGCGCGGGGTGAGCCGGGTGTGGTACCCCGGCGGGGGGGCGGTGTTTCCCTGCAAGGTGCGTCCCCGGGCGAAACCCTGCGCGCCGGGTGGGTTAAGGGAAAGTGCGTTAGTGCGTGAGTGCGTGAGTGCGCCTGATTGCAGTCAAACGCACTCACGCACTCACGCACTCACGCACTACTCCTCGTCGTCGCGCGGGGGAGCGATGAACACCTTGTGACGGATCTTCTGGAGGATATGTTCGTACATCCGCCGCCCCTTCTCCGCCGTGGCCCGCGTGGGCTGGCCCACCGAGCCGGCGCACCCCGCCGGGAGCCGCTTGAGCTGGCCGCGCGTGAAGCGGCGGAACTCCTCGGCGCCCATCAGGAAGTCGCGCGCCGCCTCCATCCTCACCCGCTCGGGGTGAAGGTGGAGGAGGATGGAGGTAAGCGCTTCTCCCCCGTGCTCCGGCCCCCGCGCCCCCTCCAGGAATTGCGACAGGTCCACCGAAAGCGCGTCCACCACCCGGATCCGCGCGTGAGTCGCCCGGATGGTGGCGATGGCCTCCACGTGCGGCTCGTGCGGCGACGCCGTGAGGGCGATGAACTCGTTGAAGCCGTGCGCCGCCCACGCCGCCGCCACCTCGTTGAGCGCGCGGTGGAGCGTCTTTGCGCGAAGCGACGCCGTCCCCGCGTAGTCCGCCTCCGCGGGCACGTTCACGCCGAAGGGGAACACCGGCGCGCGCAGCACTCCGAACTCCCGCGCCAGGTCGTTGGCCAGCGCCTCCACCACGCGGGTGCCCGCCCCCAGCGGCAGGTGCGGCCCGTACTGGTCGCACACGCCGATGGGGACGATCAGGCGCCGCTCCGTGGTCATGCGCCCGGCCACCTCGCTCCACGGGAGGTGTTCGAGCGCGTAGCTGGGGTGAGGAACGGGTTGGGACATGCGTAGCCGGGTTGAGGGAGGGCTGGCCTGGGCCGGCGCGTGGGGCGCCACGCTCGCACTCGCCGCGTGGATCCTGCGCCTGTCGCCGGGGTGGCTGGCCGCCGCGGCGCTGGGGTGCGTGATGTGGGCCGTGGCCGCCCGCGCCGTGAGCCGAACGTGGCGCTGGGGGATCGCCGCCGCGCTCGCCGTGGCCGTCATTATAGGGGCCGGCTACCAGTTCCGCCTGGGGGAAGGCGCCCGCGACTGGGAGCGCGTGCGCTCCGCCGACGAGCTGAGGGCCGCCGACGAGCTGCGGCAGGGGCTGGACGACATCTTCGACCGCGACACCCTGGCCGCGGCCCAGGCCGCGCGCGCGGCCGCCAGGGCCCGTGGCGCCAACGAGGCGCTCTTCAATCGCCTGGAGAGCATCCGCCGCGAGCGCGGGGTGACGGCGCTGGCCGTCTACGAGCCGGACGGATCGCCGCTGGTGTGGGCCGGCGAGCACCGCGGCACCGTGCCGGACTCGGTGCGCGCGGGGCTCAGCTTCTCATCGTACTCCGCAGGGCCGCTGTTCGGCTACGTGTACTTCACCCACCGCCTCCCCAACGGGCGCGTGGCGGTGGCGGCCGAGCTGCTGGAGGCGCACATCGAGGTGGGCGAGGGGACCCCGCCGTACGCGGAGACCTTCGCGGAGCGCTACGGCGTGGCGCCGCGCTTCACAACGCCCGAGTTCGCGCCGCAGGACTCGGCCTGGGACTGGAAGGGGTACCAGGGGCGGCGCATCCTGAGCGTGGTGTTCACGACGCTCACGCAGGAGCGCTGGCGCGAGCGCGTCGTGCTGGCCGGGCGCTGGGCGGTGGCGGGAGCCTGGCTCCTGTCCGTGCTGCTCCTGGGCGCCGCCTGGGCGCGCACCGGCCGCGGCTGGGGGGTTCCCCTGGCGTCGGTCGCGCTCGCCCTCTTCATCCTCCCCCTGGGGGCGATGGGTGCGCCCGGCGGCCTCTTCTCACCGCTCGGATTCGTGCTGCCCGTGCCCGGCGATCCCACGCTGGGGCAGCTCCTGGTGGTCCTGGCCGCGCTGGCGGTGGGGCTCCTCTCGCGCTCGCGCTCGCTGCCGCTGGCGGACCGCGTGCCCCTGCCCGTGCGCGTGGTGCTGGCCGCGGGAGCGCTGGTGGGGGCCATCGCGCTGGTGCGCGCGTCCGCGTCCGCGGGGGCGCTGGCGGAGAACCCGGCGGGCGGGCTGGCACTGGTGGCCGCCACCGCGCTGCTGGCCGCGCTCCCCCTGCGCGCCCTGCTGGGCGAGGGCGAGGGGCGCGAGTCGCCGCGCTGGAGGTGGGAGCTGGTGGCGCTGGCCGTGGTGCTGGCGGCGGCGCTGGGAGCGGCGGTGGTGGTCTGGTGGCGCCCCGGCCGCGAGCTCCCGGCGTGGACGGCGGCGCTGTGGGCCGTGCCCTTCACGCTGGCGGCCATCGGCGTGGGGCGGCGCGGCGCGGGGCGCGGCGCGCTCCTCCCCTGGGCGCTGGCCGGGTGGATCGCGGGCTCCGTGGCCCTTCCCCACCTGTGGCTGATGCACCAGAACGCCCGCCTGTCCGAGGCCGAGCGCGACCTGGGGCGGCTGGGGATGCAGGCCGATCCCTTCCTGGACTTCCTCCTCCGCCAGTTCGCCGAGCGCGTCCTCTTCTTCGGCGCCGAGGGGCGGCAGGGGGTGAGCCTCCTCTACCAGTCGTGGGTGGAGAGCGGGCTGGCCGACCAGGGCTACGAGGCGCGCGTCACGCTGTGGCAGGACGAGTCCCCCACGGCCGAGCTGCGCCTGAGCGACGCGCAGATTCCCGCGGACCGGGTGGCGGAGGTGCTGCGCGCCGCCCGCCTGGCCGAAGAGCCCATGGTGCAGCGCTTCACCGACTCGGACCACCTCCACTACCTGCTGGCGGTGGCGCTGCCCGGGGGCCAGACGGTGTCGGTTGCGGTGCCGCCGCGGCGCTACCTGGGGCGCTCCACGGCGCTTGCCCGCTTCCTGGACCCCGAGGCGGAGCAGCGCGGCGCGGACGCGGTGGCGCTCTCCCTGGTGCCCGCCGCCGGGCGGCCCGCCATCCCGCCCGGCGCCATGCGGTGGGTGCTGGCCGAGAACGGGTGGCGCAGCGAGGCGGCGGTGCGCTTCCCCGGCGGGCCGATGCACGCGCACCTGCTGGTGCCCACGCCCTCGCCCAGCATCCTGGCGGCGCGGGCGCTGCTGGCGCAGGTGCTGATCCTGGGCGTGCTGGTGGCGCTGTGGGCCGCGGCGCGCACCCTGTGCGGCGAGCCGCTGGGGGTGGCCTCCGGCCAGTGGCGCGGCGTGTGGAGCTTCCGCGGGCGGCTGACGCTGGCGCTCTTCGCCTTCTTCCTCCTCCCCATGGCCACCTTTGGCGGCACGGCCTTCCGCGCCCTGTCGCGCGAGGTGGTGAGGACGGCGGCGGCCGTGGCGGAGCGGGGATTGGCCCAGGCGGTGGCCGAGGTGCAGGGCTCCACCCTGGCCGAGGTGTCGCAGCACGTGGGGATCGACCTCCTCCTCTACCACCGCGGGGTGCTGGCCGAGGCGGCGTCGCCCGAGGTGATCGACCTGGGGCTCTACCACACCTGGCTGGCTCCGGCCACCTACCTCTCCTTCGCGGTGGGCGAGGCGGTGGAGGAGCGCGAGGAGCGGCGCCTGGCCGGGCAGCCGTACCTGGTGGCGTACCGCCGCCTTGCCGCGGCGGACGTGCTGGCATCGCCCACCCCGCTGGCGGCGGGCGAGATCGCGAGGCGCCAGCGGGAGCTCACCGACGTGGTGCTGCTGGCGGGGCTGCTGGGCGCCGTGCTCTCGGTGGTCCTGGCGCTGGGCGTGGGCCGCGCCCTGTCGCGCCCCATCGAGGGGATGAGCCAGGCCGCCGCCCGCGTGGGCGAGGGCGACCTCTCGGTACGCCTGCCGGAGGAGCGCAGCGACGAGTTCGGGCGCCTCTTCCACGCCTTCAACGAGATGGTGCACGGCCTGCGCGAGACGCAGGCGGAGCTCGTGGGCGAGAAGCGGCGCACCGAGGCGATCGTGGCCGAGGCCGCCACGGGCGTGATCGCGCTGGACTCGGCGGGCCGCGTGGCGCTGGTGAACCCGCGCGCCGGCCAGATCCTGGGCGCCATGCCCGAGGCGGGCGAGCCCATCCCCGACGACCGCCCCCTTCCCGCGGCGGTGGCGCAGGCGGTGCGCGGCTTCCTGGGCTCCGAGTCACCGTCCGAGTGGAGCGAGGAGCGCGAGGTGGAGGGGCGGGTCATCCGCCTGCGCCTGCGTCCGCTCCCGGTGCGCAGCGGGCGGCCGGGCGCGGTGGTGGTGCTTGAAGACGTGACGGCGGAGATCCGCTCGGCGCGGGTGCTGGCGTGGGGGGAGATGGCGCGGCAGGTGGCTCACGAGATCAAGAACCCGCTCACCCCCATGAAGCTCGCCGTTCAGCACGTCCGCCGCGCCTACGCGGACGGGCGCCACGACTTCGGCGCCATCCTGGAGCGCAACGCCGACTCGGTGCTGGGCGAGATCGACCGCCTGGGCGAGATCGCGCGCGCCTTCGCCCGCTTCGGCACGCCGGCCGAGACCGCCGCGGGGGTGGAGGCCGTGAACGTGGCCCGCGTGGCCGACGAGACCCTCGCCCTCTACCGCGGCGGCGGCGACGAGGAGGTGCGCTACGTCCTGGACGTCCCCGTGGACGCCCCGCTGGTGCGGGCGCGCGTGGGCGAGCTGAAGGAGGTGCTCATCAACCTGCTGGAGAACGCCCGCGGCGCCATGGACGGCGCCGGCGGCGAGATCCGCATCGCCGCGGCGCCGGCGGGCGGCGGCGCGTGGCTTCACCTGGACGTGTCCGACAGCGGCGAGGGGATCCCCCCGGAGGCCCTCCCGCGCATCTTCGAGCCCCAGTTCTCCACCCGGAGCAGCGGCACGGGCCTGGGCCTCGCCATCGTGCGCCGCCTGGTGGAATCGTGGGGTGGCGAGGTGACGGTGGACTCCACCGTGGGCGAGGGGACGACGGTGCACCTGCGGCTGCGCGTGGACGGATGAACGGCGGCCTCACACAGAGGCACAGAGACACAGAGAGGGAACGGCGCGGGTTTCGCGTGGGAGCGGGGCCGGGGGCCGGGATTTCGCTTTTCGAGCCCGCCGCTTACTTTGTCGCCGGGCCGGGACGCCGGCCCGTGGCACGCCGCTCTCACCGGGTCCATGGCAAGCAAGCGCATCGTTCAGACCACGGCCGTCACCCTGCTGGCCATCGCCGCGGCCGCGGCCGTGGGCGTCCTCCTGGTCCGCGACCAGATCAGCCGCCACCGGCGCGACCTCTTCTCCCCCCATCCGCTCCGCCGCCTCGCCGCCCTCGAGTACATCGGGAGCGAGACCGCGTCGGTGGACGCCATCCTCCTGCTGCGCGACTTCCTGGCCTGGGAGCCGCGCCCGCTGCTGCGGCGGCGGGCCGCGGCGGTGCTGGCGCAGCTGGAGGAGTCCCTTTCCGCCCGTACGGCCCCGGAGGTTGCGTGATGGCGGTGGGTTCGTCGAGCTGGTCCCTTGCGGAGCCCGATTTCCACCGCATCGACCGCATGCTGCAGGCCTTTCTCTACGACTCCAACGCCCGGTGCGCCCTGCTGGTGGACCGGGCGGGGCAGCTCGTGACCACCTCCGGCGAGAAGCCGGAATTCGACTCGGTGGCGTTCGCCTCGCTGGCGGCGGCGGACTTCGCGGCCAACGACCAGCTCGCCACCATGATCGGCGAGACGGAGTTCTCGTCGCTCTTCCACCAGGGGGAGCGCGAGTCCATGTACCTGGCGGACGTCGCCCGGCGCGTGATCCTGGTGGTGCTCTTCGACAATCGGACGACGCTCGGGATGATCCGCATCAAGGTAAAGGGAGTGGTACGCGAGCTGAGCGAGGTGTTCCGCGAGATCTTCGAGCGCAGCGGGACCGCGCAGGCGGGGGTGCACATGGAAGCCGGCTTCGCGGACGAGGCGGAAGACGAGATCGACCGTCTCTTCGGCGACCTGTAAGGAGACGGCCCCATGTCGATGATCAACTACGCCTCGCGCGAGATCAACTGCAAGATCGTCTATTACGGCCCCGGGCTGTGCGGCAAGACGACGAACCTGGAGTACATCTTCGAAAAGGTGGCGCCCAACACGCGCGGCAAGCTCATTTCGCTCGCCACGGAGACGGAGCGCACCCTCTTCTTCGACTTCCTCCCGGTGGACCTGGGCTCCATCCGCGGCTTCAAGACGCGCTTCCACCTGTACACGGTGCCGGGGCAGGTGTAC
This sequence comes from Longimicrobium sp., assembly GCA_036388335.1. Lineage (GTDB taxonomy): Bacteria > Gemmatimonadota > Gemmatimonadetes > Longimicrobiales > Longimicrobiaceae > Longimicrobium. The sequence continues at coordinate 3,982 of DASVSA010000493.1, read as the reverse complement.
TACAACGCCTCGCGCAAGCTGATCCTGAAGGGGGTGGACGGGGTGGTGTTCGTGGGCGACAGCCAGGTGGAGCGGCTGGACGCGAACATCGAGTCCATGCACAACCTGTACGACAACCTGGCGGAGTACGGGCTGGACCTGCGGGAGATCCCGTTCGTCATCCAGTACAACAAGCGCGACCTCCCCAACATCTCCTCCATCCAGGAGCTGCAGGAGCAGCTGAACCCGAACAACGTTCCGTACTACGAGGCGGTGGGAGTGCGCGGGATCGGGGTGTTCGACACGCTCAAGGCGGTGAGCAAGCTGGTCATCAAGTCCCTCAGCTGAGGGCCCGATGAGCACGCTCAACCTTCCCAACTCCATCACTCTCGGACGCATCGCCCTGGCGCTGGTGGTGGGGCCGATGATCCTCTACGACGGGTTCGCGGTGCGGCTCGCCGCCTTCATCGTCTTCCTGATCGCCGCCTTCTCGGACCTGTGGGACGGGCACCTGGCCCGCTCCCGCAACCTGATCACGGACTTCGGCAAGCTGATGGACCCGCTCGCCGACAAGCTGCTGCTGGCGGCCACCTTCCTCCCGTTCTACCTGCTATCGCACGGATGGGAGCCGGCCACGCCGTTCCCCTGGTTCGGGGCGATCCTCCCGGTGTGGGTGCTGGTGGTGATCTTCGGCCGCGAGCTCTTCATCACCCTCTTCCGCGGCTTCGCGGCGAAGCGCGGAGTGGTGCTGGCGGCGGGGAACGCGGGGAAGCTGAAGGCCGTCTTCCAGAACATCTTCGTGGGCGCGGCCATCTTCTGGTACGCGCTCCACTCGGCCGCGCGCGAGCGGGGGTGGGCGGGGATGAGGACCTGGGACGGGATCTGGGTGCCCTTCCACCGCTGGTTCACCATCGTGACGCTGGCGATCGCGGTGGCGCTGACGGTCTACTCGCTTGGCGTGTACCTCAACACCTTCCGCTCGCTCAACCTGGGGCGGCGGGAGACGCCGTGACGCCCGTGGTGCCGCCCCCGGCGCCGCGCTCCGCCTCGGCGCGCGCGGCCGACGGCACCCGCATCCACTACCTCGCATGGTCCGTCCCCTCCCCGCGCGCGCTGCTGCTGCTGTCGCATGGGCTGGGCGAGCACGCCGGGCGCTACGCCCCCTTCGCGGCGGCGCTGGCCGCGCGCGGGATCGCGATGTCGGCGCTGGACCACCGGGGCCACGGGCGCTCCGCCGGACAGCGCGGCCACGTCAAGCGCTTCTCGGTCTTCGCCGAAGACTTCGAGGCCTTCCGCGTGGCCGCCACGGCGAAGCTCCCCGCCGGGCTCCCCGTCTTCGTGCTGGGCCACTCGCTGGGCGGGCTGATCGTGATCCGCTGGCGGCAGGCTCACCGCGGCGCGCCGCTGGCCGGGGTGATCCTGTCCGCGCCGCTGCTGGGCGTGGCGCTCAGGGCGCCGAGGTGGAAGCTGGCCCTCTCCGGCTTCCTCTCGCGCTGGATCCCCAACCTCCCCTTCGCAAGCGAGATCCACCCGGAGAAGCTGTCGTCGGACGAGGCGTACATCCGCTCGTACCACGACGACCCGCTGGTGCATTCGCGCGTGACGCCGCGCCTGTACACGGAGCTGATGGCCGCCACGCAGGCCGCCTTCGCGGAGTGCACGGCCCTCACCGAGCCTCCCATCCTGGCCCTGATCCCCGGGGCCGACGAGATCGTGGACGCCGCCGCCACCTCGCGCTTCGCCGAGTCGCTCCCCGGCGAGGTGCGGGTGCTCCACTACCCGGAGATGCGCCACGAGGTGCTGAACGAGGCCGACCGCGCCCGCCCCATCGGCGACGTGATCGGCTGGATGGAAGAAAAGCTCTGATCCTCCGTGCCTCTGTGTCTCTGTGTGAGCCCGTTTTTCTGCCATTCTGACGGTATTGCCTGGCACTCCGATTGCTCAACCTGGGGGCCATGAACGTTATTCCCGCGCCGCGCCGAGAATCGTCGCCGCGGCCGCGCTCTCGTTTGCCCGCGAACATCCCTATGACCGACACTACGGAAGGCTCCGCCGCCGAGGCGCCGCAGAGCCCCGAGACCACCGATACGCAGCCCGAGGCCGCCCCGCAGCCTGCCGCTCCGGCCGGCGACCCCGAGCTCAGCTCCCTCCGCGACCGCCACCTGCGGCTGGCCGCGGAGTTCGACAACTACCGCAAGCGAGTGGAACGCGAGCGCGGCGAGACCGCGCTGCGCGCCCAGGCGCAGCTCCTTGAGCGCCTGCTGGAGCCGCTCGACGACCTGCAGCGCATCGCCGACTTCGACCCCGCCACGACGCCCTCGCAGGCGCTTCACGAGGGGGCGGAGATGGTGGAGCGCAAGTTCCTGCGGGCGATGGAGTCCGCCGGGCTGGAGGTGGTGGAGGCCGACGGGATGGGCTTCGACCCCGCCATCCACGAGGCGCTCACCACCGTCCCCACCGAGACGGCCGAGGAAGACGACACGGTGGCGCAGGTGTTCCAGAAGGGGTACCGCTTCAAGGGACAGCTGCTTCGTCCTGCCCGGGTGGTCGTCCGCAAGTTCAACGGCTGACGCGGGCGGGCCCATGGCCACTCAGACCAAGGACTTCTACCGGATCCTGGGCGTGGCGGAGAACGCCACCCCGGACGAGATCAAGAAGTCATACCGCAAGCTCGCCAAGCAGTACCACCCGGACGCCAACGCCAGCGACGCGGCCGCCGCCGAGCGCTTCAAGGAGGTGTCCGAGGCGTACTCGGTGCTTTCCGACGAAGCCAAGCGCAAGCAGTACGACCAGATGCACAAGTTCGGCGGGCTGGGCGGCGCGGGCGGGTTCCGGCCGGGCGCCACGCGGCCGGGGGGCGCCACGGGCACCAGCCAGACCTTCTCCTTCGAAGACCTGGAGACGGGCGGCCTGGGCGACATCTTCGGCTCCATCTTCGACTTCGGCGGCACCCGCAACAACAAGCGCGGCGGGCGCACGGGGCCGACGGGGCCCGTGCGCGGCGAGAACATCGACTACGCGGTGGAGATCCCCTTCCGCACGGCGGCGCGCGGCGGCAAGATCACCGTGCAGGTGCCGGTGACCGACGAGTGCTCCGTGTGCCATGGGACGGGCGCCAAGCCGGGCACGCCGGTCAACACCTGCCCGGAGTGCAAGGGCTCCGGCACCATCACCTTCGGCGGCGGCGGCTTCGGCGTGACGCGTCCCTGCCCCAACTGCATGGGCAAGGGCAAGGTCCCCGCGGACCCGTGCGCCCGCTGCAACGGGCAGGGCCAGGTGCGCGAGGTGAAGGCGGTGAACGTCACCGTTCCCGCCGGCGTGGACAACAACTCCAAGGTCCGCCTGGCCGGCCAGGGTGAGAAGGGGAGCGCCGGCGGGCCCGCGGGCGACCTGGTGATCACCTTCCGCGTGCTCCCCGACCGCTTCTTCACGCGCGACGGGCTGGACGTGAGCGGCGACGTGCACGTGAACCTGGCCCAGGCGATGCTGGGATCGCGGGTGAAGGTGAGGACGCTGGACGAGAACCCCGTGGTGGTGAAGATCCCGCCCGGCACGCAGCACGGAAAGCGCATCCGCGTGAAGGGATACGGGATCGAGAAGGGCGGCCGGCGCGGCGACCAGTACATCCGGGTGATGGTGGACCTTCCCGACGAGCTGACGGAGGAGCAGCGGCGCAAGTTCGAGGAGTTCGCCGCTGCGGCCGGGCTCAAGCACTGACCGAGGAAAGATGAGCGTAACCTTCACCGACGACGAGCTGATCACCTGGGAAGCGTACGCGTCAGGCGGCCGGTTCGGCCTCCCCACGCGCCCCAAGGTGGTCTTCAACTGCCTCTCCGACCCCGGGCGCCGCCCTCGCTACGTGGAGTTCAGCGGCGGCGACGAGGCCAAGGCCGAGGAGCTGGTGCACGAGTATTCGGACGCCACGCTCAAGCAGATGCTGAGGGAGTCGCGGGAGCTCGAATAACGGGGTCTCACACAGAGACACAGAGGCACAGAGATGAAG
>DASVSA010000492.1:0-6236 GCA_036388335.1 Longimicrobium sp. | reverse complement strand
AAGCTGATCGTCCACGCGCCCACGCGCCTGGAGGCGATCGAGCGGATGAAGCGCGCCCTCCTTGAGCTGCGCGTGGAAGGCGTGGACACCAGCGTCCCCTTCCACCTGCGGGTGATGGACGAGGCGGATTTCCGCGCCGGGCGGCTGGACATCCGCTACCTGGAGAACCACGAGGCCGAGCTGCTGGGCGGGAGCGTGGACGAGGAGATGATCCGCGCCGCCGCCCTGGCCGCCGCGCTGCTGGAGGAGGAGCGCCGCACCCAGCGCTCGGTGTCGCGCCCGCAGGCCTCCACCTCCGCGTCGGGCGGGAGCGCGTGGCGCAACCGCGCGGGCTGGAGCCGCGGGTGAGGGGTCCGCGTCCCCGGCCCGACGGCCGCCGCGGTCCGCCGCGCCCGCCTCCCACGGCCCGCGTGCGCATCGACTCCATCGCGGCGGGCGGGGAAGGGGTGGGGCGGCTGGCGGACGGGCGCGTCGTCTTCGTGCACCGCACCGCGCCCGGCGACCTGGCCGAGGTGGCGCTCACCGAGCGGCGCGACCGCTGGGCGCGCGGGCGCCTGCTGCGCGTGCTGGAGCCCTCGCCCGAGCGGCGCGATGCGCCCTGCCCGCACTACGCGCGCTGCGGCGGGTGCACGCTGGAGCACATGCAGTACGATGCGCAGCTCCGCGCCAAGGCCCGCATCGTCTCCGACGCGCTCACCCGCATCGGAGGGGTGCCGACGGAGCCGCCGGAGGTGGTGCCGTCGCCGCGCGAGTTCCGCTACCGCAACCGCGTGTCGTTCGCGCTGAGGCGCGGGGGGAGCGGACGGGTGGAGGCCGGCTTCCACGCCATCGGCGAGCCGGACGTGCTGGTGGACATCGGCGGCGACTGCCTCCTCCCCGAGGAGCCCATCGCGCGCGTGTGGGACGGCATCCGCGCGAGCTGGGGGCCGGACGCGCGCCTCCTCCCCTCCGGCGAGCGGCTGAGGCTCACGCTGCGCGCCACCGCGGGCGGCGAGGTGTCGCTGCTGGTGGAGGGCGGCTTCACGCCGGGGCGTCCCGAGGAGCTGATGGAGCGCGTCCCCGGCCTCGTGGCCATCTGGCACCGGCCGCGCGAGTCCTCGCCGGAGCTGATCGCGGGCGCCCCCGGCCTGCCGGAGACGTGGGGCGACGAGACGGTGGAGCTGAGCGGCACGGCTTTCCTGCAGGTGAACCGCGAGGCCGCGGCGCTGCTGGAGGCGCACGTGCTGGAGCGCGCGGGCGACGTGGCCGGGCTGCGCGTGGTGGATGCCTACTGCGGCGTGGGCCTTCACGCGCGCCGCTTCGCCCGCGACGGTGCGCGCGTGGTGGGGATCGAGCTGGATCCGCAGGCGGTTGAGGCGGCCATCGCCGCCGCCCCGCCGGGCGCCGAGTTCGTGGAGGGGCCGGTGGAGGAGCTGATCCGCGCGTACCTCCCGGCCGACCTGGTGATCCTGAATCCGCCCCGCGCCGGCATCGCGCCGGAGGTGGCGGACGCGCTGGTGGCCGCGCGCGCGGACCGCATCCTGTACGTGTCGTGCAACCCGGCCACGCTGGCGCGCGACCTCAAGCGCCTGGCGCCGGCGTACAAGCTGGCGGGGGTGCGCTCGTTCGACCTGTTCCCGCAGACCGCGCACGTGGAGAGCGTGGCGGAGCTGCGGTCCAACGCTGACCCGGGCTGATATGCGCTACTTCGTGACGATCGGCGACCGCACGGTGGAGGTGGACCTCACCGGCGCGACGCCCGTGGTGGACGGCACCCCGGTGCAGGCCCAGCTGTCGCACCTGCCGGGCACGCCCGTGCGCAGCCTGCTGGCCGACGGGCGCTCCCACACCCTCACCGCGCAGCCCGGTGACCGGCGCGGGCGCTGGCAGGTCACTCTGGGAGGCCAGCGCTTCGCCGCCGACGCGGTGGACGAGCGCACCCGCGCCATCCGCGAGATGACCGGCGCCGAAGACGACGCCGCCGACAAGACCATCCTGGCGCCCATGCCGGGCATGGTGGTGAAGATCGAGGTGGAGGTGGGGCAGGCGGTGAAGGCGGGGCAGGGCGTGGTGGTGGTGGAGGCGATGAAGATGGAGAACGAGCTCAAGGCCCCCGCCGACGGCGTCGTCGCCAGGATCGCCGTGCAGGAGCGCCAGACGGTGGAGAAGGGCGCGGTTCTGATCGTGCTCGAATAACAAGGGGCCCTCACCCGGCAGCTTACAGCTGCCACCCTCTCCCAAACAGCCGTGGGAGAGGGGACCACTTCGGGCGCAGCGAGCCAGGTGAGGAGCGCCTCCTCGTGTCTCTGTGCCTCTGTGCGAGCCTCGCCGTTCAGAGCTTCAGAAACCCGCAGCCTCAGCCGTAGACGCACGCGAAGTAGTCCCCTCTCCCAGGGCAGTTACTGGGAGAGGGTGGCAGCTGTAAGCTGCCGGGTGAGGGCCACCCCCTGCCGTCCCCCAATCCGCCAGGAACATGATCCGATCCTCATCCCACCCGCTCTGTGCAGTCCTGCTCGCCGCGTCGCTGCTGGGCGGATGCGCCGCGCAGACCCGTCCCGCCGCCACCCCCGCGCCGGCGCAGTCCGGCTTCGCGCAGCGCACCGCGGGTGCGGAGCGGCAGGATGGCTTCTTCCCGCTGTACTACGATGCGCGCGCCGGGAAGCTTTTCCTGGAGGTGCGTCGGGTGGGGGAGGATTTCCTCTATCTCAACTCGCTGGCGACCGGGATAGGGTCGAACGCGCTGGGGCTGGATCGCGGGACGATCGGGGAGGGGGTGGTGGTGAGGTTCGAGCGGCACGGGCCCAAGCTGCTGCTCGTGGAGCAGAACACCACCTTTCGCGCGGTCAACGCGACGAGCGAGGCGGAGCGGAGGGCGGTGGAGGAGTCGTTCCCGACCTCGGTTCGCGGAGCGTTCCCGGTGCTGGCGGAGGAGGGCGGGCGCGTCCTGATCGACGCGACCGACTTTTTCCTGCAGGACGCGTTCGGGGTGGCGGGGCAGATCCGGCGCGGGTCGCAGGGCGACTTCCGGCTGGATCGGGAGCGGAGCGCCATCTACCTCCCCCGCACCAGGGCGTTTCCCAAGAACACCGAGATCGAGGCGCTTCTCACCTGGGCCAGCGACAACCCGGGGCCGGAGATCGCGCGCCACACGCCCGACGGGCGCTCGCTCTCGCTGCGGCAGCACCACTCGTTCGTGGAGCTTCCGCCCGCGGGGTACCGGCCGCGCGCGTTCGATCCGCGCGTGGGGGTGAACGGGATGGGGATCTACGACTTCAGCCAGCCGTTCACCAGCCGCTATGCGCAGCGCTGGGCCTCGCGCTGGCGGCTCGAGAAGAAGGACCCCTCCGCCGCGATGTCGGAGCCCGTGCGTCCCATCGTCTACTACCTGGACCCGGGCATCCCCGAGCCGTACCGGACGGCGTTCCGGCAGGGCGCGAGCTGGTGGAACAGCGTGTTCGAGGCCGCCGGGTTCATCAACGCCTTCCGCGTGGAGGACCTGCCGGAGGGCGCGGACCCCATGGACGCGCGCTACTCGGTGGTTCAGTGGGTCCATCGCACGGACCCGGGCTTCTCCATCGGCCCCGCGTTCACCGACCCGCGCACGGGCGAGATCATCAAGGCCGCCGTGCGCATGGACTCGCACCGCTCGCTGACCGACTACAACATCTTCGCAGGCACGCTGCCGGCTTCGGGTGAGCCGGAGGGGACCTGGCTTTCCGCGCTGGACCGCGTGGGGGACGGGAACGAGTTCGCGCTCGCGCGGCGGCGGCAGCACGTGGCGCACGAGATCGGGCACACGCTGGGGCTCGCTCACAACTTCATCGCTTCCAGCTACGGGCGCGCCTCGGTGATGGACTACCCGGGGCCGCTGATCCAGCTGCGCGACGGGCGCATCGACCTGTCGCAGGCGTACCGCGCGGGTCCGGGGGCGTACGATACGCTGGCCATCCGCTACGCCTACACGCCCTTCGCCACTCCTGACCAGGAGGCGGCCGGCCTGCGCGCGATCGTGGCGGATGGTCTGCGGCGCGGCATCCGCTTCATGGCCGACCGTGACGCGGACGAGGTGGGCGGGATGATGCCGGAGGTGACGCGCTGGGCCAACGGCGCCGACCGCGCGGCCGAGCTGGAGCGGACGATGGAGGTGCGCCGTTTCCTCCTCGCGCGGTTCAACCGGTCGGCGATCCGCCCGGACGAGCCGATGTACCTGCTCGGCGAGCGGCTGGCGCCGGTGTACCTCCACCACCGCTACGCGCTGGAGGCGGCGGTGAAGGCGATCGGCGGCCTGCAGTACACCTTTGCGCTCGCGGCCGACGGGCAGGCCCCCGCCACCATCCTGGACCCCGCCGTGCAGCGGCGCTCGCTCGCCCTGCTGGTGCGCGCGATCCAGCCGGAGGAGCTGGCGATCCCGGAGCGCGTGGCGGCGCTGATCCCGCCGCCGCCCTTCGGCTCCGGCTCCAACGCGCAGTCGTTCGCGTCGCCGGCCGGGGGCGCGTTCGATCCGCTCGCGGCGGCCCGGTCGCTCTCCTCCAGCGTGGTGGATGGGGTCCTTCACCGCGAGCGGGCGGCGCGGCTCATCTCGTTCCACGCGCGCAACCCGGCCGCTCCATCGCTGGACGAGGTGATGTCGCGGCTGGTGGATGGCACCTGGGGAGCGCCCACCCCGTCCAACCCGCGCGACGCGGAGCTGCGCCGGGTGGCGCAGCGGGCCGTGCTCGACGGCCTCGTCGCCCTCGCCGCCGATCCGAGGGCGGTCACGCAGGCGCGCGCATCGGCCGAGCTCCAGCTCGCCCGCCTCGCCGACCGCCTCCGCGCCCGCCGCACGGGCGACGTGGCGCAGCGGGCGCACGAGGAGCTCGCGGTGCGCGACGTGCGCCGCTTCCTGGAGCGCACGGCCAATCCCACGGAGCCCACGCCGCCGCTCCCGCTGCCGCCGGGCACCCCGATCGGCAGCCCCTGATCTCCGTGCCTCCGCGTGAGATTGCCGTTCTCGGATTCTTGGCCTATATTCGATCCATGCAGACATCCGTCGCCGCATCGCGCTCCTACTATTACGCCGGCCTCCACCTGGGGAGACCGGCTATCGTCGCGCGCGGCTAGAAACAGCCACCGCCGACCGCAGCGCCGAGGGGCTCCCGATCTGATCGGGGGCCCCTTTTTGTTTTGCGGAAGGCACACCTGGAGAGGACACCATGATCATCGTCACCCGCGCACACGTCACCGACGCCGAAGTGGACCACATCCGCGAGCGCATCGAGGAGCTGGGGATGCGCACCCACGTCTCGCGCGGCGAACAGCGAACCATCATCGGCTGCATCGGCGACGAGACGCTGCTGCACGAGGCCGCCCTGCTGAGCTTGCCCGGCGTGGAGTCGGTCACGCCGGTGCTCAAGAAGTACAAGCTGGTCTCCAGCGAGTTCGCCGCGGCGCCCACGATCGTGCGCATCGGCGAGCACGCGGACGCGGCGGTGGGGGGGCGCCGGCTGTCCATCATCGCCGGCCCCTGCTCGGTGGAGGGGCGCGAGATGCTCCACACCACCGCCCGCGCCGTCCGCGACGCCGGGGCGACGATGCTGCGCGGCGGCGCCTTCAAGCCACGCAGCTCGCCCTACGCCTTCCAGGGGCTCGGCGCCGCGGCGCTGCGCATGCTCGCGGACGTGCGCGCCGAAACCGGGCTCCCCGTGGTGACGGAGGTGATGGACACGCGGCAGGTGGAGCTGGTGGCCGAGTACGCGGATGTGCTGCAGATCGGTGCCCGGAACATGCAGAACTTCGCCCTTCTCTCCGAGGTCGGCCGCGTGCAGCGCCCGGTGCTGCTCAAGCGGGGCCTTTCCGCGACGGTGGAGGAGCTGCTGATGGCCGCCGAGTACGTGATGGCGCAGGGCAACCGCGACGTGATCCTGTGCGAGCGGGGGATCCGCACCTTCGAGCCCTCCACGCGCAACACGCTGGACGTGGCCGCGATCCCCGTTCTCAAGCGCGAGACGCACCTCCCGGTGCTCGTCGACCCCAGCCACGCCGGCGGCCGCGCGGACCTCGTCGCCCCGCTGGCCTTCGCGGCCATCGCCGCGGGCGCGGACGGGCTGATCGTGGAGGTGCACCCCTCGCCCGAGACGGCGCTCTCCGATGGCGACCAGTCGCTCACGCACAGTGCGTTCGCCCGGCTGATGGAGGACCTGCAGCGCGTCGCCGAGGCCGCGGGGCGCGAGCTTCCCATCCCGGCGGTGGTGGCGTGACGGAGGCCGAGGCGGCGGCGG
>DASVSA010000491.1:0-5095 GCA_036388335.1 Longimicrobium sp. | reverse complement strand
CCTCCACGGAGGGGGCAAGGAGGCGGCGGTGGGCGTCTTCCACGGCCAGGCGCATCTGCTGCGGCGCGCGGTGGCGGGCGGCGAAGCGGCGCAGCAGCCCGCCCACGATCTCCTCGTCCGGCGTGACGACGCGGGCGGTGAGGACCTCCTCCGCCTCGCCCCGGCGGATGGCCAGGATGCGGTGGCCGGGGAGGAGCCGAACGGGCTGCGAGAAGTCGTAGTAGTCCTGGAACTTGCTCGCCTCGCCCTCCCGCCCGCGCGCCACCTTGCTCTCCATCACCCCGCGCTCGCGCACCTGCTCGCGCACCCACGCGCGGGCCGTGGCGTCCTCGGCGATGCGCTCGGCGATGATGTCGCGCGCTCCGGCCAGCGCGTCGTCGGCCGTGGCCACGCCGCGCTCCGCGTCCACGAAGCCGGCCGCGGCGGCGGCGAGCTCCGCGTCGGTGCTCTGCCCGCTCCACAGCCGCTCCGCCAGGGGCGCCAGTCCGCGCTCGGCGGCGATGATGGCGCGGGTGCGGCGCTTGGGCTTGAAGGGGAGATAGAGGTCTTCGAGCGCCTGCTTGGTCCCCGCGCGCTCGATGGCGGCACGCAGCTCGGGCGTCAGCTTCCCCTGCTCCTCCACGGACTTCAGGATGGCGGCGCGGCGCTCGTCCAGCTCCGTCAGGTACTCGTGGCGGTCGCGGAGGTCGCGGAGCTGCACCTCGTCCAGCTCCCCCGTGGCCTCCTTGCGGTAGCGCGCCACGAAGGGAATGGTGTTGCCGGCCAGGAGCAGCTCCAGCGCGGCCCGGACCTGCGGAGCGCGGAGCCCGAGCTCCGCGGCGATGCGATCGACGTACGGCAATGAAGTTTCTCTGTGTCTCTGTGCCTCTGTGTGAGGCGGCGGTTCAGGTTCTACGCGTCGCGATGCCGGCCCCGATGGCCGCGGCGATGATCTGGAACAGCACGGCGCCCGCCGCCGAGGCCGGGGCGACCCTCCAGTCGGCCGCGTTCAGCGTCTCGCCGGCGACCAGGTTGGCGACGAACCAGACGACGACGGAAAAGAGGCCGATGCCCACGGCGTGCAGGATGGGCGCGGCGCGCACGCGGATGCCGGTGAGGTAGCCGCCCACCAGGAAGCCGGCGAAGACGGCAAGGAGCACCCAGCCCAGGCCGATCTCGCCCGCGCGGGCCACGATCCCCACGGCGGCCAGCGCGAAGAGGATGGCGGACATCACCGCCACGCCGATGAACCAGCCGAAAGCCACCCACGACGGACGGACGTTCTCGAGATGCTCGGTGTGCATGGACCCGTTCAGGGAAGCTGGGATTCGAGGGTGAGGCGCACCGGGGCGAACGAGATGCGGTGGTGCGGCGTGGGACCCAGGCGCGCCAGCCCGTCCAGGTGCTCGGCGGTGCCGTACCCCATGTTGCGCTCCCAGCCGTAGCCGGGGTAGCGCCGCGCCAGCCGCTCCATCAGCCGGTCGCGCGTGACCTTGGCCAGGATGGAGGCCGCCGCGATGCAGTGCACGCACGCGTCGCCCTGCACGATGGCCGTGTGCGACTCCCTCCCCAGCTCCGGCACGGGGAGCCCGTCCACCAGCAGGTGGTCGGCGGGCACGGGAAGGCGCTCGATGGCCCTGCGCATGGCGAGCGCCGTGGCCCCGCGGATGTTGATCCGGTCGATCTCCCGCGCCGACGCCGCGCCCACCGCGTACGCTACGCACGACCCCGTGATCCGCTCGATCAGCGCCCTGCGCTGCGTCCCCGACAGCTTCTTGCTGTCCACCACGCCGGGGATCCAGCACCCCTGCGGCAGGATCACCGCCGCGGCCACCACGGGCCCGGCCAGCGGCCCGCGCCCCACCTCGTCCACCCCCGCCACGTACGGCATCCCTCGCTCCCAGAAGCCGCCCTCCGTGGCGAGCAGCTTCCGCAGCCGTGCCGCGGACGGCCGGCGCGGGCGTTTGGCAGGTGGCATGGGCGGTCCCAGAGGTAAGGATAGAATATCACACAGAGACACAGAGGCACAGAGATGAAGTCGTCTCTGTGCCTCTGTGTCTCTGTGTGAGCCCGGTTGTTACTTGGTGGGACGCACCGTGCGGCGCTCGCGGATGCGGGCGGCCTTGCCGCGCAGGTTGCGCAGGTAGTACAGCTTGGCGCGGCGCACGCGGCCCTGGCGAACCACCTCGATGTTCTGCAGCATCGGGGAGTGCAGGGGGAAGGTACGCTCCACGCCCACGCCGCCGGACACCTTGCGGACCTTGAAGGTCTCGTTGACGCCGCCGTGCTTGCGCGCGATGCAGACGCCCTCGAACGCCTGGATGCGCTCCTTGTCGCCCTCGCGAACCCGCACGTTCACGCGCAGGGTGTCGCCGGGGCGGAACTGCGGGAGGTTGTCCCGCAGGTATTCCTTCTGGGTTTCCATGAACGGATGCATCGCTCTGCCTCGTTTGTGTTGAAGTGTGAGAGGTTGAGGGGACCGCGCGACGGCGCGGCGTGTGTCCCCAACGTCAACTCGGTTCCGGACGCGCCAGCAGCTCCGGACGCCGCTCGCGGGTGAGGCGCTCGGCCTCTTCCCGCCGCCATGCGGCGATGCGCGCGTGGTCCCCCGAAAGGAGCACCGGGGGCACCGCCATCCCGCGATACTCCGCGGGGCGCGTGTACGAGGGGGGGCTCAGCCACCCGTCGTAGAACGAATCGGTGGAGGCGGACTCGTGGTCGGAGATGGCCCCCGGAAGGAGCCTCACCACGGCGTCCACCACCGCCAGCGCCGGGATCTCGCCCCCGGAGACGATGAAGTCCCCCAGGCAGATCTCCTCCGTCGCCAGCCCGTCGGCCACCCGCTGGTCCACGTCCTTGTAGTGGCCGCACAGCAGGGTGATTTCCGGCTCCAGCGACAGCCGCACGGCGTCTTCGTGCGTGAACCTCTTTCCCCGGGCCGACATCAGGAGGATGGCCCCGGGGGGACGGTCCCGCCCCTCCGGCGCCAGCGACTCCACCGCCTCGAAGAACGGAGGCGGCTTCATCACCATCCCGGCCCCGCCGCCGAACGGGTAGTCGTCGACCGTCTGGTGCCGGTCGTGGGTGAAGTCGCGCAGCTGCACCAGGTTGTACTCCACCAGCCCGGCCGCCGCCGCCCGCGCGGGGATGCTGAGCCCCAGCGGCCCCCGGAAGAAGTCCGGGAACAGGGTGACGACGTTGACGCGGAGCTTCACAGCTCCAGCAGTCCGGGAGGGGCCTCCAGCTCCAGCACCCCCGCCTCCACGTCCACCCGGCGGATCATCGCCTTGACGAACGGGATCAGGAGCTCGCCTTTGCCCTCGCGCTCCACCACCAGCAGGAAGCCCGAGGGAGCGTCGTACAGCTCCCTCACGGTGCCCACCGCGCCTTCATCAGCCATCACCCGCAGCCCCACGAGCTGGTGGAGGAAGACCTCGTCCTCGTCCAGCGGGCGGGCCTCGCCGCGGGGGATCAGCAGGGTGAGCCCCCGCAGCGCGTCCACCTCCGACTCGCGCCCGTGCGGATCGCGCGGGCCGATCTCGGCGGCCTTCACCAGCATCCCGCCCTTGAAGGGGCGGGCCCGTTCGATGGTCAGAGACCGGTCGAGCGGACGCCCCTCCGCGTCGCCCACGCGGATGACGCGGCCGGCGGCGAAGACGTCCTCCGGGTGGTCCGTCTCTAGGCGGACGTAAAGCTCTCCCTTGATGCCGTGCGGCTTCTGCACCGCGCCCACGATCAGGAAGTCCCCCTCGGCGCCGGCCACTGGGCGGATGCTCAGCCCGCGTTCTCTTCGGTCGCGTCGGCGGCGGGCGCCTCCGCGTCGGCCGCGGGCGCGTCGTCGCCCCCGCCCGTCACCGCCTCGACGGCGCCACGGACCGTGTCCGCCACCGCCGAAGCCGCGCTCGAAGCCGCGTCGCCCACCGCACCCGCCGCCGACGAAGCCGCGCCAGCGGCCGACGAAGCGGCACCCGACACCGCGCCGGCGGCGCTGGAAGCGGCACCCGAAACCGCGCCGGCAGCCGCCGTGGCGGCACCGGCCACCGCGCCCGCGGCGCCCTTCACGGCGCGCCCGGCGCCCCTGGCGGCACCGGAGGCGGCGGTCGTCACCGTCTCCACCACGCCCTCGGGGGCGGGCTGGAACACGCCGCCCTTCTTGAGCAGCGAGTTGACGGTGTCGGTGGGCGTCGCGCCCTGGCCGAGCCAGTAGAGCGCCTTGTCCCGGTCGACCACGAGGGTCATGGGGTTGGTGGTCGGGTTGTAGTGGCCGATGTTGGCCACGAACCGGCCGTCGCGCGCGTTGGCGCTTTCCGCGATGACGATGCGGTAGTGCGGGGCCTTCTTACGGCCCATACGGCGGAGGCGGATCTTGAGAGCCATGCTCTGTTCCCTTGTGGTGAATCGGGTGGCGTCCAGCCCGTGCGGGCCGCGGGATGCGGCGGTGCTCGGAAAGGTGGGCGGACGATCGAAAAAACGAAGTGCGTGAGTGCGTGAGTGCGTGGAGTGCGTTTGGAACTACTCACGCACTGACGCACACACGCACTCACGCACTTCCTACATCCGGGGCATCCCGCCCCCGAATGGCAGCTTGGGCATGCCGCCCTTGGGCATCATCCCCTGCAGTCCCTTCATCTGCTTCATGAACTTCTGCATCTCCTTGAACTGCGCCAGGAGACGGTTGATCTCCATCACCGGACGGCCGCAGCCGCGGGAGATGCGGGCGCGGCGGCTGCCGTTCAGCATCTCGGGGCGGCGGCGCTCCTGCGGGGTCATCGACAGGATGATCGCCTCGATGTGCTTGAACTGCTTGGGATCCACCTTGACGTTCTTCAGCATCTTGCTGTTCACGCCCGGGATCAGCTTCAGCAGGTTCTCCAGCGGCCCCAGGTTCTGGAACTGGCGCAGCGCGACCAGGAAGTCCTCCAGGTCGAAGCGGCCCGAGCCCATCATCTTCTTCTCGAGCTTGGCGGCCTCGTCCTTGTCGAACGCGCGCTCCGCCTTCTCCACCAGCGACAGCACGTCCCCCATCTGGAGGATGCGGCCGGCCATGCGCTCGGGGTGGAAGTCCTCCAGCCCGTCCAGCTTCTCGCCTACCCCCAGGAACTTGATGGGCTTGCCG
>DASVSA010000490.1:0-1522 GCA_036388335.1 Longimicrobium sp. | reverse complement strand
TGACCCTGCCTCCCCTTGTGTTTACCGTCAGGGGAAGGCGTGGCTCGTTTCATCTACCCGAGGTGCCCCATGTACGTAAAGTGCGACTGCCCGGATTGCGATTGCAGCGAGTGCTGCGAGAGCTGCGACTGCTGCAAGGAGAAGTGCTGCTGCTGACAGCAGCCCTTCCCACGACGCACCTCTCGAAGGCGGCCCCCCGGGCCGCCTTTCGCGTTCCAGGACGTCCGTGAGCCAGGCGGTTCTGGCACCCGCCGGCGCTGAGCACTACCTTGCCGCCCTCCGTCGCAGCCATCCCACACGCGCCCACGACCGATGAACACCACAGCGCCGTCCCTCAAGCAGATCGCCCTGGGTGACATGGAGCACGAGATCGCCACCACGCGCCGCGCGCTGGAGCGCATCCCGGACGAGCACCTGGAGTGGAAGCCACACGCCAAGTCGATGTCGCTGGCGGGCCTCTCCACGCACCTGGCCACGCTTCCGCTCTACGGCATCCAGATCCTGGCCAGCGACGAGCTCGACTTCGCCGCGCCCATGCCGCCGAACCCCATCGCCACCAGCCGCGACGAGGTGCTGAGCCGCTTCGACGAGCGCGTGGCCGGCCTGCGCGGCCACATGGAGACCGTGGAGGACGCCGCCCTGCTGGTGCCCTGGACGCTGCGGCGCGGCGAGCAGATCCTCCTGCGCCAGCCGCGCGCGGGGATGCTGCGCAGCTTCTTCCTCAGCCACATGGTGCACCACCGCAGCCAGCTGGGCGTGTACCTGCGCCTGCTCGAGGTCCCGGTGCCGTCGAGCTACGGCCCCAGCGCGGACGAGACGCCGTTTTGAAAAGAAAGTGCCAAGTGCGGAGTGCCCAGTGCCTAGTAACTGCCTAACTAGGCACTGGGCACTCGGCACTTGGCACTTGTTTTCCATGCGCACGACGCGCCCCGGCGTTACCTTGTTGTCGGGAGCGGACGGAGTCCGTGCCTCCCACACCCACACGTGAGGACACATGAGAGAACCCACGCGCCGCGGCCCCGCCGGCCGCGCTGCCGATAATGACGAGGAAGGAGGCTTCCGCGCTCCGACCCGCCCCCGCGGCTCGCGCGCCGAGGAGCTGCTGGAGATGGCGGACGCGATGGAGGAGCAGGGCCGCGCGCTGCTGACCCAGGCGCGCCAGCTCCAGCGCATCGCCCAGGGGATGGAGCGCGCCGGCGGCGGCGAAGACCGCCCCGCCCCCCGCGCCCGCCCGGAGCGCTCCGAGCGTCCGGAGCGCCCCGCTCCGTCCGAGCGGTCGGCGCCGCGCTACGGCACCCGCGGCGGCACGCCCACGCGCAGCGGCCCCCCGTCGCGCACGGGCCCCGGCCCGCGCGGCACCGCCGGCCGCACCCGCGACCGCGACGAAGAGGATTCGCCCCGCGAGTCCAAGCCGCGGCGCGGCCCCGGCAAGCCTCCCGGCAAGGGCCCGGCGCGCGGCCCCTCCAAGGGTCCGGCCAAGGGCGGCGGCCGCGGCCGAAAGTTCTAAAAAAGAGCTCACACA
>DASVSA010000489.1:0-6619 GCA_036388335.1 Longimicrobium sp. | reverse complement strand
GGCTCGTCGCGTTGCAAGCCGCAGACGAGGTGCCCTCAAATACGGTAGAGAGGCCCTCCTTCTCCTGGGGCGCCGGTGGCTACGGTGAGGACAGCTCTGTCGGCGGCAAAGCCGCAAACAAGCGTCTCCGTGACTACACGGAGCCGGTGCGGAAGTTTGCCTCGGAGTTCCAGAATAGCACCCCAGACATAGACGCCGGCGA
This sequence comes from Longimicrobium sp., assembly GCA_036388335.1. Lineage (GTDB taxonomy): Bacteria > Gemmatimonadota > Gemmatimonadetes > Longimicrobiales > Longimicrobiaceae > Longimicrobium. The sequence continues at coordinate 6,417 of DASVSA010000489.1, read as the reverse complement.
AGCATTCCTCCCGCAGCTGCAAGACCTTCGTCGTGCGATTACGATTGCGGTTGCGGACGACACGGATTCCATGGTTCTCAGCGACGCGTGGGACCAGCTCGCGGATGCATGCTCCATCTTGGCGAACCTGAGCACCTTGCGTTGCTCAGAGGAGCTTGGCGTGTTTGTCCGCGCGGTCCTGCTCGAAGCAAGTGAACATCCCGATCCCCAACCCACACCGGACGCGGATGAGCGGTTCACCGATGCTTCCTGGGGGCGACCCGCCGCCCGGATCGTTGCAGCCCGAGGTATCCTCTGCCTCGTGTCGAACGCGGAATGCGCAGATGCGGCGGTACTCGGCGCTCTCGACAGATTGAGCCGGGATCCCGATCCCGCGGTGCGCTTCCAGGTAATCAGGTCGTTGCATTGGCTGAAGAAGCTCCATGCAGAACACTGCTGGGATATGATTGAGCGGACCGCGGCAGAGGAGCCCAGTTTGGGGGTGCTGCTGGGGCTTGTGCAGGGTCCTCTATATGCGCTTCGCTTTGATGACCCGGAGAGGGTGATGCTCTCGGTCATCCGCGTTTTCGAGCGACTTACGAACAGAGATGATGCGGAGGGTGTCCGTGAACACAGCATTCAGATTCTTGTATGGATTTACCTTTGGAAAGATCTCCAACCAGCGCGGGATCTCATCGGAGCGATCGCGGATCACCCTCTGCGACATCTCGATGCAGCCACGCATCTTGTGCGGTTCCTCCGCGTGATCGTCATCCATGGCCCCACCGACGGATCCGAGCCGCAGGCCGATCGCGCCCGTGAGCGCGGGTTCGACCTCCTGCTCCGTACGACCCGCGCTGCTCGTGGCGCATTACAGTCCTCCACCGAAGTCCGAGGCGACGAGGCTTCACTAGAAATCAGCCGGGAAGAGATCCGCTCTCTTGTGCACATCCTCGATAGTGTCGGCGCGGCCCTGTACTTCGAATCTGGAGCATACAAAGGCAATCAGCACCGTCCTGTTGCTGAGGCTGTTCAGGCCAGGTTGTTAGATGAGGCTCTTCCGATTGTCGATGAGCTTGCGGATGTTGGGGTGGCGAGGCTCGCCCATTACCTGTTCGAAACGCTCGAGGAACTGGTGCCCTACAATCCACGTGGGGTATTTCTTCGGATCGCTGCAGTGATTCGAGGAGGGAAGAAGAGCGGCTATCAATACGATTCCATGGCCGAGAAGGTCTTGGTTCGAACTGTCGAGCGCTACTTGGCCGATTATCGCGGGATCTTCCAAGACGACGAGCAACTTCGGCGCGCGCTGGTCGAAATCCTCTACACCTTCGTTGGCGCGGGATCCCAGGGAGCTCGCCGGCTGACGTACGGCCTTGCCGAGATCTTTCGCTGACCCACGGACGAACGAGCGCCTTCTGTGCGGTTTAGCGGGATTGCGGCACACGGCTTAAGCCCATCGCTTCGATTTGTTTCCCCCGGTATCCAGAGGAAGCGCTGCTCAGCGCGCTCGTCCGGTACGCCGACGCGATGGCGTACCCGCACGAGTACGACGCGCTCTACAACCTGTTCGGAACGCGCAGCGCCACTCCTGACGCAACACTCCCGGGAGGAATCGGGGAGCTCGTGCTCCGCCTGCCCCGCGGCCATCGTTACACGTTCATAGGGCTCGTCCAGCGGCACACAGCGTATTCGTACCATCGTTCTTTCCTTTCCGAACCCGGCGCGAGGACACTCCGCCGGGCTCTTCTGTATATGAATTCTCCGGTGCGCGGCCGTGGACGGCGCTACGAGGCTCAGGAGACGTGGCCCGATACGTTCGCCCAGTCTCCGGAGTATCTCCGATTCTGCGAGGCATGCGTTGCCGAGGACGTCGCGCCGCCGGATCACCCGCCGTACTGGCGGCGAGTTCACCAGCTTCCTGGCGTCATCGTCTGCCCCATCCATTGTATTCCGCTTCGTCTCTCTTCGGCGGCCTCGCGCTGGCCGCTGGTTCCAGCTTATTCGAATCAGTGGTATCCAGAGGGCCCCCTGCGCGCGTCCAGAGCCTGGCGCGGTCGCGACCGTCCTTGACGATCACGTCGGTGTGCGTCTCGAAGATCGAGACCACCTTCTCTCCCGCCGGCACGCTCTCCCCTTTGAGCACCCGCCGCTCCGTCTGGTCCACGACACGCTCCAGCAGCAGCCGGTGCCGGTTCAGCTCGAAAGCCAGCCGCCGCAGCCCCTCCTCCGCGGAGTCCGCCAGCACGTCTCTGGATGCCCGGGCATAGCCGAGCACCTTGCCCGCTACCTTGAGCAGGTCGCGGTACAGCGGCACACGCTTCTCCTTCGTCCTCGCCCGCTGGATGGCCAGCATCCGCCGCTTCGCGCGCTTCGTGTGGTCCCTCCACGCGGGGCAGCCCGCACCCGCCTGCTCCAGGAGCCGCGTCAGCACCCGCACGCTGTCCCGCGTGGACGCTGGTGAGGAAGGCGGCGCTCCGCCCGGACTTGGACGCTCTACTTGCGGGAGTGATTGAGGAACGCTCCGGCGCGGACAGGCGGGACGGCCGATGGAGCGGGCCGGATGATCCTGACACCGGAGGAGGACCGAAACACCAGGCGGTGGGGCAGGGAGCGCCGGAGGGCCTCGGCGGGGGAACCTGACGCTCCGGTGCCGCCGACCACCGCAGAGCGCGAGGCGGAACTGGTGCGGGTCGCGCGCTGAACGTGAAGGATGCCGGCCATTGCTGTACCTGGCTCAGCCCGCGGCGGTCGTCCCCGACCGAAGCACCGTCGGACCGGGCGCGGTGCGCCCGTGCGTCAGGGCTATTCCCACTCGTCAGACAGGCTCAGCGACGAGGCGCGGGCGAGATGGTCCTCGCTCGCGCCGTACAGCTGGGCGTTCGGGTACCGCCCAGATGCAGCCGGATCGGATCCTTCAGCGGGTGCCGGCCGACGCTCCGGGCGGGTGTCCGCATGATCGCAGCGTCAGAATCGAGTGCCCTGCGCTACACGGATCGTACTGGACATGCGGGCGGGTGGCGAGTACAGGTGCTTTCGGGAGGGTTGTGCCCAGCTTCGCTCATGTTTCCGTCGCGTCCAGTGCGCGTCGCGTGCGCCCGCACGGCAGGCGATCTACGTAGGTGGTACGGGACGGGAATCGGGGAGATGCCCGCAGTCCGCGCGGGCGAACGCAGCCGCGCGCTTATGGCTCCGATCAGCCCATCCCCTTGCGGAATTGCTCGTTCGACGATCCCCCGCAGCTCTCGGGGCGTTCCCCATCCCACGCTGGTCAAAGAGGATCTCCCGCGCTCTCCGGGGCGGGGGGAGAGTTCACGCGTGCGGCGCAGGAGACGACCGTGGGCTTTCATTGGATACGGTCCGCACGCAGTTCCTGCCCGCCCACCCTCACGTTCGCATGGGTGACGTGGCGATCGGGTCCGGCGACGAAGGTGATGTCCGCTCCGACGCCCTCCACGTAGAATCGATCAACGCTTCGCGGCAGGAGCTCATTCGCTGCCGCTTCGCCCAAGCGCGCGTACAGCCTGCCGGCGGCGCTGCTCACCGTCAGCACGCCGAGCGGAGTGTTGTAGCTGCCCTGGTAGGCACCCAGGCGCCAGGCCGGTACATGCACCTCGGGCGCTTCGAGGATCGCCAGCAGCTCGGCCGCGAGCGGATCGTTCGCATGAAGCTGGACGGCGCGCCGGTAATGCGTCGCCGCACCGGAGCGGTCTCCGAGGCGGCGAAGTGCCTCGGCAAGCCCCCGGTGCACGGTAGAGGAGATGGAATCGGAACGCAGGGCGCGCAGGTACGCGGCACGTGCTTCGCGAAGCCGTCCCGCGCGGAGAAGGCGCTCCCCCACGCCGACCAGGTCGGCCGCATTCACATCGACGGGCCCCCCGAACACCGATTCGCCACGCGACAGTGCCTGCCTGAGTAGCTGTCGGGATGGAGCCGTATACGGCTGGTAATCCAACCAGAAAAGCCCGTGAGACTCCCTTCCGAGGGCGACACGCACGATCTCCTGCGCAATCGCCAGCCCGTTCGCGCTGTTCGCGAAGAGCACCACGCCCTTCCCAGTGTTTCGTGACCCCATGACGAAAGACTTCATGTCTCCATTGTCGCCCCAGTGCCAGAAGAGGGTATCGGGGCCCTCGATGTCCAGGCCCCACCCCATTCCCCATGCCAAGTTAGGATGCGACGCTCCCGGAGCGTGGCCGATGCAGACGGCGCAGCCGGCATCCACCCGGACCCACGGAGAGAGCAAAGCGCGCGACGCCGCCGGGGTGAGACCCTCGCCGCGCATCACCGCCGCGACGAACCTCGCGTAGTCCGCGGCGGTGGTCTCCAGACTGGCGGCGGCATTCGCTGCGTTCGAGCGGCCTCTCCCCGACAGCTCTCCCGCCGGTCCGTGGCCGTACGCCTTGAGCCGGTCGTACTCGGGCCGCCAGACGTAGCTGCTGTGCTCCATGCCGAGCGGCTTGAACACCAGCTCCTTCATGACGCTGTCGAGACCGAGACCGGTGACACCCTCCACGACCTTCTGCAGGTAGAGGTACCCCTCTCCGGAGTAGCTGAAACGCTCACCGGGCTCAAAGCTGATCCGCAGAGGCTCGCCACCCCGGCGCGAGTTCGGCAACCCCGTACTATGCGCCAGGACCGACCGCGCGGTGATCCGATGAAGCCGCTCGTCTCCCGCGACATAGGGCTGGGGCAGGTACCGCGAGAGCGGCGCGTCCAGGTCCAGCACGGCGCGGTCTGCCAGCTTGAGCACCGCGTAAGCGAAGACTGGCTTTCCGAGGGACGCCGCCTCGAACACGGTCCCCGCGGATACCGGCGTTCGTGTCTCCGCGTTGGTCACCCCGAACCCCCCGAGCCAAGCGGGTCTCGCGCCCTCGACCAGGGCCACGGCGAGTCCCGGGACAATTCCTTCCGTCATTAGGTACGGGATGCGCTGTCGGAGCTCCGACGGAATCGTCCCCGGGCGCACGGTGTCGCGCCTCGGCGCCGCGGAGGCTCTCTCGTCGTGTCGCCGGCTCCCCAGAGCCGCGGCTTCCAGCCGGTCGAGCTGAGCGCGATCGAGCAGTCGCCCCGCGAGTATGACGGCGTTGATCCGCCGGGTGTTCCGGATCTGCTCCAGCGGATTCGCATCCAGCAACACCAGGTCGGCACGTCTGCCCACCTCCACGGTGCCGAAATCGCGGTCTTCGTTGAAGAAGCTTGCGGCGTTAATCGTCGCGGCCTGGAGCGCCTCGGCCGGCGACAACGAGGCCCGCTCCACCAGCAGCGCAAGTTCGTCATGGAGGCTCCAGCCCGGGTATACGAGCCGGGTGCCGAAGTCCGTGCCCGCCAGGAAGGTGACTCCGGCCTGGTGGATCTCACGCACGTAGCCGAGCTCGCGCGGGATGATCTCCGACCAGTTCCTCGGGTTCTCGTACTTGTCGAACGCCTCCTGGGTTCTCCAGAACTGCAGCAGCACATCGGACACGTACCGGCGGCGAGGGTCGAGGCGCCCAAGGCTGTCGTTGACCGCCGCGGTCATCGCGGCCGGGCTGTACATCCGCGGCATCTCGGACACGATCGTGGGAGTATATCGCGTCGAATGCCGCGCCATACCGGCGAACAACGAGTGCCGCTCGGCGGCGCTCAGCGAATCAAGCGCGTCCGCAAGGTAATCCAGATGCTCGATGCCGGCCTGCCCCGCATCGATGGCTCTGCGAAACCCCGAAGTGTTTCCTGGAGCATGGCCTACAACCGATAGCCCACGCGACCGCGCATGCTGGAGCAGCGCGAGATAGGCTTCGTCCGGCGGAGCGTTCCTCACCTTGATGAAATCCACTCCCAGGCGAGCGAGCGAGTCCACCGCGCTTTTCGCCTCTTCGACGGTGCTCACCCCGAAACGGGGGTATGCGTCGAGGAACGCTGCCCCTTCCGGGATGGAACGCACCCTCTGCAGCCAGCGCGCATTCTCGATGATTGGTCCCGCGGTCCTGACGCGCGGGCCGACTACGGTCCCGACGTCGATCGCATGCCGCCAACGCTGAATGACCTCCCACGTGCCGCCCATGTCGCGCACTCCGGTCACCCCATGAGCGACAAAGAGGGGGATGTCGGTCGCACCCGCGGCCGTGAGGTGTACATGCATGTCCCAAAGGCCGGGGATCAGGTACTTTCCCGTGCCGCGGACGACAGACGCCCCCCTCGGGATTGCCGGCCTCCCGCCGGTCGGACCGATGGACCGGATGCGCCCACCGGCGGTCACCACGGTCTGATGGGGGCGCAGCGTGGCGTTCGCGACGTCGACCACCGTCACGTCCGTGATCGCGAGTACGGGAGACGCCCTCGCCGTTTGCGCACTCGAGGGCACGGCGCGCATAATCGCCAGGGCCGGGAGAATCGCCAGTATCAGAAAACGCATCAATCTCACTCCGCACAGGGAGACAAAACGGTTCGGGAACC
>DASVSA010000488.1:0-21607 GCA_036388335.1 Longimicrobium sp. | reverse complement strand
GCAGCGGCCCCACCGGCGACGCCAGCAGCAGCCGGTGGAGCGTTTCCGAGGGCTCAAGCCGTTTCGTCATACGCACTCACGCACTAACGCACTCACGCACTTTCCTCAGCGGCCCGTGAAAGCGGCGCGGCGCTTCTCCAGGAACGCCGTCATCCCCTCGCGCATGTCCGAGGTGGCGGCGAGGAGGCCAAACAGGTTCGATTCCAGCGCCAGCCCGTCATCCACCGACATCTCCATGCCACGCGTGGTGCACTCGATGGCGAGGCCCAGCGCCACCGGGCCATTCTTGAGGATGCCCTTCATCATCGTGCGCGCGGCCTCCATAAGCTCGGCCAGCGGGACCACCTTGTTGGCGAGGCCGATGCGGTAGGCCTCCTGCGCGTCGACCATCTCGGCCGTCAGCATCAGCTCCAGCGCGCGGCCCTTGCCCACGATGCGCGGCAGGCGCAGGGTGCCGCCGTAGCCGGGAATGATGCCCAGCTTGACCTCGGGGAGCCCGAACTTCGCGTTCTCCGACGCGACGCGGAGGTGGCAGGCCAGCGCCAGCTCGCATCCCCCGCCCAGCGCGAAGCCGTTCACGGCGGCGATCACCGGCTTGCGCGAGAGCTCGATGGCGCGGAACACCCGCTGCCCGAGCCGGCTCACCTCGATGCCGTCCACGGGGCCCATCTTCGCCAGCTCGGCGATGTCGGCGCCGGCCACGAACGCCTTCTCGCCCACGCCCGTGAGGATCACCCCGCCCACGTCGTCGCGCCCCGTCACCTCCTCCACCGCCAGCCCCAGCTCGCGGATGATCCCCTCGTTGAGGGCGTTGAGCTTGTCCGGGCGGTTCACGGAGATCACCGCGATGCGGTCCTGCACTTCCACGAGGAGCGACGTGTATTCGGCCATGGCGACGATGCGGGTGCGTGGGTTCGATGGTCGGGAGCGGCGGGTAAGCTACGGATGGGAATGGCGGGTGCCAAGGGCTCACACGGAGACACGGAGGCACAGAGCAGACTCAACTCCGTGCCTCCGTGTCTCTGCCTTTCGTGCGCCGGCCGTAGAGCGCCATCAGCGGCGTGACGGAGACGCCGTGGGCGACGGCGGAGACGGCGACGGTGGCGACGACCAGGGCCGCGAGCAGGCGGCTGATGTCCTCCGGGAGGCCGTGCTGCATGGCGTAGGTCAGGTAGTACACGGAGCCGATGCCGCGGATGCCGAACCACGCGATCATCCCCCGCTGCAGGCCCGTGGCGCGCGCGCCCAGCAGGCCCAGGTACACGGAGATGGGGCGGATCACGAGGAAGAGGAGGGGGATGAACCAGAGGGCCTCGCGCGGGAGGAAGTTCCACGAGATCATCCCGCCCAGCAGGAGGACGACGGTGACCTCGCCGATTCGCTCCAGCTGCTCCGTGAAGCCGAGCGCGGCCTGCGCCATGTAGGCCGGCGCCTTCTCCTGGTCCGTCGCGACCTCCTCCGCGTCGGCGGAGTGGGCGGCGGCGGCCACGTCCGAGGGCGGGGCCTCGCCGCCGGTCTCGGTGCGCTCGATGCGGCGCAGAGCCAGGCCCGCCGCGAAGACGGCCAGGAAGCCGTACCCCTTCAGCAGCAGCGCCACCCCGTAGGCCAGCGCGATCAGCCCCAGCGCCAGGAAGTCGTCCAGCCCCACGGCCTCGCGGTGCACCCTGCGCAGGTACAGGACGAGCCGGCCCACCAGCGTGCCCAGCAGCGCGCCCACGCCCAGCCCGCACACCACCGCCCACACCAGGTCCACCGCGAGCCACTTCCAGCCGAACTCGCCCAGCTCATGGAGCCCCAGCAGCCCCAGCCCCAGCATCACGAAGGGGAAGGCGCTCCCGTCGTTGAGCCCGGCCTCGCCGGTGAGGCCGAAGCGCAGCCGGTCGCGGTCGCTGGCGTGCGTCACCTGCACGTCCGACGCGAGCACGGGATCGGTGGGGGCCAGGATGGCGCCCAGCAGCACCGCCGCGCCCACGGAAAGCCCCATCGCGAACACCCCCACGAGCGTCACCAATCCAACGGTGATGGTCATGGAGAGCGTGGCGAGCCGCAGGGGGAGGTGCCACTGCCTGTCGCGGATGGGGGCGCGCAGCTTGAGCCCGGCCGCGAAGAGCGAGATGATCACCGCGATCTCGGTGACGCGCTCCCACACCCCCGACTGCTCGTACACGTCCAGGTTCACGAGCCCCGCCACGTGCGGCCCCAGGACGAAGCCGGCCGCCAGGTAGAGCATGGAGGTGGAAAGCGGCAGCCGCGCCAGCACCGAGCGCGAAAGCGCCATGGCGACGAGGAGAACGCCCACGACCAGGAACCAGATTGCCCCTTTCATGCTTCGCGGCGCATGGCAGGAAACAGGCCTCAATCCCTCCGTGTCTCTGTGTCTCTGTGTGAGACCTGTTCTCAGGAGACGGCAGCGGCCGTCAGTCCCGCCATGCGCAGCGCGTCGCGCACGCGCTCCACGTCCTTGGCGCGCAGAGGCTTGAGAGGTGGGCGGAGGGGGCCGCCGCGCAGCCCCAGCATCTCCAGCGCGGCCTTGACGCCGGGGACGCTCAGCTCGGCGACGATGGAGCGGTGAAGCGGGGTGATGCGCTCCTGCAGGCGGCCCGCGTCGCCCAGGCGTCCGTCGCGGAAAGCGGCCACGATCTCCGCGCACTCGGCGGGGGCGATGAGGGAGACACCCAGGATGCCGCCCACGGCACCCATCTCCAGCGCGGCGTAGAGGATGGCGCCGCTCCCCGCCAGCACCTGGCAGCGCCGGCCGCACGCCTCCACCAGCGCGCCCAGCGTGCGCAGGTCGCCGTGCGAGTCCTTGATCCCCACGATGTTGGGATGCTTGGCCAGCTCGCCCACCAGCCCCGCCGGGAGCTCGGGGCCGCTGAAGCGCGGCGGCACCTGGTAGAGGATCACGGGCACGGGCGACCCCTCCGCCACCGCGAGGTAGTGGTCGCGGAGCGCCTCCGGGGTCAGCATCGGCATGTAGTAGCCGGGCGGCTGCACCAGCACCGCGTCGGCGCCCTCGGCGGCCACGGCGCGCGTCATCCGCAGCGTGGCGCGGGTGGACTCGGCGCCCGTGCCGGCCAGGAGGAGGCGGCCCCCGTCCACCACCCCGCGCACCCCGGCGGTGAGCCGCACGCGCTCGTCCTCGTCCAGCAGCGGCCCCTCGCCCGTGGAGCCGAAGAGCACCACGCCAGCCAGCGGTGACTCCATCCACGCGCGCACGTTGGCGCGCAGCGACACCAGGTCGGGCTCGCCGGTGACCGGATCGAACGGCGTGGTGGCCGGCGCGAACACCCCGTGAAGGTCGATTTCCATCCATTCCTCCGCTGAAACAGAAGCACCCCCGCCCGGCGCGGCGCCGGTCGGGAGTGCAAGATAGCCAACCGCGCCGATCTTCGCAGCCACACGAGCACCCGCCCGCAGGTGGTGTCCATGTCCCCGTACTCGCTGGGCGGGGGCTCTTCTCCGTGCCTCTGTGCCTCTGTGTGAGGCCCCTCTGGCGCGGAGGGTGCTACATTCGGCGCGCACCACGAAATCCCCGGAGACTCGCACGTGCACAAGATTCTCGCATCCACGGCCCTGGCGGCCGTCCTCGCCAGCGCCTGCGCCCCGGCCGGGCGCCCGGTGGCCGAGCCCGCCCCGCGCGACACCATCACCCGCCCGCTGCTGCGGCCCGTGCCCATGGCGCAGGGGTACCGCCGCGCGCTGGAGGCGGGCACACGCAGCGCCACCGGCCAGCCCGGCCCGCGCTACTGGCAGCAGTCCGTGTCGTACCGCATCCAGGCGGAGCTCGATCCGCAGAGCGCCACGCTGCGCGGCACCGAGCGCATCGTGTACCGCAACCGCTCGCCCGAGACGCTCAGCACCGTCGTGCTGAACCTGTACCAGAACATCTTCACCGAGACGGCGCGCCGCAACCGCGTGATCGTGGCCCCCACGGGCGGGGTCACGCTGGGGCGCGTGGCCGTGGAAGGGCGCGAGCTGCGCCCCGTGGCCGCCGGCCGCATCGGGGTGGGGACTCCCGTGCGCACGCCCGAGGCCGGGTACGAGGTGCAGGGGACGCTGGCGCGGCTCACTCTCCCCCGCCCCGTCGCCCCCGGCGACAGCACGACCCTGGAGATCGAGTGGAGCCACCGCATCCCGCCCGCGGGCACCTTTCGCACGGCGTACGAGGACGCGCTGGGCGGGAGGGCGTTCAACGTGGCCCAGTGGTACCCGCAGGTGGCGGTGCTGGACGACGTCATCGGCTGGGACGCCACGCCGTACCTGGGGGACGGCGAGTTCTACCTGGAGTACGGCGACTTCGACGTGTCCATCACCCTCCCCGCCGGCCACCTGGTGGGCGCCACGGGCGTGCTGCAGAACCCGGGCGACGTGCTGACACCGGAGGCCGCCGCCCGCCTGGCCCGCGCCGCCACCACCGACAGCACGGTGCGCGTGGTGACCGAAGCGGAGCGCGCCGCCGGCCGCGCCACCCGCACCGGCGCCCGCCTCACCTGGCGCTTCCGGGCCGAGAACGTGCGCGACTTCGCCTTCGCCACCTCCGACCGCTACCTGTGGGACGCCACCCGCGCCACCATCCCGGGCGCGGGCGGGGAGCGCACGGTGATGATCCACTCGCTCTACCGCGCCGGCGCGCCGCACTGGCAGGAGGCGGCGCGCTTCGGGCAGCACTCCATCGGCTTCTTCAGCGACCGCCTGGTGCCCTACGCGTACCCGCAGGCGACCATCGCGGAGGGGCCGATCTCGGGGATGGAGTACCCGATGCTGGTCTTCATCCACCGCGCGGCCCAGCGCGAGGACCTGTACAGCGTGATCGCCCACGAGCTGGGGCACGAGTGGTTCCCCATGATGATCGGGCAGGACGAGGCGTCGTTCGCGTGGATGGACGAGGGGCTCACCACCTACTTCGAGGACGAGGCGCGCGAGGCCTTCTTCCCCGGCGCGCGTGCGCACGAGGAGACGCGCGCGGCGTACCTGCGCGTGGCGGGACGCGACAACGAGGTGCCGCTGATGCGCCACACGGACCTGGTGTCGCCGTACGGCGCGCGCACGGTGGCCGCGTACAGCAAGCCGGGCACGCTGATGGTGACGCTGCGCGACGTGCTGGGCGCGGAGACCTTCGACCGCGCCATGCGCACCTACGCCCAGGAGTGGATGTTCAAGCACCCGTACCCGTGGGACTTCTTCAACACCTTTGAGCGCGTGGCCGGGCGCGACCTCGACTGGTTCTTCTACCCCTGGTGGTTCGAGACGGGTACGCTGGACTTCGCCGTGGGCCCGGTGCGCGCCGTGAGCGGCGGCGTGGAGGTGACGCTCACCGACCTGGGCGGCATCCCGGCCCCGGTGCGCGTGACCGCCACGGGCGAGGGCGGCACCTCGGCCAGCGTCGACATCCCCCTGGAGAGCTGGACGGGGGCGCGCACCCGCACCGCCACCTTCACCCTCCCCCTCTCCAGCGCCCCCACGCGCGTGGAGGTGGACCCGCAGGGAGCGCTGCCGGACGTGAACCGGGCCAACAACGTCTGGCAGGCGCCCTGAACTACGGGGCTCACACGGAGACACAGAGGCACAGAGACGACTTCATCTCTGTGCCTCTGTGCCTCTGTGTGAGCCCGCCGTTCGATCAGCGCAGCCGGAACACGCCGACGTACGTCCCGCCGAACGGGGTCGTGTACCCGGCCGAGGTCTGCTGGGGCGTGTAGTTGGTGAGACCGTTGTAAGACGCGTAAAGGTAGTAGTACCCGGGCGCCATGCTGGAGGTGCTGATCGCTTCCGGCTCATGGTGGACCACGCAGTTGCTCCGCGCGGGCTGCGTCAGGTGGGTCATCACCTGGTTGCCGAACCGGTCGTAGATGCCCCAGTTCATCTGCGTTCCGGGCACCACGATGCCGCTCACGTAGATGGTCGTGCCGACCGTGATGTCGTTGTTGAAGGTGGAGCCGAGCCCCCAGAAGGCGTGGGTCACCTGCCCGCACGAGTAGAGCGTGCCGATCACGCCGCCGCTGTAGGTCGGCAGGTTCGGCGCCTGGAAGTACGGACGCGGCGGCGGGTTGAAGGGCTCGACGGCCGTTCCGCCCCCGCCTCCACCCCCGCCGCCGTCCCCCGGGTCGTCCGGCGGGGGCAGGTTGACGCGGATCTCCACGTCCTCCGCGGAGCGCGATTCGGTGATGCCACGGTCGCATGCCCCGAGCAGGGCCGCGCTGGAAAGAGCGGCGAGCACCAGCCTGACGGACTGATTCATGGAGCACTCCGATGGGGGGAGAGGAGGAGGGGCCTACCAACAAACGTGACGTAAAAAGATTGTAGCCGGTGAGGCGCTCACGGTCAAGGTTTCCTTTCCGGTCGATGCCGATCTGATTCCGGGGCACGCAGAGTCGGAGAGGCCCGCACGTTGCAGGGGTTTCCGTGACCGCGATGCTTCCCCCCCGACATGATCGATTATCTCAATGAAGATCCTTCCCCTCGCGCTGCTCGGCGCGCTTCCGCTGTGGGCCGCGTGCGGCGACTCGGGCGCGAAGGCCGGCGGCGACACGCCCGCCAGGGGCACCGCCGCCGCCACCACGCCCGGCGACACCAGCCGGCAGGCCGCCGCCGCGCCGGGCGACGACCGCGGCACCGTGGGCAACGAGGCGATCCGCGCCAGGGCGCCGCAGGTGATCCGTGGGCTCTACATCAACGCCTACGCGGCGGGGTCGCGCACGCGGCTTCCCAAGCTGCTGAAGATGGCCGACGACACGGAGATCAACTCGTTCGTCATCGACGTCAAGGACGAGCTGGGGATCCGCTACCAGACGTCGCTGGAGCTTCCCAAGCAGCTCGCTCAGCCGGGCGAGGTGGCCATCCGCAACCTCCCCGCGCTGATGGACACGCTCAAGGCCCACAAGATCTGGACGATCGCGCGCATCGTCGTGTTCAAGGACCCCATCCTCTCCAAGGCCAAGCCCGAATGGTCGGTGCGGCGCCCCGGCGGCGGGCTGTGGGTGGACAAGGCGGGGAACACCTGGGTGAGCCCCTGGGAAGAGGCCGTGTGGGACTACAACCTGGACATCGCGGAGGAGGTGGCGCGCGCCGGCTTCAACGAGATCCAGTTCGACTACGTGCGCTTCGCGGAGCCCTACAAGAGCCTGCCGCCGCAGGTGCACCCCAGGGCCCGCGGCGCCCGCGCGGACGCCATCGCGGCGTTCCTCAACGAGGCCAAGCGGCGCCTCCACCCGCTGGGCGTCACCGTCACGGCCGACGTGTTCGGGCTGGTGCCGAACGAGGCGGGCGACGTCAACATCGGGCAGCAGTGGGAGACGGTGGCGGCCACGGCGGACCACATCCTCCCCATGATGTACCCGTCGCACTACCTCCCCTCGCACCTCCCCGGGGTGCGGCAGCCGGACCTGATGCCGTACCAGACCATCTTCAAGAGCGCGGGGATGGCGCGGCTGCGCAACGACCGCCTCGCCGAGGCGGGGGTGAGGCCCGCGCGGGTGATCCCCTGGCTGCAGGCGTTCTCCGCCACCTGGCTGGGCCGCAACCACCAGCCGTACGGCCCCGAGCAGCTTCGCCAGCAGAAGCAGGGCGTCTACGACGTGGGCTTCGACGACTGGGTGCTCTGGAGCGCGGGCTCCAAGTACGAGGCCGTCCTTCCCGGCCTGGAGCGCGGCGAGGCCCAGTCGCGCAAGAAGCCCCAGTACACGCCCCCCGCCGACGTCCTGCAGTGGGTGAACCGCTTCGAGCGCGAGGGCGTCCGCGCCGCCCGCGAGAAGGCCGTCCAGCAGGCCCGCGGCGACGTCAGCGACCCCGCCGCCGCCCAGGCCGCCCGCACCGGCACCCGCTGATCTCACACAGAGACACAGAGGCACAGAGAAAGAACATCTTCTCTGTGCCTCTGTGCCTCTGTGTGAGACTGCTTTTTAGTTGCTCGCGTATCCGCCACGATCCGTGGCCTCGGCCACCCGGTCGTTCACGGCCCGCCGCAGGGTCTGCATGCGGTTGTTGGAGTCGCTGTCGTAGGTGCGGTTGGTGAGGAGCACCGTCCACGTGCCGCGGTCCGGGTCGATCCAGATGGAGGTGCCCGTGTACCCGGTGTGGCCGAACGCCATGGGGGAGATGCGGGCGCCGCCGCCGCCCGTGTCCCACCCCAGCGCGCGCGATCCGGCGCCGGGCTGGCGCATGGCGAACTGGCGGATGGTGGAGGCGCGGAGCACGCGCGTGCCGTTCAGCTCGCCGCCGTTGGCCAGCATCGCGGCGTAGCGGGCCAGGTCGTGCCCCGTGGAGAAGAGCCCCGCGTTCCCCGCGATGCCGCCCATGCGCCGCGCGATGGGGTCGTGCACCCGGCCGCGGTAGGCGTCGCCCAGGGCGCGCGAGGTGCCGGCGCAGCGCACGCACCCCTCGGTGCCGAAGACGTACGAGGTGGAGGTCATCCCCAGCGGCCCGTACACGCGCCGGTCCAGCAGGTGGTAGAGCGGCTCCCCCGCGGCGCGCTCGGCGGCGGCGTACAGCACCACCGCGCCCAGGTCCGAGTACTCCATCCGCCCGCCCGGGTACGTAGCCAGCGGCGCGCTCAGCACGTAGCGAAGCGCCTGGGCCCGCGACAGGCCGGAGGGGACGTCGATCCCCGCCGGAAGGCCCGCCGTGTGGGTGAGGAGCTGGCGGATGGTCACGTACTCCTTGCCGCTCCCCGTGAACTCCGGGAGATACGACGCCACGCGGTCGTCCAGCCCCATCTTCCCGTCTTCCACCAGCACCATCACGGCCGTGGTCGTCCCCACCACCTTGGTGAGCGAGGCCAGGTCGAAGACGGTGTTGTCCGGGTCCACCGGGCTGGAGTCCCACCCGCGCCCCGTGTTGCCGAAGCCTTCCTCCAGCACGATCTCGCCCCGCCGTCCCACGGCGAGCGCGGCGCCGGGGAAGGCCCCGCGCTGGAGCTCGGCGTAGATGGCTTCCTCGGCGCGGATCAGGCCCGTGGCGCTCATCCCCACCGACGACGGCGCGGCGAGCTCGTGGCGCGCCGAGGGGAGGCGGAGAGAGTCCGACGCGGGGACGGGCGCGCCCGGCGCAGAGACGCCGAGAGACGCCGCCAGTGTAAGGACGGCGGAGAGCATGACGGTATGTCGGTTGGGAGGTGATGCCGGGGGTTGTCGCGGGGTTGTGCTTGCACTCTAAAGCGCCCATCCCCGCGTGTCAACGACCCCGCTTTACAACGGTCATGTTCGGATTAGATTCGGCCGGCGAGCCCTGCAACCACGCGGAAATCAAGGCGCCACAACACCTTGCAATGGGACGCGGATCAATGTGGCGCCATTGCGCCATCTTCTTCTAACCCGATGCGGCGCAGCGGGTTGTCCGCCGGGCAGTGCCGCACATTAAGATTTCCGGCGGCTCACACGGAGACACAGAGGCACGGAGGAGGAGCTACTCCAGCTGGCGGAGGCGCTTCTGGAGGCTCTGGCGGTGGATGCCGAGGGACTGGGCGGTGCGGGAGACGTTGCCGCCGTGGCGCTCCAGGGCCGCGGCCAGGAAGTCGCGCTCCCAGGCGTCCAGGGCGCGGGCGCGCGCCTCGGCCCAGGGGAGGTCGGCCAGGGCGGCGTCCACGGGGCGCAGGGGGGCGCGGGTGTCGAGGCCCGGGGGGAGGTCGGCGGCGTCGATGGTCTCGCCCTCGGCCAGGACGACGGCGCGCTCCACGGCGTTGCGCAGCTCGCGCACGTTGCCCGGCCAGTCGTGCGCCAGCAGGATGCGGCGCGCGGCTTCGGAGAGGGCGCGGGTGGGGCGGCCGTGGCGCGCGGCGAAGTCCGCCAGGAAGTGCACGGCGATGGCCGGGATGTCCTCGCGCCGCTCGCGCAGCGGGGGGATGTGCAGGCCGATCACCCGCAGCCGGTAGAGGAGGTCCTCGCGGAAGCTCCCCTCGGAGGACATCTGCTCGAGGGGGCGGTTGGTAGCCGCCACCACGCGCACGTCCACGGGGACGGAGCGCGAGCCGCCCAGCCGCGTCACCTGCCGCTCTTCGAGGACGCGGAGGAGCTTGGCCTGCGCGGGGGCCGCCAGGTCGCCCACCTCGTCCAGGAAGAGGGTGCCGCCGTGCGCGGCCTCGAACAGCCCCTCGCGGTCGCGGTCGGCACCGGTGAAGGCGCCCTTGAGGTGTCCGAAGAGCTCGCTCTCGATCAGCTCGCCGGGGAGGGCGGAGCAGTTGATGGCGATGAAGGGGCCGCCCTTCCTGCGGCTCTCCGCGTGGAGGGCGCGGGCGACGACCTCCTTTCCCGTGCCGCTCTCGCCGGTGATGAGGACGGTGGCGTCGGTGGGGCCGGCGCGGCGCACCACGCGCAGCACCTCGCGCAGCGCGGGCGAGTCGCCGATCATCCCGTGGAACGAGCCGGCCAGCTCCGCGCGCAGCCGCTGGTTCTCCGAGCGCAGCGCCAGCACCTCGCGGGCGCGGCGGGCCAGCGCGCGGATCTCCTCGTTGTCGAAGGGCTTGGGGACGTAGTCGTAGGCGCCCTCGCGCAGGGCCCGCACCGCCGTGCGCTCGTCGCCGTACGCCGTCATCAGCACGAAAAGGGCGTGGGGATGCCGCGCGCGCACCTCCTCCAGCAGCTGCAGCCCGCTCATCGCGGGCATCGACAGGTCCGAGATCACCAGGTCCGCGGGGGCATCGTCCAGCGCGGCCAGGGCGGCGGGGGCGTGCTCCGCCTCGCGCACCTCGTGCCCCTCCTCCTCCAGCAGCTCGGTGAGGGAGAAGCGGATCGAGCGCTCGTCATCCACCACCAGGATCCTCATCGCGCCACCGCGGGAACGCGAATGGAGAACTCGGCGCCGCCGCCGGGGGCGTCGCCCACCCGCGCTTCCCATCCCAGCTCACGGGCCAGGCGGCGGACCACGGCCAATCCGAGCCCCGTCCCCCCGCCCTCGCTGCGGAACGGCTCCCAGATGCGCTCGCGCTCGCCCGCGGGCACGCCCGGGCCCGTATCGCTCACCACCACCTCCACACCGCCCGCCGCGGACCGCGTGCCCAGCCGCACGCTGCCGCCGGACGGGGTGTGGCGGATGGCGTTGAGGACGAGGTTGAGCGTGGCCTGGGCGAGCGCCTCCCGCGGTGCAGCCGCGACCGCGCCGCCCGCGTCCGCGGCCACGGTGACTCCTCCCTTGCGCGCATGTGCTTCCACCAGGAGAACGAGGTCATCGAAGAGGGGGGCGAGCGGCGTCTGCGCGCCGGGCTCGCTGTGCACGGTGGCGCGGCGGGCGAAGCCCAGCAGGTTGGCCACGATGCGCTCCACGCGCTCCGCCTCTTCGATGATGACGGCGGCGTAGCGCCGGCGCTTGGCGTCGTCCACGTCGTCCTCGGCCAGGCGCTGGGCGAGAGAGCGCATCCCCGTGAGCGGGTTGCGGACCTCGTGCGCCACGGACGCGGAGAGCTCGCCCAGCACCGCGAGGCGCTCCTGCTCGGCGGCGGCCGCGGCCAGCTCGCCCGAGCGAGAGGCGCGCACCTCGATGTCGTAAAAGCGCAGCCGCGACACGCCCACGAAGATCAGGAGCTGGATCCACACCATCGCCAGGGGGAGGAAGTACGTGGCGTGCGCCCCGTCCGTCAGCATCCCGCCGAGCAGCCCCAGGGGGAGGACGATGACGAGGCCCGCCGCCACCCACGCCGCCAGCCGCCGCTTCCCCGCCACGTCCGTGCTCCGCTCGCGCCGCGCGAACCAGACCATCGGCAGCGTCCCGCCGATCCATCCCCCCATCTGCCAGATCACGAGGAGCGGGCTGCCGCCGTCGCCGAGCGCCAGGGGGAGGAGCGCGAACCCCAGCAGCACGGGGAGAAGCGCTTCGCGCGTGGGACGCTTCAGCCCCTCGGCCAGCGAGAAGCCCAGGAAGAACCCCGGCAGGAGGTGGATGGACGCCAGGAAGACGGGCCGCAGCGGCTCGTTCCACTCGGGCACGGCGAAGCGCCACCCCTGCACCGCCAGCCACACCATCAGGCAGAGCTGGAACGCCGCGTACCACCGTATCCCCCGGCTGCGCGGGTTGAAGAGCAGCAGCGCCGAGGTGCTGAAGAACACCACTCCGCACGCGAAGAACGCCGCGGCCGTTGCGAGCGGATTCACTTGCTCTCCGTGTCTCTGGTGAGCCCGCAGGTCAAAAGTTGATGCTCGCTCCGAACACCGCCGTGCGGTTGCCGAAGAAGGTGGGGATGGCGGTGCGGCGGTCGGCCGCGTCGTCGTAGGTGTAGCCGGCGATGTTGTGGCGATCGGAGGTGTTGAGCATCTCCATGTACGTCACCAGCAGGCGCCGGCCCACGGTCCAGAATCGGGTGAGGCGGGTGTCGATGCGCAAGTACTCCGGCAGCCGGTCGCCGTTGGGGGCGCCGGGGACGCCGGCCGAGCGCGCGGTGAAGGGACGGCCGCTGGCGTAGCGCAGCGTGTTGCCCAGCTGGAGCTCGTGCGGCAGGCGCAGCGTGGCCACGCCGGTGAAGGAGTGCGTCACGTCCACCGCCGAGGGCGCCTCGCCGCCGTCCTCCAGCTCCACCCGGCCGCGCAGGAGGGAATACGTCACCCACCCGTTCACCCGGCTCTGCTTGCTCCAGCGCACCACCGCGTCCAGCCCCGCCGCGCGCCCGGCCGTGATGCGCGGCCCCTCGCCCGCCTCGGCGTAGCGGCCATACGACTTGGCGTACGCCTCCACCTTGAGCGACGGCTCGCCCGTGCGCTCGGCGCCGAGCACCAGGTGCCGCGCGCGGGTGGGGGTGCCCGCCGGGGTCCCCGCGTCGGGGAGGATGTAGCGCGTCCGCCAGCGCCCCTGGTGGAACTCGCCGCCGGCCAGCCTCATCGTCCAGTCGCCCGCGCGCAACGCCACCGCCAGCCGCGGATCCGCCGTCCAGCTGTCCTCGCCCGGCAGGCGGTCGGCGCGGATGCCGGCCACGATCCCCAGCCGCCCGCCCGGCGACCACTCGTACTCCGCGTAGCCGCCTAGGTGCGACGCGTCTTCGGTGCGCGCCTCCAGCGGCTCGGAGGGGGAGCCGGGGGCGAGCTGGTCCGTGGTGGGGGCGACGCCGGTGTGGCGCGCGTCCATCCCCGCCGCCTCGGCGCCGGCGCGCAGCCGGCCGCCGCCCAGCATCCAGTCCGTGTCCAGCCTCGCCGCCACGCCGCGGTCGTTGCGCTCGCGGTCCATCACCCCGTACGCGAAGGAGGTGGTGCGCTCGGTTGCGCTCAGGTTCGCCCTCACCGCCAGCCGCCCATCGCGCGCCACCCCGCGCCCGGCCAGCGTCACCAGCCGCGTGCTTCCGCGCGCGTCGAAGGGCCCCTCGAACCCGTACGCGCTCACGGTGCGCGCCGAGTGGTCGGCATCCACCATCCCCGTGGCCTTCACCTGCCACCGGGGCCGCGGCGTCCACACCGCGCCGCCGATCCCTTCCAGCGCGCGGGGCGCCACCGCAAAGTCGCTCCCGCGGCCGTGCATCGCCAGCATCAGCGATCCTTCGGTGACGCGGGCCGCGCCCCAGACCCCGGCCTTCTCGCCCGCCGGCAGCTGCATCATCGCCCCGGCGCTCACCGTGTTGGCCTGGAGCACGCCGGCCCGCGCGTCAGGCTTGCCGAGCGTCTCCACGTCCAGCACCCCCGAGAGCGCGTTGCCGTACCGCGCCCCGAACCCGCCGCTGGAGAACATCGCCGAGCCGAGCACCGCCGGGTCCAGCACGCCGAACGCGCCGCCGTTGAGCGTCTCGTAGCGCCCGGGATAGACCAGCCGCGCTCCATCCACCCACACCGGCGCCTCGGCCGGATCGCCACCGCGCACGTAGAGGTCGCTCCCCTCGGCGGCGCGGGTGGTGCCGGGCCCCGTCTGCAGCGCCTGCATCAGGTCCGCCGTGCCGCCGGGGGTCATCAGCACGTCCAGCCTGCGCAGCGACGTGCCGCTGCGCGTGTCGTCCATGCGGTTGGTCGCCTGCACCGTGATCCCCTCCAGCGCCACCGACCGCTCCGGCCGGGACGGCGCCGGCAGGGCAGGCGGCGCGGCGGCGACGGCGGGCGCCATGGAGTCCACAGCCTCGGCACGCCGCTCGTTCTTGCGGATGTGCTCGGCGAAGGCGGGCTCCTGCGGGAAGAGCTCGGCGCCGCGCCTCCAGATGGCCAGCGCGTCCGCCGCGCGCCGCTGGCGGAGGTAGAGCTCGCCCAGCCGCAGGTACGGCTGCGCGTAGATGGGACGGTCGTTGCGCGTCCCCTGCAGCGCGATCAGGCGCTCGAACTCGCGCACGCCGTCGTCGGTGCGCCCCAGGAACGACGGGCTGTGGAAGTAGTTCATCGCCAGCATGTAGCGCCCGGTCCAGTGGGTGCTGTCGATGGCCAGCGCCTCCTTCAGCAGCTCGATGGACTGCCCGGAGAGCCGCCCCTGGCTCATGAAGTCCGCGAACCCGATCCTGCACTCCAGGATCACCCGCGCCATCCCCACCCGCGCCTCCGCGCTGCGCGGTTCCGCGGCGATCCGCGCCCGGTAGAGCCGCTCCGCGCTGGCGGCGGCAGCGGATGCCGCGGGCTGGTCCTTGGCCCCCGCGGCGCGGGAGCACTCCGCCAGCGCGCTGTCCGCCGCCTGCGCCCCGGCTGATGTCGTCCAGAGGACGGCGATGAGCGCCGTTCCAATCGTGTATCGCATGATTGCCTCGTTCGTGTGGGTTGCACGTCGTCCTGCCGTGCCCCCCAACAAGGCAACCCGCGATCCGCCAGGCCACAAAAGATAAGTCCCTATAGTACAAACACTTACAAGAATTCGGCCCGATGTATTGGTGCCGCTTTCTGGCTGCGGTGCAGCCGCTGGGCTGCACCCGTCAAGCTCTTCTCCGTGCCTCTGTGTCTCTGTGTGAGCCCTTCTGTTTGGCTCAGAACGTGAAGTGAACCCATCGCATGAAGAAGATCATCGCACTCTGCCTCGCGCTCACTGGATGCGCGGGGAGCATCGGTCCGGATGAAGAGGCGCAGCTCGGCGCCGACTACGCCGCGGAGATCCGGGGGCAGGTGCCGCTGGTGAACGACGCGGCGGCCGTGGAGGCGCTCAACCGCATGGGGCGCGGGCTGGCGTCGCGGGCGGACTCCACGGGGCGGCGCTACACGTTCTACCTGGTGAACTCGCCGGAGGTGAACGCGTTCGCCATCCCCGGCGGGCACGTGTTCGTCAATCGGGGGCTGATCGAGCACGCGGACGTGGTTTCGGAGCTGGCGGGGGTGCTGGGGCACGAGATCGCCCACGTCACCGAGCGGCACGGGCTGGAGGCGCTGGAGAAGCAGCAGCGCGCCAACATCCTGGTCACGCTGGTCTACTGGGTGCTCGGCCGCGAGCCGGGGGCGCTGGAGCAGGTGGTGATCCAGGGCGGCGGCGCGGCCGTCTTCGCCAAGTACGGCCGCGACGCCGAGCGCGAAGCCGACCAGCGCGCCGTGGAGACCCTCGCCGTGGCCGGCTACGACCCCGACGGGATCGCCACCTTCTTCGAGGAACTCCTCCGCGAGCAGCCGGACTCACCCGGGAGCTTCGACCAGTGGTTCGCATCGCATCCCACCAGCGCGGAGCGCGTCCAGAACACGCGCGCGCTCATCGGGATGCTGGGGCCGCTGGACCGCGAGCGCCTCATCCGCGACACACCCGAGTACCAGCGCTTCCGCGCGCGGGTGAAGGCGCTGCCGCGCCGCTGAACGGCGGCCCGGACGCGGCGCGCGGCGCCCGGCGTCAGCGCTCCAGCCGGTAGCCCACCTTCCAGACGGGGAGGATGTGGCGGGGGTCCGCGGGGTCGGCTTCCAGCTTGCGCCGCAGCTCCGCGATGTGCATGTCCACCGTGCGGGTCATCACGGCGGAGCGGTGGCCCCACACCTCGCGCAGCAGCTCCAGCCGGGTGGCCACGGCGCCCCCGCGCCGCAGGAGCGCGCAGAGCAGGTCGTACTCCTTGGGGGCGAGCGAGACCACCGCGCCCCCGCGAAGCACGCGGTGGGTGGAGAGATGCACCTCCACCGTCCCGAACCGCTCTACGGAAGCTTCCGGGGCGGGGGCGGCGGCGCGGGCCCCGGTGCGGCGGAGAAGCGCCGCCACCCGCGCGAGAAGCTCCAGGATGCCGAACGGCTTGGTGACGTAGTCGTCGGCACCGAGCCGGAAGCCGAGCACCTTGTCCGCCTCTTCGCCGCGGGCGGTAAGGATCAGCACGGGCATCTCCCGCCCCTCGTCGCGCAGCGTCTTCAGCACGCGGTTGCCGTCCAGCTCGGGGAGCATCAGGTCCAGGATGATCAGCTCCGGCTCCCAGGCGCGGGCCTGGCGGAGCCCCTCGGGCCCCGTAGCGGCCACCGCCACCTCGTGCCCCTCCAGCTCCAGGCTCGTGGAAAGCCCGAACGCCAGGTTCGCGTTGTCTTCCACCACCAGGATGCGGCTCATCCGGCCACCCCTTGGAGCCGCGCCGCATCCGCGCCCGCCCGCAGCGCCGGGAGGAGCACCAGGAAGCGGGCTCCGCCCCCGGGCGCGCTCTCCACGGCGGTGGTGCCCCCGTGCAGCGCCACCAGGCCGCGGACGACGGCCAGGCCGATCCCGCTACCCCCCGTCACCTTTTCCTGCTCGCCGGGAAGGCGGTAGTAGGGCTGCCAGATGCGCTCACGCTCCGCTGGCGGGATCCCGGGCCCCTCGTCTTCCACCGAGATGCACACCTCCGCTCCCCGGCGCTCCACCCGCACGCGGACGCGCTGCCCCACGGGCCCGTACTTCACCGCGTTGTCCAGGAGGTTGAGCACCACCTGGCGCGCCGCGTCCGGGTCCAGCGCCGCGCGGGCGCCGGGGTCGCCCTCCATCTCCAGCTCCGTTCCGCGTGCCTCGGCCAGCGGCGCGAACGACTCCACCGTCTCGCGCACCACCCGGGCGACTTCGGCGGGCTCGGGGGCGATGAGCTCGGGGCGCCGCTCGGAGCGGGCGAAGCAGAGGACGTTCTCCACCAGGTAGCTCAGCCGCCTCGCCTCGTCGCGGATGATGCGGATGGAGCGCGCGCGCTGCGCCTCGCCCATGCGCCCGGCCTCCAGCAGGTCGGCGAAGAGGCGGATCTGGGCCAGCGGCGTACGCAGCTCGTGCGACACCCCGGAGACGAAGTCGCTGCGCAGCCGCGTGAGCTCCTGCTGCCGCCTGAGCTGCACCAGCGCGATGGAGCCCAGCACCAGGGTGAGGAGGAGCACCCCGGCCAGCAGGGGGAGGCGGGAGCGCGGCAGCCCTCCGATCACCAGGCGCTCCGCGATCTCGGGACGGACTCCCACGCGCACCACCAGGCGCCCGAAGTCGCCCCCGATGGTGTCCACCGCCAGCGTGGATGGGTCCAGGGTGCCGCGGGAGCGGAAGACCGGCTCGCCGGCCGGCGAAGCGACGGCGATGGCGAGCACCGCGTCGTTGGGCGCGCCGCGCGTGTGGGTGGGGGGGAGGAGCGGGGGCCCGCGCAGGATCTCGCCGATCACAGAGCGGGTGTACCGCGGCAGGTCCAGCACGAAGCCGTACACCCCGGCCGCCGTGCCGTCTTCCGTGCGGACGACGGCGTAGAGGAGAGACTTGGAGGGGTGGCCCGGGAGCGGCACGGAGGTGACCGGCTCCACGCGGGAGCTGATCCGCCGGGCGATGCCCCCGTCCGCGCGGCGAAGCGTCACCTCGCGCCGGGACGGGGCGGGGTCGCGCCGCCTCTTCATGGCCTCTTCCCGCATCCACCGGTGATCCGCCACCGGGAGCACGGACTCCGCCACGGCGATGCGCCCGTCGGCGAGGCGGAGGTAGAAGAGGTCGTGGACCGCGCCGGGACAGCGGCAGAGCTCGCGCGCCGGGTCGCTCCAGAGCACGAATTCGGCGAGTGCCTCTTCCGGGCCGCGCGTGGACAGAAGGAAGTCTCGCGGAACCCCTCTTCCCAGCGTTCGCGTGAAGCTCTGCCGGGCGGATTCTTCGATGCGCCGGCCCAGCTCCCACCCCGCGAACGCGCCGTAATCCCGGAGGGCGCCCTCGCTGGCCGCGCGGTGCGAGCGGGCGGCATCCTGCGCCTGGTACGCCAGCACCCCGGAAAGGGCCAGGGTGAGCACCAGCACCACGGCGGGGAGGGAGCGGGAGAGCCGGCTGTCCTTCCAGCGCCCCCCGCCCGGGATCGGCAGGGCCATGTGCTTCCAGTTCTCCAGGAGGGGTGAAGTACCAATATACCAGCCCGCATCCGGATGCCGGAGAGGCGAATTGTAAGGAATCCGTCAGGAACCCTCTCCGTGCCCCTGTGCCTCCGTGTGAAACGGCCGTTCACGTCCCCTGGATGCGGATGCTGCTGCCGTCCACCGCGTTGCGGATCGTGAGCGGCACCTTTTCCCACTGCTCGGCCGTCAGCACGGCGCGGGCACGGTCCAGGGCGTCCTGCACGTTGCGGCGCCCCTCGTTGAGCCGCGGACCCACCTTCTCGAACACCGCGCCCGGGTTGCCCGGGGGCGCGGCCGCCGTCCCCTGCATCGCCGCGCCGATCTCCGCGCGGATGGGGAGGTTCTTCTCCTGCAGCTCCTTGCGGATGGCCTCCAGGCGCTCCACCTGCTTGGTGGTGAGGGCCAGCGAGTCGCGGCGGGCGATGATCCCCTCGATGGGCATGGGGATGAGGCGGTCGAGCACGGACCCCGCCTGCGGCCCCTGCTGCGTGCTCTGCCCGGGCGCCGCGCCCGCCGGTGCCTCGATGCGCTGGACGATGCGGGTTCCTTCGCGCCCGGCCATTCCCAGGCCGATGAACCCGCCCCAGACGTCCGGCTGGGGATTGGGCCCCACCTCGATGCGGGCCGTGAGCTGCACGCCGAACGGGGAGCCCAGCGCGGCCGCCCGGGAACGGATCTGCCCGAAGCGCTCGTTGACCTGGTAGCGATACGCGCCCGCGTCGAAGCCGCGCGGGTAGTACAGGACGTCGTCGGGGAGCCGCCCGCC
Source organism: Longimicrobium sp. (assembly GCA_036388335.1). Classification (GTDB taxonomy): domain Bacteria; phylum Gemmatimonadota; class Gemmatimonadetes; order Longimicrobiales; family Longimicrobiaceae; genus Longimicrobium. The sequence goes on along the minus strand of DASVSA010000488.1, from coordinate 2,707 downwards.
CTGTCCCCAGCCGCGCACCCCGTCGCTCCCGTGGAGCGCCACGTCCAGCCCCGCCGCGATGTTGCGCACGTCCAGCCCCACCGACAGGCGCCGGCCCAGCGAGGGGAGGGTGGGAGTGAAGGAGATGCGGGAGTCCAGCGAGTACTCCCACCCGGCGCGGCACCCGTTGCGCCGCACCACGGAGCCCATGTGGGCGCGCAGGCACTCCGCCGCGTGGCCGGGCGCGCCCTCCAGCACCCGCCGCAGCGCCGCCCCGAAGGCGGGGTCCGCGGCGGAAGCGGGATCGAAGACGAAGGCCGCGTCGTTGGCCGCGCCGTCGCCGTTGATGTCGCCGCCCACGCGCGGGGTGTACGGGGCGCCGGAGCTGGCACGCCCGATCAGCGACAGCTCCAGCGCGTTCCCGAACGGGCGGCCCACGATGGCGGTGAGCGAGTGGCGGCGGTCCTGCTCGGACGGCGCCCACTCGGGGCGGTTGGGGTCTCCGCGCGTGGCCGTCCAGGCGAAGCCCTCGCGCGGCCCCCCGAAGCTGAAGGATGACTGGTCGCGGCTGAACGAGAGGGTGTAGGAGGTCTGGAAGTTGGTCCTCACGCTCGCCAGCATCCCGTTGAGCGCCACCGTCAGCGCCCCGGTCTCCGAGCGGAGCCCCGAGTGCACTTCGTACGCGTGAGCGAACCGCGCGTCGCGCCGCGAGGCGAAGAGGGGCACCGCCCCGGTGCGCGCGTCGATGGAAGCGGCGGGCGCGTACACGGGGCGCCCCCCCTCGGCGTCCAGGGCGAACGCGGGGACGGACGCCAGGTTGAGGTCGCGCACGCCGTACTGGTCCACGCCGCGCAGGTAGAAGCCGTCCAGCGAAAGCGTGAGCCGCGGGCGGAGGGTGTGCTCGTAGCCCAGCGACGCGCGCCAGGTGCGCGGCGCCGCGAAGCCCGGCGTGAACGCCGTCACGGTGGGGCGCCCGGCGCTGGCGGGGACCCCGGCGGACCCGTCGGCGCAGGTGGTGGGAACGGAGGCGGGGTCCGCCCGGAAGCGGCGGAAGTCCGCCTCCGGAACGCGCCCGGCGCCCACGCACGAGAGGAACGCCTGGCCTTCCTCGGCATCCAGCACCCCCGCGTACAGCGAGAACGGGGTGCGCCCGCGGAACTCGCCGATCCCGCCCCGCAGGGTGCGCGGGCGGTTGCCGGCCGACCTCCAGGAGAAGCCCAGGCGCGGGCTCAGGTGAGCTTCGCGGGGGGTGACGTCGGTGCGCACCCCGAACGCCGAGTCCACGGCGGCGCTGTACCGCGGCGCCGCGCCGAAGCCGGAGCCCTCCAGCCGGACGCCGTACACCAGCTGCAGCGTTTCGGTGGGGCGCCAGGTGTCGCCCAGGTACAGCGCGGAGCTCCACCCGCTCCCTTCCGTGGCGGCTCCCGCCAGCGCGCGAGAGAACGAGGCGGGGCGCCCCGCCTCCAGGTCGGCCAGCGAGGTGAAGCTGAACATGCCGTTGCTTCCCAGCGCGTCCCTCTGCTCGAAGGTGGTGCGGCTGAGCGTGGCGCCCAGCTTCACGCGGTGGGTTCCGCCCAGGAGGAGAGACAGCTCGTCCGCCACCTCCAGCGTCCGCTCCGCCAGGGCGCGCGGCGGGAGGGGGTCGCCGCCAAAGGAAAGTGTCGCCACGGCCGTCCCCCCATCTTCCAGGGTGGATGCAACCCGCACCCGCGCGTCGGGGATGCGGAGCGGCGAGGTGAACTCCCGCTCGTCCGCCGACGCGGACGCGCGAAGCTCGTTCACCCACGAATCGCCGATGCGGGAGCTCACGGTGGCCGCCGCTCCGTACGCGCTGCTGGAGGTGGCGCCCCCGCTTTCCAGGAGCTCCAGGGGGCGGATCAGCGCGTTCGCCGTCGCCGAGTGGCTGGCGTAGCCCCGCAGCGAAAGGCCGTGGCGCGCGGAGGGGGCGAAGTCCACGCGGGCGAGCGTGCTGAGCGCGTCGCCGGTGCGGGTGAACGGGCCGGTCTGCCCGGCCAGGGGAACGCCGTGCACGCGCCCCAGGATGTCCAGGAAGCGCGCGACCGAGTCCTGGCTGATGCCGAGTGCGGAAAACCCGCCCGCCGTGCGCGGCTCCAGGGCGTACAGTGCGTCCGAGCGCTGCTGGGCCGCCACGCTGAGGCTGTAGAAGAGCCGGTCCTTTACGATGGGCCCGCTGACGCCGGCGCTCACCCGGTTCTGCGCGAAGCCGCCGGACCAGGAGCCGCGCCCCACCCCTCCCTGCAGCAGGTCGCTGCCCAGGCGGTAGCTCAGCGAGCCCTGCAGCGTGTTGCTCCCGCCGCGGGTGGTCATCGACACCTGGCCGCCGGAGAACTGGCCCCGCGCCACGTCGAAGGTGTTGGTCACCACCTGGGTGGAGCGCATCCCCTCCTGCGGAAGCCCCAGCGGCGAGCCTCCGGGCGCGCCCCCGGACAGGAGGGACGCGAAGGTCGCCCCGTCCAGCGTGACCTGGTTCTGCGAGCCGCGCTGCCCCAGCACGGAGAAGCCGCCGGCTCCGCCCAGCGAGTCGCCCAGCGCGGTCACGCCGGGGGCGAGCGCCGCCAGCGAAGCGGGGTCGGTGTTCTCCAGCGGAAGCCGGGAGGTCAGGTCGCTCCCCAGCCCGCGCGACTGCGACCCCGCGTCGGCCCGGGTGGAGGGCTGCGGCCTGCGTGCCCGCGCGGACACGCCGCCCACCCCCACGGCGCGGCGGCGC
>DASVSA010000487.1:0-2686 GCA_036388335.1 Longimicrobium sp. | reverse complement strand
GGGGGAGGAGGATGACGAAGAGGACGAAGGACGCGGTGCCGAGGACGGTGCGCACGGCGTGGAGCCGGCCCCACTTCGCCAGCAGGGCCGCGATGGTGGCCGGCTCCTCGCCCGGGGTGGTGGCGAGGAGCTTGTTGTTGGTAGGGAGGATCGCGAGGGCGGTGATCGGGATGACGCTCACCAGCAGGATCCCGCCAATCAGCCACCCCGTTCCCGCGCCCATGTACCAGGCCCCCGCGCCCGCGATGCCGCCCACCAGGGCCAGCGGGGCCTGCAGCACCGAGGCGCGCTTGTAGCTCGGGATGAACTCCGTGTGCGCCAGCGTGGTGCCGCACGACAGCCGCGCCGGGTGCTCCACGAGGGTGATGTAGACGGCCGCCCCGGCGAAGATCCCCGCGCAGAGCGTGGCGGCAATGGCGAACCCGATCATCGTGGCCTCCGGGTGAGAAGAGAAGTTCGTCTTCCCTGGATAGATGCCGCCGGCCGCGCGCCTTGAAAAGGAAAATCTCACACAGAGACACAGAGGCACAGAGAAGAACTCCACTCTGTGCCTCTGTGTCTCTGTGTGAGGCCCTGTTTATCTGAGGAGATCGAAGGGGTTCACGTTGGTGCCCTCCCACCAGCGGGAGGCGTCGCGGAGGATGGCGATGGAGAAGTGGAGGTGGTAGTCGCCGGGGGCCGCGTTGCCCGTGTCGCCCACGTAGCCGATGACGTCGCCGCGGCGGACGTGGCGGCCTTCGGCCATGCCGTCGGCGTAGTGGTCCAGGTGCGCGTAGTAGTAGCGGGTGCGGCCGTCGTCGTCCATCTGGTAGAGCGAGAGGCCGCCGCGCTCGCCCGAGTGGAGCTTGCGGATGACGCCGTCCGCCACGGCCAGCACCGGCGTGTTGCGCGGGGCGTGGATGTCGATGGCGTCGTGAACGCGGCCGCCCGAGCGGGAGGCGCTGTACGTGTCGCGAAGCTGCCGCGGGCTGACCCCATCCACGGGGATCAGCAGGGCGCGCTCGCGGGTGCCGCCGCCCGGCGTGTAGTGGGCCGTGGCGAGGAAAGCGTCCTGCGCGGCGGCCGGCGCCGGGAGCGCGAGCACGGCGGCGAGCAGGTACCAGCGGAGGTTGGACATGGTGGGGGTCTCGTTCGGCGGCTCGACTGGCGTGGCGGGCGGGGAGCCCACGGTAGCCTCGTAGCTTTGCGTCCCCGCCTTTCGACGGGTTTGCCGTTTTCCTGAGTTCCCGGAAGCCGATGATCCGGGCGCGATGGGTGAGCTGCGGGGTTTGTCGGTGGGTCGCCGCGGTTCTCCTCGTGGATCGGGGGACGAGCGCGGCCCGGCGCCGGGGAGGCGCGCGGGGCGGCCGGGGATGTGGGGGACAACGGCAAGGTAGGCGGCTCCACGGGCGATTGCCAGGGTGTTGAAGCAAGCCGTTGCCTGGCTTTGGCTTGCCGGCGGCGCAGACGCGCGTTCATCGCCGCATCTGCAACGCGGACCGGAAAAGTGTGCGGCGTGGGCAACTTTCTGCCGTCCCATCGCGAGGGCAACAGGTTTGCAGGTGTCCGCATCGTCCACCCTCGCAACCCAGGAGTGACGATGGCGAAGAACGACGCGGCGCTGGTGGCCGCCCTCAACGACCTGCTCCAGCTGGACCACGACGCGATCGCCTCGTACCAGGTGGCGATCGACGCGCTCTCCACCGAGACGCTCAAGCGCAAGCTCCGGCAGTTCAAGCGCGAGCACCAGCGCCACGTCACCGAGATCGCCGAGCTGGTGACGGCGCGCGGCGGGACGCCGGTGCGGGCGCCGCACGTGTCCACCGGGATGCTGAAGCTGGCCGTGCAGGCGCTGGGCGCCGCCGGTGGCGACCGCGCGGTGCTCCTGGCCTTCCGCACCAACGAGTGGGAGAGCGCCAACAAGTACGGCCGCGCGGCAGGGCGGCGCTTCCCCCCCGCGGTGCGGGAGGTGGTGAGGCGGGGCGCGGAAGACGAGGCCAAGCACTACCGCTGGGCCGTGGAGACGCTGGAGAAGCTCGGCGCGGGCGACGCCACCGTGGTGGGCCGCGTGGAGCAGGTGATGGAGCGGCTGCACGGCGGCGCCGCGCTGGGGCTGGAGGCCATCGAGCGGCTGATTTCCGCGGCGGGCACGGCGCGCGCGAAGAAGGCGCCGGCCAGGAAGCGGGCCGCGAAGAAGAAGGCGAGCTGAACTGACTGGGCTCACACAGAGACACGGAGGCACAGAGAAAACTTCAGCGCGCTGTCCGGAATTGGGACGGGAGTTTCCCAGGGGTGGGGAGGCGGGGGGAGGCACATCCTCCCGCAAACCTCGTACGGGCAACGGGTTGAGGGGAGGGCGCAAAGGGCACGGTCCTCGCCCTGGGAGGGGGTGCCAGCACCGCACCCCCGCCCGGAGTACACAGGCAATGGACACGCTCCTCCAGGACATCCGCTACGCCTTCCGCACCCTGCGGCGCACGCCCGGCTTCACGCTGGCGGCGGTGCTCACCATCGCGCTGGGGATGGGGGTGAACACCGCCGTCTTCTCGCTCGCCAACGCGGTGCTGCTGCGCCCGGCCGACGCGCGCGATCCCGGGCGGCTGGTGCGGGTGCACACCGGCGGCCACTCGCCGCTGCAGCGCAGCCAGCTGGACTTCGTGCGCGAGCGCAGCCGGACGCTCACCGGGCTGTTCGGCGAGCGGTACCT
>DASVSA010000486.1:0-1765 GCA_036388335.1 Longimicrobium sp. | reverse complement strand
GGACCCGTACGCCGCCGTGGCCGCGCTGGCACCCTGAACGGCGGGCTCACGCAGAGACACGGAGGAGGCGTTCCGATCTTGTTTTCACGCAACGAGATGCTTAGCTTCGTGCTCCTCTTCTGTTCCCCCTCCTCCCCCCCTCGCGCGATGACCTCCCTGCGCATCCGCATCTTCCAGGTGGCGCTCACCCTGTACGCAGTGGTGGGCCTCGTGGAGTCGGCGCTCATCCTGGTGTACCCACGCGCGATTCTGGACCACTGGCGGCAGTTCAGCACGGCCGCCCTGGAGGCAGGCTCCACCTCGTGGTCGCGCTGGGAGGCGGCGGCGCCCCGCATGCTGGAGCTTTACCTGAGCTCCGCGCTGTGCGCGCTCTCGCTGGGGCTGGCGCTTACGCTGGCGTGGCGGGCCGCGCACCGGCCCGAGGCGCGCGCGCTGGCGGTCTTCCTGAGCTCGTTGTTCATCCCGGGCACGGCGCTCTCCGCGGCCGGCGTCTCCATCTCCGCCCAGCTCCTGCTCCACGGCGCGGCCATGTGGGTGGCGGTGGCGTGCTTCCTCCGCTTCGCTACGCTCTTCCCGCGGCCCGTCACGGCGGCCACGCTCCAGGACGCGGCGCGCAGCCGCGCGGAGCGGCGCGGCAAGAAGCCGCCGGCGGTCGGGCGCATCCGGCGCGCGCTCGTCAGGCCAGCGGTGGTGTGGGGGAGCGCGGCCGCGGGCGCGGCGATGTCGCTCGCGGCGCGCCTGGGCGGCATGCTGGCCGTGGAGGTCGTCGTCTCCGTCGGGCTCGTGTGGGGCGTGCTGACGGGGGTGGGATACCTGCGCAGCAGCTACCAGGTGTCCGACGCGGCGGGGCGGCGCCACATCCTGTGGGTTGTGCAGGGCTTCTATGGGGCGCTCTGGGTGGCCGGGATCGGGATCCTGGCCTCGGCGGTGATCTCCGCGAAGGCCGGGTACGTGCAAGGTGCGGCGGGGGTCACCACCGGACTGGTGGTGCCGTACACGGCGATGGCCGCGCAGATCCTGGCGAGCATCGCCGCCATGGGGGTGATCGTGGCGGGCCTGGGCGTGGCGCTGCTGTACGACGGGGCGGTGGACCCGGCGCTCGCCCTCAAGCGCACCACCGTGTACGGCGTACTCGCCGTGGCCGGCGCGCTCCTGTTCGGGGTGGTGGAGAACGTGGCCTCGTCGTTCCTGGCCGGCGTCCTCAACCTGTCGGAGGGGCTCGGGGCGGCGGTGGCGGGCGCGGTGGTGGCGCTGGCCTTCGGGCCGCTCAAGCAGTGGATCACGGGCGTGGTGGAGCGGCGCATCGTAGAGGCCCCGTCGGCGGGCGAGCTCCCGGCGGAGACCGTGGGTGCGTAGAAAAGTCCGGGGTCCTGAGTGCCAGGCCGCGTAGATCGGTGTTGGCGCGCGACCCGTCCAGCGGCGAATGGAATTCGCCGCTGGACCTGCGCGAAGACCGCCTTCGCGGTCTGTTTCCTTCCGCCATGGGTGGACCGTACAGTCCCCGCAGGGGACTTCGCGCGGTTCCAGCGGCGAATTCATTCGCTCCTGGGGGGCTCCGGCAAGTGCCGCCGATTCAACCGGATTCCGAATGAGCATGAGTCCTGAGTCCTCGAGTTCCGAGCCCTGAGTGCCCAGTGCCGAACCGCGGTTCAGGATTTCGCACTCAGGGCTCAGCACTTCCTCGCCCGGGGTTGTCAATCGGGGGCGGTGGAATAGATTGGGAGTGGCACCAGGCCGCCGCCGCGGGACTCCCCCGCGGCGGCGG
>DASVSA010000485.1:0-7167 GCA_036388335.1 Longimicrobium sp. | reverse complement strand
GCCGGCGTGGGGACGCTGGGGATCGTGGACTTCGACCGCGTGGACGCCACCAACCTGCAGCGCCAGGTGATCCACGGCACGGGCGACGTGGGGCGCCTCAAGCTGGACTCGGCCCGCGACCGCATCGCCGAGATCAACCCGCACGTCCACGTGGAAGGCTTCCCCCTGCGCCTCACCTCGGCCGACGCGCGGGAGGTGGTGCGCGGCTTCGACGTGGTGGTGGACGGCACCGACAACTTCCCCACGCGCTACCTGCTCAACGACGCGTGCGTGCTGGAGGGGAAGCCCAACGTGTACGGCTCCATCCTGCGCTGGGAGGGGCAGGCGTCCGTGTTCTGGGCGCGGCAGGGGCCCTGCTACCGCTGCCTCTTCGCCGAGCCGCCCCCGCCGCACCTGGTGCCCAACTGCGCGGAGGGAGGCGTGATGGGAGTGCTGCCGGGCATCGTGGGCTCCATCCAGGCCACCGAGGCGCTCAAGCTGGTGCTGGGGGAGGGGGATACGCTGGTGGGGCGGCTCTTGCTTTTCGATGCCCTGCGGATGAGGTTCCGCGAGATGAGGCTCCGCCGCGACCCGGCGTGCCCGGCGTGCGGCGAGAACCCCACGATCCACGAGCTGATCGACTACGAGCGCTTCTGCGGCGTCGCGGAGGCCACACCGGAGCCTGAGATGGAGCACGGAGTCAGCGAGATCACCCCCGCCGAGCTGAAGGCGCGCCTCGACCGCGGCGACCGCGTGACGGTGGTGGACGTGCGCGAGCCGTGGGAGTGGGAGATCGGCAACCTGGGCGCGCACGGCGCCCGCCTGATCCCCCTCAACGACCTCCCCAGCCGCATGGACGAGCTGAACCCGGAGGACGAGATCGTGATGCAGTGCCGCTCCGGCGCGCGCAGCTATCGCGCGGCCGAGTTCCTCCTGGGCCAGGGCTTCGAGAAGGTGTCGAACCTGGAGGGCGGCATCCTGCGCTGGTCCGACGAGGTGGATCCGTCGATTCCCAAGTACTGAAGGGCCTCACACAGAGACACAGAGGCACAGAGAAGAACTTGACGATTGAAGCGCCAACACTCCCCTTCACCGATCCGGTACTGATCGTCGCCACGGCGACGCTGATCTTTCTCGTGGTGCCGTTGGTGGCGGAACGGGTGCGCGTGCCGGGGGTGGTGGGGCTGATCCTGGTGGGCGCGGCGGTGGGGCCCAACGGACTGGGGCTGCTTGGGCGCGACGACACCATCGTGCTGCTGGGGACGGTGGGGCTCCTCTACCTGATGCTCATGGTGGGGCTGGAGCTGGACCTGCACGAGTTCGCGCGCTTCAGGAACCAGAGCATCGTCTTCGGCACGCTGTCGTTCGTCATCCCCGGGGTGCTGGGGGCGGCGATGGCGCTGGCGATGGGGTACCGCCCCGCGTCCGCGCTGCTGGTGGCGTCCGCCTTCTCGTCGCACACCCTCCTCGCCTTTCCCATCGCCAGCCGGCTGGGGATCGTCCGCAACGCGGCGGTCACCACGGCGCTGGGCGGCACCATCCTCACCGAGATCCTGGCGCTTCTCCTCCTCGCCATCGTCGTCAACGGGCGCGGCGGAAGCCTGGACGCGGCGTTCTGGCTCCGGCTGTCGGTGCCCTTCGCGGTGTACGTGGGCGTGGTGCTGTGGGCGCTGCCGCGGCTGGGGCGCTGGTTCTTTCGCAACCTGGCGCGCGATGGGCCGGCGGAGTTCATCTTCGTGCTCGCGTCGCTCTTCGTGGTGTCGTACGCGGCTCACTACGGCGGGGTGGAGCCCATCGTGGGGGCGCTGCTGGCGGGGCTCGCGCTCAACCGGCTGATCCCGGAGCACGGCGCGCTGATGAACCGCATCCACTTCGTGGGCAACACCATCTTCATCCCCTTCTTCCTGCTCTCGGTGGGGATGCTGGTGAACGTGCGGGCCCTGAACTCGGCGGATGCCATGGGCTTCGCGGCGGCGCTGGCCATCGGGGTGACGCTCGCCAAGTGGCTGGCGGCCCGCGTGGCGCAGCGGGTGCTCGGCTACACGGCCGACGAGGGGTGGGTGGTGTTCGGCCTCTCCGTGCCGCACGCGGCGGGGACGCTGGCCATCGTGCTGATCGGCTTCGAGGTGGGGCTGCTGGACCAGGCGGAGGTGAACGGCGTCGTGCTGATGATCCTGGTCACCTGCATGGTGGGTCCCTGGGCCGTGGAGCGCTTCGGGCGCCGCGTGGCGCTGGCCGAGGCGCGCCGCCCCCACGATGCCTCCGCCTCGCCGCGGCGCATCCTGATCCCCCTCGCCAACCCCTCCACCGCCGAGCGGCTGGTGGAGCTGGCGCTGGTGCTGCGCGGGCGCGAGTCCGGCGAGCCGCTCCTGGCGCTGGCCGTGGTGCCCGGCGAGGGCGAGGCTCAGGTGGCCGAGGCCGAGGGGATGCTGCGCGCCGCCGTGGGCCACGGGGCCGCCGCCGGGGTCGACGTGCTCCCCGTCACCCGCGTGGACCCCAACGTGGCGGCCGGCATCGCCCGCGGCGTCACCGAGACGCGCAGCAACACGCTGGTGATCGGGTGGGACGGGCGGCGCACGGGCGAGCGGGTGGTGTTCGGCACCGTGCTCGATGCGCTGCTGGAGCGCACGCGGGCCCTGGTGGTGGTGGTCCGCCCCGGCCGCGCGCTGGGGACGGCGGGGCGCATCCTCGTGGTGGTGCCCCCGGCCGCCGAGCGCCACCCGGGCTTCGCCGAGGCCGTGCGCGCCGTGAACCTGCTGGCCGCGGGCGCGGGCGCTCCGCTGGCCGGCATCGCGGTGGCGGGCGATCCGGAGGGGGTCCGCGAGGCCCACGCGGCGGTGCGTCCCCGCGTGGCCGCGACCTGGGTGTCGGTGCAGGGATGGGGCGAGCTCCCGGACCACCTGCGCGCGGCGCTCGCGCCCAACGACGTGGTGGTGCTGCTGGGCGCGCGCCGTGGGACGCTGGCCTGGACGCCGCGCCTCCAGCGCGTCCCCGGGATGCTGGCCGACCTGGCGCCGGAGGGGCTCGCCGTCGTCTACCCGCCCGAGCCGGAGGCGGAGGCGGTCCCGGCCATCGCCGAGGCCGTGGCGCCGGACCGCGTGGTGAGGCTGGCGGGCGGGTCGTTCGTGGCGGCGGTGGGGCGGATGCTGGAGGGGGTGGTGGACGAGGACAGCGCCCGCGAGGCCGCCAACGTGGTGGTGAGGAACGAGCAGCAGTTCTCGTCCGAGATCGTGCCCGGCGTGGTGCTCCCCCACGTGCGTCTCAGGGGGCTCCCCCGGCCGATCCTGGTGCTGGGGGTGAGCGACGCGGGGATCCGCTTTCCACTCGCCAAAGAGCCCGCGCGCCTTATCTTCCTCCTGGTGAGCCCCGCCGAGCGCGCCGAGGAGCACCTGCGCGCCCTGGCGGACATCGCGCGGCTCCTCTCCACCCCCGGGCGGGTGGGGGAGCTGCTGGAGCGCTTCGCCCCGGGCACCCCCCTGGACTGGCTGCATGTCGACGACTGAGACCCAGCTCCCCACCGCCGACGACGTGCGCGCGGCGGCCGAGCGCCTGCGTGGCGTGGCGAACCGCACCCCGGTGCACACCTCGCGCACGCTGGACGGGGTGACGGGCGCGCGCGTCTTCCTGAAGTGCGAGAACTTCCAGCGCGGCGGCGCCTTCAAGTTCCGCGGCGCGTACAACGCGGTGTCCCAGCTGTCGGACGAGGAGCGGGCGCGCGGCGTCCTGACCTTCTCCTCGGGCAACCACGCGCAGGCGGTGGCGCTCACGGGGCGCCTGCTGGGCGTCCCCATCGTGGTGGTGATGCCGGACGACGCCCCCGCCGCCAAGGTGGAGGGCACGCGCGGCTACGGCGCCGAGGTGATCCTCTACGATCCGCGCGAGCGCGATCGCCAGGAGATCGCGGCCGGGCTGCAGCGGGAGCGCGGGATGGCGCTGATCCCCCCCTACGACCACGCGGACGTGGTGGCGGGGCAGGGCACCGCCGCGCTGGAGCTGATGGAGGAGACGGGCCCGCTCGACGCCCTCTTCGTCCCCTGCGGCGGCGGGGGGCTGCTGAGCGGCTCGGCGCTGGCCGCGAAGTCGTTCGCCCCGGACTGCCGGGTGATCGGCGTGGAGCCGGAGCTGGCCGACGACGCCACGCGCTCCTTCAACACGGGCGTGCTCGCCACCATCCGCAACCCGCCCACCATCGCGGACGGGCTCCGCACTCCGTCGCTGGGCCGCGTCACCTTCCCGCTGGTGCGCGCCAACGTGTCGGAGATGCGCACCGTCCCCGAGCAGGGCATCGCCGACGCGATGAAGTTCCTCTGGACCCGCGCCAAGCTGGTGGTTGAGCCCTCCGGCGCCGTGGCCCTCGCCGCCCTCCTCGCCGCGTCCGACGAGTTCCGCGGCCGGCGCGTGGGCGTGATCCTCAGCGGCGGCAACGTGGACCTGGCGGTCGCGTGCAGGCTGCTGGCCTGATCTGTCCTCTGTGCCTCCGTGTCTCCGTGTGAGACGCGGTTTTCCCTCAACGCCGGGTGATTCGATGCCGTTGCAGATGAAGCAGATGCGTACCCACGCCATGGCCGCGCTCCTGGCGCTCGCCGCCCTCGCCTCGCCGGCCGCCGCGCAGCAGACGGGGCAGCAGCGTTCGCCGCGCGACACCGCGCGCCTCGAGCTGGGCGGGCGCCGCGTGTACGTGGATTACGGGCGCCCCTCCATGCGCGGCCGGCGGATCGTGGGCGAGCTGGTGCCCTACGGCCGCGTGTGGCGCACGGGCGCCAACGCCGCCACCACCCTCGTCACCGAGGTGGACCTGCGCATCGGCGACGCGGTGGTGCCGCGCGGCACCTACACGCTCTACACCCTCCCGGCGGCGCGCGGGTGGACGCTGATCGTCAACCGGCAGACGGGGCAGTGGGGGACGCAGTACGACGCCTCGCGCGACCTGGTCCGCATCCCCATGCGCACCACGCGGGTGGCGCAGCCGGTGGAGAAGTTCACCATCACGCTGGAGCGCGCTCCCGGCGGCGCCACGGGCACCCTGGCGATGGCGTGGGAGAACACGCGCGTCTCCGTGCCCGTGCGCGCACAGGCGGCGCCCGCCCCGCGCCCCCGCCGATGACGGCTGGCGCACCGGAGTCGGGGACCCGCACGGCGGCGTTCGCGGAGCCCTTTGCGCGCTTCGGCGAGCTGCTGGCCCGTGCCCGCGCCGAGAAGGAGATCCGCGAGCCCACCGCCATGTCTCTGGCCACGGTGGGCGCGGACGGGCGCCCTTCGCTGCGCATGGTGCTGCTCAAGGATTTCGACGAGCGCGGCTTCGTGTTCTACACCAACCTGGGGAGCCGCAAGGCGCGCGAGCTGCGCGCCAACCCAAACGCCGCGCTCTGCTTCCACTACCAGCCCTTCGAGGTGCAGGTGCGCATCGAGGGCGGCGTGGAGCCCGTGAGCGACGCGGAGGCGGACGCCTACTACGCGTCCCGCCCGCGCGGCAGCCGCGTGGGCGCCTGGGCCTCCATCCAGAGCACCCCGCTCGATTCCTACGACCTCCTGGTGCGCCGCGTGGAGGAGTTCGACGCGAAGTTCGGCCCCACGGGCGACATCCCGCGCCCCGCCTTCTGGAGCGGCTTCCGCGTCGCCCCGGGCGCCATCGAGTTCTGGCAGGGGATGCCCAGCCGCCTCCACGAGCGCGACGTCTACACCCTCGTCCCCGGCGACCCGCCGCAGTGGAGCCTGGGGCACCTGTTCCCCTGAACAACGGGGCTCACACAGAGACACAGAGGCACAGAGATGAAGTCGTCTCTGTGCCTCTGTGTCTCTGTGTGAGGCTGCCGTTCAGTCGCGGGGGGCGCCGGCCCAGGTGCCCTGCGCGTACAGGGTGTCGCCGGGGTCGTCGGTGACGCGGAACCAGCGCTGGCCGGCGTCTTCGCCGATCCAGAGGCGAGCGTGGCCGGGGAGGGGGAGAGGGGAGCGGAAGGAGATGGCCAGGCGGCGCAGGCCCGTGGGGTCGCCGCGGAGGGGGCCTTCGGCGAGGGCGTGGGCCGTCATGGCGGCCGTGCAGAGGCCGTGGAGGATGGGGCGGCGGAAGCCGAAGGGGCGCGCCGTCCAGGGCCACAGGTGGATGGGGTTGTAGTCGCCGGAGGCGCGGGCAAAGCGCCGGCCCGCGCCTCCGCTGAGCACCCAGCTCGCGAGCGGCTCCCCCACCACCGGCTCCGGGGCGGAGGCGCGGCGGGGCTCGTCGGCGGGGCGCGGCTCCTGCGGGGTGCGGGAGCGCGCCAGGAAGATGGCGGTGCTCTGCGAGCAGAGCTGGCCCGTCCCCGTCCAGTTTCGCGCCGTAACGGTCAGGCGGATCCCCTTCGCCACGCGCTCGGCGCGCTCCAGCTCCACGCGGCAGCGCACCGTGTCGCCGTGGCGGATGGGGCGCAGGCAGAGGATCTCGCTCTCCAGGTGCACCACGCCGCCCAGCGGCAGCGGCCGGTCCAGCCCGGCGAACAGCTCAAGGCACTGCGCCGTCTCCCAGGTGGTGGGGAAGAGCGGCGGCAGCGGCGCATCCTCCCCCTGCAGCGCCTGCATGCCGCCCCCCTCGGTCGCGCGCAGGTAGCGCTTCACCGACGCCGGATCGGCGAACAGGAAGGTGCGCTCCGCCGACGGCTTGCGGCGGGGCGTCTCCAGCGGCGGCTCCGGCTCGTTGCGCGCCATGAAGCCGCGCGCCGCGAGCCGCAGCGCCGCACCGAGCTGGGGGAGGGCGCTCATACGCTCCCGATCACCTGGACCGCGACCGTGCGCTCGCGGGGGCCGTCCCACTCGCAGAGGTAGATGCCCTGCCAGCGGCCGAGGAGGGGGCGGCCGTCGTGGACGACGAGGGTGAGCGAGGGGCCGAAGAGGGAGGTCTTCACGTGGCTGTCGCTGTTGCCCTCGGCGTGGCGATAGTAGGGCTCGGTGGCGGGGACGATCTCGTCCATCTTGCGGACGACGTCGTGCACCACGTCGGGGTCGGCGTTCTCGTTGACGGTGAGCGCGGCGGTGGTGTGCAGGCTCTGCACCACCACCATCCCCTCGCGCACGCCCGTGCGGCGGACGGCCTCCTCCACCTGCCCCGTGATCTCCACCATCGCGTTGCGGTCGCGGGTGCGGACGCGGATCTCCTCCATCTCCTCTGTGCCTCCGTGTCTCTGTGTGAGCCCGGTCAGTTCATCATCGGATCGGTCG
>DASVSA010000484.1:0-3338 GCA_036388335.1 Longimicrobium sp. | reverse complement strand
CGCGGGCACCGTCGTTCATCGTCCACTCCGTGCCCGGGAGGGCCTCCTGGAGCGCGGCGATCATGCGGCCGGCCGTGACCGCGTCGTCCAGGCCGAAGCGGCCCTCGCGGCCCGAGCAGAGGAAGACGGGCTCGGCGCCCGTCCTCACCAGGTCGGCCACCACCGCTGAAAGGTTGAGGAGGGCGCCCACGATCACCCGCGACGCCCCGCCGGCCGCCGCCATCGACGAGGTGCCGTTGGTGGTGGTCATCACCAGCGTCTTCCCCGCCACCCGCGCGGGGGTGAACTCCCCCGGCGAGTTGCCCAGGTCGAACCCCTCGATGGTAAGGCTGCGCCGCTCGCCGCACAGGAGCACCTGGTCGCGCCCCAGCGTGTTGGCCAGGCGGATGGCCTCCTCGATGGAGGCCACCGGGAAGATGGTGCGCGCCCCGGAGGCCATCGCCTCCACGATGGAAGACGAGGCGCGGAGCACGTCGATCACCACGACGGTGCGGCCGGCCACCTCGGCGGGGATCGCCTCGGCGGGGGTCATGAACACGTCCAGCCGCATCTCAGGCACCCGCGCGCTCGGCCATCCAGCGTTCCAGGAACTTGGTGTCCACCTCGCCGGCCACGAAGCCGGGGTGGTCCATCACCTGGAGGAGGAAGGGGATGGTGGTGTGCACCCCCTCGATCACGAAGCCCGCCAGCGAGTGGCGCATCCGCGCGATGGCCTCCTCGCGGGTGGACGCGTGGACGATCAGCTTGGCCAGCAGCGAGTCGTAGAACGGGGGCACCCGGTACCCCGCGTACACGTGGGTGTCGATGCGCACGCCCGGGCCGCCCGGCGGGTGGAAGACGGAGATGGTGCCCGGCGACGGGGCGAAGTTGCGCGAGGGGTCTTCCGCGTTGATGCGGCACTCGATGGCGTGGCCGCGCAGCTGGATCTCGTGGTCCGGAATGGAGAGCGGAAGCCCCGCCGCGGCGCGGATCTGCTCCTTCACCAGGTCGAACCCCGTGCACACCTCGGTCACCGGGTGCTCCACCTGGATGCGCGTGTTCATCTCCATGAAGTAGAACGACCCGTCGTCGTTCAGCAGCATCTCGATGGTGCCCGCGCCCACGTAGTCGATGGCCTTGGCCCCGCGCACCGCCGCCTCGCCCATCCTCCGGCGCAGGTCGTCGTCCAGCGCGGGCGAGGGCGCCTCCTCCAGCAGCTTCTGGTGGCGGCGCTGGATGGAGCAGTCGCGCTCGCCCAGGTGGATGACGCGGCCGTGGCTGTCGCCCAGGATCTGGAACTCGATGTGGCGCGGGCGGGCCAGGTACTTCTCCACGTACACCGAGTCGTCGCCGAAGGCGGCGGCGGCC
Organism: Longimicrobium sp.; assembly: GCA_036388335.1. Lineage (GTDB taxonomy): Bacteria > Gemmatimonadota > Gemmatimonadetes > Longimicrobiales > Longimicrobiaceae > Longimicrobium. Next base: position 1,991 of record DASVSA010000484.1, on the reverse strand, counting down.
TCGTTGCGCGCCATGGTGAAGGAGCGCGCGAACTCGTCGCGGTCCGCCGCCACGCGCATCCCCTTCCCGCCCCCGCCGGCCGCCGCCTTGATGAGCACGGGGAAGCCGATCTCGTCCGCCTTCGCCAGCGCCTCGTCCACGTCGGCGATGGCGTCGGTGCCGGGGACGATGGGCACGCCCACGTCGCGCATGGTGCGGCGCGCCGTGGCCTTGTCGCCCATCATGCGGATCTGCTGGGGCGTGGGGCCGATGAAGGTGAGCTCGCTGCGCTCGCAGATCTCCGAGAACTCGGCGTTCTCGGCCAGGAAGCCGTACCCGGGGTGGATGGCGTCCGCTCCGGTGATCTCCGCAGCCGCGATGATCCGGGGGATGTTGAGGTAGCTCTCGCGCGCCGACGGGGGGCCGATGCACACGTCTTCATCCGCGAAGCGGACGTGCAGCGACTCGCGGTCGGCCTCGGAGTAGACGGCGACGGTGCGGATCCCCAGCTCTTTGCAGGCGCGGATGACCCGCAGGGCGATCTCGCCGCGGTTCGCGATCAGGACTTTGCGGAACACGTCTCTCGGGATTATCGGTCCGAACGGGGGTCGGCCGGCGGCCCACCCCAGGTCTCCTGCTCTCCGCTCTCCACGCCGGAGGCGCGCAGCGCGAACTCGCTCGGGTTGGACGCGTAGTGCATCGCCCAGTCGTACGAGATGGCGCCGCGGCGGTAGAGCTCGAGCAGGCTCTGGTCGAAGGTCTGCATCCCGTACTGGACGCGGCCGTCCGCGATCAGCTCCGGGATGCTCTGCGAGTCGTCGCCCGTGCGGATGAGCTGCGAGATGGCGGCGGTGTTCACCAGCACCTCGGCCGCGGGCACGCGCCCCGGCCCGTCCGCGCGCGGGATCAGCCGCAGCGAGATGATGGCGCGCAGGGCGTTGGCCAGCACCCCGCGGATCTCCGCGTGCTGGTGCGGCGGGAAGAACGAGATGATGCGCCCGATGGTCTGCGCCGCGTCGGTGGTGTGAAGGGTGCTCATCACCATGTGCCCGGTGTCCGCGGCCTTGAGCACCGTCTCCATCGAGGGCCGGTCGCGGATCTCGCCCAGCATGATGACGTCCGGATCCTGCCGCAGCACGTGGCGGAGCGCGTCGTGGAAGGAGTGGGTGTCGCTCCCCACCTCGCGCTGGCTGATGATGGCCTTGCCGTCGCGGTGGAGGAACTCGATGGGGTCCTCTACCGTGACGATGTTGACCGCCCGCCGCTCGTTGAGGTAGCGGATGATGGCGGCCAGCGTGGTGCTCTTCCCGCTCCCCGTGACCCCCGTCACCAGCACCAGCCCGCGCGGCAGGAGCGCGATGCGCTCCAGCACCTCGGGAAGCTCCAGCCCCTCCAGCCCCGGCACCTCCATGGGGATGGCGCGGAAGGTCATCCCCAGCGTGCCGCGCTGGTGGAAGATGTTGGTGCGGAAGCGCCCCAGCCCGCTCACGCCGATGGCGAAGTCGATCTCCTTCTTCTCGGCGAACTCCTCGCGCTGGCGAGGGTTCAGCGTCTGCTCGGCGCAGCGCTTGAGGTCGTCCGGCCGCAGCGCGGGGAGGGGCGTCTCCACCAGCTCGCCCTGCACGCGCAGCATGGGCGGGCGTCCCACCTTGAGGTGAAGGTCGGAGCCGTTCCGGCGCACCAGCTCCTCCAGCGCCTCGCGCAGCACGAACTCGCGCTGGGGCGGGCGCGGCGCCGCCGTCTCCACGCCGCTCACTGCTTCGGCCATCTCAGGCGGCCGGCTCGATGCGGAAGAGCACCTGCCCGTACTCCACCGGCTCCCCGTTGTCCACCAGGATCTCGCGCACGATCCCCGCCACTTCGGACTCCAGCTCGTTCATCAGCTTCATCGCCTCCAGGATGCAGAGCGTCTGCCCCTTGGAGATGCGCGAGCCGAGCTCCACGTACGCCGGTGCCTCGGGCGCGGGGGAGCGGTAGTACGTCCCCACCATGGGGCTCTTGATCTCCACCAG
>DASVSA010000483.1:0-2524 GCA_036388335.1 Longimicrobium sp. | reverse complement strand
CTGGTGGAGCACGACGGCCGGGCGGTGCACGCGCTCCACTTCTGGGAGCAGGGGAAGCATCCACCCGCCGGCACGCGCGTGGAGCCCACTCGCGACGACGCGCTGGGGTGGGAGATCGCGAAGCAGCTGCGCGAGTACTTCGCGGGCACCCGCCGCGACTTCGACCTCCCCCTCGCCCCCACGGGCACCGACTTCCAGCGCCGCGTGTGGGACGCCCTCCGCGCCATCCCCTTTGGCGAGACGTGCTCGTATGGCGACGTGGCGGGCCGCATCGGCAAGCCGCGCGGCTCGCAGGCCGTCGGCCAGGCCAACCGCCGCAACCCGATCCCCCTCATCGTCCCCTGCCACCGCGTCCTCGACTCCAAAGGCGGCATCGGCGGCTACATGGGCAGCGCCGAGGGCCAGGGGATCTCGATCAAGCGCTGGCTCCTGAAGCACGAACGAAGTGCGTGAGTGCGTTAGTGCGTTAGTGCGTTCCCGGATACGATCTCAGCGGAATCCAGTGCAGTCCCGACGGGGCTCACACCGAGGCACAGAGACACAGAGGATTAGGTCCAGCCGCGACAGCGCACTCACGCACTAACGCACTCACGCACTCTTTCCTTGCACCTCGCCCGCCTCCACCTCCGCAACTACCGCAACTTCGCGGAGCAGGAGCTCGAAATCCCGCCGCAGGGCGTCGCCATCGTGGGCGACAACGGGCAGGGGAAGACGAACCTGCTGGAGGCCATCTACTACCTGGAGATCTTTCGCTCCTTCCGCGGCGCGCCCGACGAGCAGCTCGTGCGCTTCGGCGAGGAGGTGTTCCGCGTGGAGGGTACGCTGCGCGGCGACGATGGAAGCGAGCGCAAGCTTGCCGCCGCCTTCGAGCGGCGCCGCAAGAAGAAAAAGGTGACCGTCGGCGGCGCCGAGCCGGAGCGGCTGGGCGACGCGCTGGGCAAGGTGGGCGCGGTCATCTTCTCCCCCTCGGACGTGGAGATCGTGGCCGGCGGGCCGGGGGAGCGGCGGCGCTTCCTGGACATCGTGCTGTCGCTGGCGGAGCCGGGGTACCTGGGCGCGCTGCAGCGCTACCGCCAGGCGCTCTTCCAGCGCAACACCCTCCTGCGCCAGGGCAGCCCCGCGACCCTCGTCGAGCTGTGGAACGACCCGCTCGTCGCTGCCGGCAGCCGCGTGCTGGAGGCGCGCGCCCGCTGGGTCGCCGACCGCCGCGAGAGCTTCGCCGCTCACTACGCCCGCGTGGCCGGCGGGCAGCCCGGCACCCTGTCCCTCGCCCCCTCCATCGAGATCGGCGACGAGGCGCCTTCCGTGGCCGCCATCGCCGCCGCCTTCCGCGACAAGCTTGCGCGCGTGGCCGAGCGCGAGCAGCGCCGGGGGATGACGCTGGCCGGCCCCCATCGCGACGACCTCCGCTTCGCCACCCACGCGCCCGACGGAACCGCGCTGGAGCTGCGCACCTATGGCTCGGGCGGGCAGCAGCGCACCGCCGCCATCGCCCTGCGCATGGTGGAGGCCGAGACGATCCGCCAGACGCGCGGCCGCGAGTCCGTCATCCTGCTGGACGACGTCTTCGCCGAGCTCGACCCCGGCCGCTCGCAGCGCATCGTGGAGTGGATCGAGGGTGAGGAGGGTGGCCAGGTGATCCTCACCTCCCCCAAGCCCACCGACTTCCACGTCCACGGCGACACCCTCCCGCGCTGGACCATCCGCAACGGGGTCGTCTCGCCGCTCTGAAAGAAGGGCCTCACACAGAGACACAGAGGCACAGAGACGAATTCATCTCTGTGCCTCTGTGCCTCTGTGTGAGCCCCGCTGTTTCAACGCTCCCGCTCGATCCACTTCATGGCGTTGAACGTCCGCAGGTCCATCTTGCCGAAGTCGCGGGGAGGGCGGGAGACGCGGCGCTTCATCGTTCCCTCGGGGTCGCCGGTGTGGTAGCCCAGCTCGTTGATGCGCACGAGCTGCCAGGCGCGGTCGCGCTGTGAGTACGCGAAGGTGAAGTCGAGGCGCCAGCGCCAGGCGGATCCCGCGTAGTGGTTGACGGTGAACCCTCCCCGTCGGACTTCGACGCCCTCCAGCGGGTCTCCCCAGACGCCGCCGCAGCGCGAGCAGAGCACCACGCCATCAGCCTTCGCCGCGAGGCGGCCGGACGCGGTGAGCACCAGGAGCGAGCGGAGACGGCCCTGGTCCGGATCAGGCGCCGGCCGCTCCAGCACGAGGAGGTAGTCGGAGCGCCCGTCGCGGTCCAGGTCGCCGCGCTCCAGCGCGATCGCGCAGCTTCCACGCTCCACGAACGGCCGCACCGCCGCGGGGAGCGACCCGGTGGCGCGGCAGGCGGACTCCTGCGCCGCGGCGGGCGCGGCGAACAGGGCAAGGAGGAGGATGAGAGTACGCATAGCGAATAATGTAGTCACAGAAGCACAGAGGCACAGAGGCACAGAGAAGATGTTCTTCCTCTGTGCCTCTGTGTCTCTGTGTGAGATCACTTGACAGTCTAGTGGTGAACGCTCATCGTGTAGAAGACCAC
>DASVSA010000482.1:0-4890 GCA_036388335.1 Longimicrobium sp. | reverse complement strand
AGCTCCTCTGGCGCCCGGGGGGCGGCTCGCGCGTGCCGCTGGACGTCATGGTGCTCGACGAGCGCTCGCACTACGTGAAGATGGCCGGGCCCGAGGTGTTCAAGTCCGCCGTGCGCGCCATGTGCGAGGCCGCCGAGACGGCGCTGCTGCGCGCGGGCGTCAGCGCGGACGAGATCGACCTGTTGGTTCCCCACCAGGCGAACATGCGCATCATCGAGTCGACGGCGAAGTACGCGGGTATCCCCATGGACAAGGTGTTCGTGAACGTGGACCGCTACGGCAACATGAGCTCCGCCTCCATCCCCGTGGCGCTGGACGAGGCGGTGGAGCAGGGCCGGCTGGGGCCGGGGTCGCTGGCGCTGATGGTGGCGTTCGGCGCCGGCTTCACCTGGGCCGCCAACGTGGTGCGCCTGTGAGCGCCGCGGACGAGCGGATCGGCCTGCTCTTCCCCGGCCAGGGGTCGCAGGCCGTGGGGATGGGGCGCGACCTGGCCGAGCGCTTCCCCGAGGCGCGCGAGGTGTTCGAGGCGGCCGACGAGGCCCTGGGCTTCGCGCTGACGCGCCTGATGTGGGAAGGTCCGGAGGAAGAGCTCACCCTCACGCGCAACACGCAGCCCGCGCTGCTGGTGCACAGCGCCGCCGCCTGGGCCGTGCTGCGCGCCAACGGCGTGGAGGCCGTGTGCGCCGCCGGGCACTCGCTGGGCGAGTTCAGCGCGTACCACGCGGCGGGCTCGCTCTCCTTTGCCGCGGCCGTGCGCGCCGTGCGCCGCCGCGGAGAGCTGATGTACGAGGCCGGCCAGGCGCGCCCGGGGACGATGGCCGCCGTGCTGGGGCTGGACGACGACATCGTGGAAGGCGTCTGCCGCGAGGCCAGCCACGAAGACTCGGTGGTGGTGGCCGCCAACTTCAACGCGCCCGGCCAGGTGGTGGTCTCCGGCGACCTGTCCGCCGTGGAGCGCGTGTCGCCCATGCTGGTGGCGGCGGGGGCCAAGAAGGTGACCGCGCTCAACGTCTCCGGCGCCTTCCACTCGCCGCTGATGGCTCCCGCCGAGGCGGGGCTGCTGGCGGAGCTGGAAGCGGCCGAGTTCAACGAGCCCGCGTTCCCGGTGGCGTCCAACGTCACGGCGGCGCCGGTTACGGACCCGGTGGAGGCGCGGGCGCTGCTCGTGCAGCAGCTCACCTCGTCGGTGCGCTGGTCGCAGGGCGTGCGCGCCATGCTGGGGCTGGGAGTGACGCAGTTCCTGGAGGTGGGCACGGGCAAGGTGCTCACCGGCATGCTCAAGCGGATCGATCCGGCGGCGGCGGGGCGGGGGATCGCCCTGGGCACGGCGGAGCAGATCGAGGCGTTCCTTGGCACACGGACGGGGGTGTGATGGCGGAGCTCCAGGGGCAGGTGGCGCTGGTGACCGGCGGCTCGCGGGGGATCGGGCTGGGAATCGCGCGGGCGCTGGCTGAAGGTGGCGCAAAGGTGGCGGTGGTGGCCCGCGACGGCTCGCGCGCCGAGGCCGCCGCGGCCGGGCTGGCGGGCGAGGGGCACCGCGGCTTCGCCTGCGACGTGGCGGACCCCGAGGCGACCGCCGCGCTGGTGAAGCAGGTGGAGGACGAGATGGGGTCGCTGGACGTGCTGGTGAACAACGCCGGCGTCACCCGCGACAACCTCCTCATGAGGATCAGGGACGACGACTGGAACGCGGTGCTGGACACCAACCTGCGCGGCGCCTTCAACCTGATCCGCGCCGCGTCGCGCGGGATGATGAAGCGCCGTTCGGGCCGCATCGTGAACATCACCAGCGTGGTGGGGATCACCGGCAACAAGGGGCAGGCGAACTACGCCGCCTCCAAGGCGGGGCTCATCGGGCTCACCAAGTCGGTGGCCAAGGAGCTCGGCTCGCGGGGGGTTCTGGTCAACGCCGTCGCGCCGGGGTACATTGAAACGGACATGACCTCCGACCTCCCCGCAGCGGCCCAGGAAGCCCTGTCTTCCCAGATCGCGCTGGGGCGCCTCGGCAGGCCCGAGGACATCGCGCCGGTCGTCCGCTTCCTGGCGGGCCCGGGCGCATCGTACATCACCGGCCAGGTGCTGGTGGTGGACGGCGGGATGGTGATGTAAAACGGGGGAGCGGCTCCGGCGCGCGAGGGCCTGCGCGCATCCGCCCCCAAGAACGCTGTGAAACCCAACCTGGAGAGCCGAGCAATGGCCGACGTCGAGCAGAAGGTCAAGGAGATCATCATCAACGAACTGGGCGTGGAGCAGGAGAAGGTCACTCCCGAGGCCCGTTTCGTTGACGATCTGGGGGCGGACTCGCTGGACACCGTCGAGCTGGTGATGGCGTTCGAGGAGGAGTTCGGGATGGAGATCCCCGACGAGGACGCCGAGAAGCTGCAGACGGTGGGCGACGCGATCACGTACATCCAGAGCCACCAGTCCTGACCGGCTGTTCCGGGGCGCCGCGGTCCCTTCGTGGGCCCGCGGCGCTCCCGTTGTTGTTCCGAGCGGCGGGCGCCCCGCGGGTGTCCGCCCTTCCACTATCCCGATAGACCGGAGCGGTGATGAATCGCCGAGTCGTGATCACGGGGGCGGGGCTCGTCACGCCCGTGGGCCTTGACCTCCAGGAAAGCTGGGAAGGTCTGCTCGCGGGGCGCAGCGGCGCCGGCCCGATCACCCAATTCGACGCGTCCAACCACGCCGTGCGCTTCGCCTGCGAGGTGAAGGGCTTCGACGCCACGCAGTACATCGACCGCAAAGAGGTCAAGCGCACCGACCGCTTCTCGCAGTTCGCCATCGCCGCCTCGGTGCAGGCGATGAAGCAGGCGGGGCTCGACGACTCGCGCGACGGGATCGACTGCGAGCGCTTCGGCGTGGTGATCGGCAGCGGCATCGGCGGGATCCACACCTTCGAGGAGCAGCACTCCAAGCTCATCGAGCGTGGGCCCGACCGCGTGTCCCCCTTCTTCGTCCCCATGTTCATCTCGGACATCGCGGCGGGGCTGGTGTCGATCCGCTACGGGGCCAAGGGCCCCAACTACTGCACCGTCTCCGCCTGCGCCTCCAGCGCGCACGCGCTGGGGAACGCCTTCCGCAGCATCAAGTACGGCGAGTCCGACATCATGATCGCCGGCGGCACCGAGGCGACCATCTCGGCCCAGACGGTGGCCGGCTTCGCGGCGATGAAGGCGCTCTCGGAGCGCAACGATTCGCCGGAGACCGCCAGCCGTCCCTTCGACGCCACGCGCGACGGGTTCGTGCTGGGTGAGGGCGCGGGGATGGTGGTGATGGAGGAGCTGGAGCACGCGCGGGCCCGCGGCGCCACCATCCTGGCCGAGATCGTGGGCTTCGGGCAGACGGCGGACGCCTACCACATCACCGCCCCCTCCGAGGGCGGCGAGGGCGCGGTGAGGGCCATGAAGCTCGCGCTCAAGGAGGCCGGCGCCGACCCGTCGGAGGTGGACTACGTCAACGCGCACGGCACCTCCACCCCCGCCAACGACAAGAACGAGTCCGCCGCCATCCGCACACTGCTGGGCGGCCGCGCGGACGAGATCATCGTGGGCTCCACCAAGAGCATGACGGGCCACACGCTGGGCGCGGCCGGTGCCATCGAGGGCGTGATCTGCGCGCTGGCGTGCCGCGAGGGGAAGATCCCGCCCACCATCAACTACACTACGCCCGACCCCGTCTGCGACCTCAACTACGGCGACGGCGGGGTGACGGAGCGCCCGGTGAGGCTGGCGCTGAGCAACTCGTTCGGCTTCGGCGGCCACAACGTCTGCCTCGCGATTCGGCGGTATAACTGATTACGCTCACACGGAGACACAGAGGCACGGAGATTAGTTCTTCTCTGTGGCTCTGTGTCTCTGTGTGAGCTGCGGTTGGCTGCACTTTGAGGCGCGATCAGGGTTGATCATGCGACCGAACCTTGCCCCCGCCGCCCTGACTACCACCCGAAGCGGCCTCTCATTGCGAGGGGCCGCTTTTTTGTGTCTACACCCCACGAGGAGACCATGAACGATGATCTGCCGCGCCTGCGGCATTCCGCGGCGCACCTGCTGGCGGCGGCCGTGCGCACGCTGCGTCCCGAAGCCGGGTTCGGCTTCGGGACGGCGCGAGCAGGTAGACGGCGAGCTGGGCGCGGCCGTGGGCTCGCGTACGAGGTGGACGAGGGCGGCGGCGCGTTCTACGGGCCCAAGGTGGACTTCAAGCTGCTGGACGCCATCGGCCGCAAGTGGCAGGGGCCCACGGTGCAGCTCGACTTCAACCTCCCCGAGCGCTTCGGGCTGGAGTACACGGGCGCGGACAACCGGCCGCACCGCCCGGTGATGCTCCACCGCGTGCTCACGGGCTCCGTGGAGCGCTTCGTGGGCGGGCTGATCGAGCACTACGCCGGCGCCTTTTCGGTGTGGCTCGCCCCCGTGCAGCGGTGCGTGCCCCCGGCGCTCTGAGCGGCATCACGAGCGCAGTAATCTCTGTGTCTCTGTGCCTCTGTGTGAGACCGCTGTTTGTATCCGTGCCCCCGCACCGCTATTCTGTCGCCCGGACAACACATGCGGAGGCGTGGATGCGGATTGGGCACGGGTACGACTCCCACCGTTTCGCGGAGGGACGCAGGCTGATCCTGGGCGGGGTGGAGATCCCCTTCGAGCGCGGGCTCACCGGGCACTCGGACGCGGACGCGGTGGCGCACGCCATCACCGACGCCATCCTGGGCGCCGCGGGGCTGGGTGACATCGGGCGGCACTTTCCGCCGTCGGACGAGCAGTACCGGGACGCGGACTCGCTGGGGCTGCTCGCGCGCGCGGTGCGGCTGCTGGCCGGCCGCAACTACCAGATCGTCAACGTGGACGTCACGGTGGTGGCCGAGGCGCCCAAGATCGGGCCGCACGTGCCCGCGAT
>DASVSA010000481.1:0-13024 GCA_036388335.1 Longimicrobium sp. | reverse complement strand
GCGCCGCCGGCCGTCGCGCGACCAGGCGGGCTCGGTGCCGCCGCCGTCGGACACCTGGACGGCGGCGCCGGGGCCCGGAAAGGGGCGCAGGTAGACCTCGTGGCGGCCGGAAGGGTTCGCGGCGTAGGCCAGCCACCGCCCGTCGGGCGACAGGGCCGGCATGAACGCGTCGAAGCGCTCGGCGACGACGGGGCGCGGCTCCCCGCCGGCGGCGGGCGCGGCCCAGATGCCCCACGCGCCGTCCGCCTGCCGCTGGAAGAGGAGCGTGCTCCCGTCGCCGCCCAGGTCGGCGGCGAACATCCCGTCGCCGTCGACGATGCGCTCGGCGGGGCGGCTCCCGTCCGCGGGCTGCGACCAGAACGAGGTGCGCCCGCCCTGCGTGGAGAGGAAGACCACGCGCTCGCCATCCGCCGTCCAGGTGGGGCCGATCACGCTGCCCACGGTGGTGAGCTGCACGCGCGTGCGCGAAGCCAGGTCGAACACCCACGCGTCGGTGCCGCGCGGCGAGCTCCCCTGTATCACGAGCCGCCGGCCGTCCGGCGAGAGGCGCGGGTTCATGAAGCCGCCGCTCAGCCCCTCGAACATGGGGCGCGCCGTGCCGCCGGAGTCCACCCACACGGGCGCCGTGCCGGCGGCGTTGCGCGTGTAGAGCAGCGTGCCGTTGCGGGCGATGGCCACCGCGTCCATCCCGCCGGAAGGGTCCTCGAGCACGGCCACGGGCGCGCCCTCCACCCGCCGCCGCGCCGCGTCGAAGCGGGCCGCCATCAGCGTGGCGCCGTCGGAGGTCAGGTAGAGGAGCCAGCCGTCCACCATCGCCACGGCCCTGCGCCCCTGGATGCCCAGCCGCGTGTGGCGCGGCGGCGCGGCGCCCCGCGGGTCCAGCTCCACGAACGCCAGCTCACCGTCCGAGGGCACGGGTCCGTTGCGGTGGCGCTCGGCCGTGAACACCACCCCGCGCCCGTCACCCAGCACCAGCGGGGCGCTGTGGCGCGACTCGTGGCGCGCGGCATCGAGCTGGGTGAGCGAGCGCGCGGCCCCTCCGCGCTCCGGGATCCAGGTGAGCCCCCGCAGCCCGTGCGGGGCGATCACGATCCGCCCGCCCGCGCCCCAGCTCGCCGTGCCGTAGCGGAACACGCCCGCGAGCGCCGTCACCGGCCCGCCGTCGATGGGCACCTTCTTGAGCCGGTCCTCGCTGGTGAGGAAGCCCGCCCACCGCCCATCCGGCGACATGAAGACGCTGAGCGCGCCCTCCGTCCCGGCGAGCGGACGGGCGGTAAGCTCGCCCACGCGGCGCACGAAGAGGCGCCGCCCCTGCGCCGCGGACCCCGGGTACACGAGCCGCTCCCCGTCCGGCGTGATGGTGGGCGGCCGCCCTGCGTCCGCGTCGCGGATGGGCGCGACGACGAAGCGCGTGGTCCGCGTGGGACCTCCCCCGAGGGGAAACAGCCAGACGGCGAGCGCGGCAACGGCGAGCCCCGCGGCCCCCACGCGCCACCACCTGCGCAGGGCGGCACGCGGCACGCCGGTCCGCGCGCGCCCCGACAGCGCCTCCGCGAAGTCGCGCGCCGTCGCGAAGCGGTCCGCCGGGAGCCGTTCCAGCGCGCGGGCCACGGCGCGCTCCACGTGCTCGGGGACGCTGGGCCTCAGCGCGCGCAGCGGCGTGGGACGCTCGGCGCGGCGCTTCGCCAGCACGGCGTGGGCGCTCCCGGCCGCGTGGGGCGGGTCGCCGGAGAGCATCTCGTAGAGCACCGCGCCCAGCGAGTACACGTCCGTGCGCGCGTCACCCGCCGTCTCGCCCTCCGCCTGCTCCGGCGCCATGTACTGAGGCGTGCCCAGCGAGACCCCCTGCCGCGTCACCCGCGCCCCGCCCGTCGCCGCCAGCGCGATGCCGAAGTCGGCGACGAGCGGCTCCCGCGCCTGCAGCAGGATGTTCTCGGGCTTGAGGTCGCGGTGGACGACGCCGTGCCGGTGCGCGTGCTCCAGCCCGGCCGCCACGCCCAGCGCGATGCGCACGGCTTCATCCACCGGGAGCGGCGACTCGCGCCGCAGACGCTCCCTCAGCGTCTCGCCGTCCACGAGCGGCATCACGTAGAAGAGCAGCCCCTCCGCCGCGCCGGAGTCGAAGAGCGGGAGCAGCTTGGGGTGATGGAGCCTCGCCGTCACGCGGATCTCGGAGAGAAAGCGCCCCGCGCCCCGGTCCGCGTCGATGTCCAGCGCGGAATCCAGCACCTTCACCGCCACGGGACGGTCGTGGCGGAGGTCGCGCGCGTGGTACACGGTCGCCATCCCGCCCCGCGCCAGGCGCGCATCCACCCGGTACCCGTCGCCCAGCGCGCGCTGCAGGCGGGCGCGCAGCTCGTCGTCGACCGGCTCCGTGTCCAGCAGCGGCGCCGCGATGCTCGCCGCCCCCTCGGCCATGAAGTCGCCGGACCGCTCGCTGGCGCGGAGGAGCCGGGCCACGTCGTCGCGCAGGGCGGGGTCGCCCGCGCACGCCTGCTCCACGTACCGGGTCCGCGCCCCGGGCTCCAGGTCGAGGGCGTGGTCGAAGATGGCGTCCGCGCGCCGGAAGCGCTCAGCGTCGGTCATGCCACCGCCTCCGGGTACAGCTCCCCGTAGAGCCAGCTTCGCGCCTTTGCCCAGTCGCGCCGCGCCGTGCGCAGGCTTATGCCGAGCGCCTCCGCCGTCTCCTCCTCCGTAAGCCCTCCAAAGAAGCGGCACTCCACCACGCGCGCCTGCCGCTCGTCCAGCGCCGCCAGCCGCGAGAGCGCCTCGTCCAGCTCCACCAGGAGCCCGGCGCGCTCGGCGGCGGGCAGCGCGTCCAGCGACTCGAACGGCACGCGGTGCGCCCCGCCGCCGCGGCGGGCCGCGTGGTGACGCCGCGCGTGGTCCACCAGGATGCGCCGCATGGCCGTGGCCGCGATGGCCAGGAAGTGGGCCCGGTCGCGCCACTGGCCGCGCGTCTGGTCCACCAGCCGCAGGTACGCCTCGTGGACCAGGGCGACGCTGCTCAGCGTGTGCCCCTCCGCCTCGCGCCGCAGCTGGCGGCGCGCGAGGCGGCGCAGCTCGTCGTACACCAGCGGGAACGCGCCGTCGAGCGCCGCGCGGTCGCCGGCGGCGGCGCGCACGAGGAGATCGGTCACGTTCGGGGAGGTGTCCATGCGTGCGATGGCCTGTTTTGCCGCGGGACCGCGCGTCTGTAGATGGAAGGCGCGCCGTCTTCCAACATGCCGTGCGCGGGCTGGGGGAGCAATGGAGCTCTTCGCCCCGCGCCCCCTCCACTCCGCAGAGGCCCCGATGCTCACGCCCCGCACCCTCCTTCCCGTGCTCGCCCTGGTCCTGGCCGGATGCGCGGGAGACGCCGTCCAGCCCGCCACGCCGTCCCTGGAAGACTCCCGCCCCGCGGCCGACGGGCGCGAGACGGCCTCCGGCCACTGGATCGAGCTCACCCGCGCGGTGCTCGGCCGCCGCGATCCCAGCCCCCTGGGCACCGTGCGCACCTTTGCGCTGGTGAGCGTGGCCCAGCACAACGCGGTGGTCGCCGCGGCCGGCACGCGCGGCGCCAAGCCGTCCGAAGCCGGCGCGGCGGCGGGCGCCGCGGCGGCCGTGCTGCGCGCGCTCTACCCGGCGGAGCAGGGTGCCGTCGCGGCCCAGCTCGCCGCCGACTCCGCCTACTTCAACCTGGGCAGCGACGGCGATTTCGGCGCGGGCGTGCGGGCGGGCGAGCGGGCCGCCGCCGCCGTGCTCGCGTACGCGGCCACGGACGGGAGCCAGGCCGTGTGGACGGGGACGGTGCCGGTGGGCCCCGGCTTCTGGCGCAACGGGCCGCCTCCCGCGCAGCCGCTGGGGCCGCTGTGGGGCGGCGTGCGCCCGTGGAACCTGGCCAGTGGCGACCAGTTCCGCCCGGCGCCGCCCCCCGCCTTCGGCTCGCCGGAGTTCGCCGCCGCGCTGGCGGAGGTCAGGCACTACACCGACAACCGCACCCCCGCCCAGCTCCAGGTCGCGCAGTTCTGGCAGGGCGGGAGCGGCCCCGGCGGCCCCATGGGGCACTTCGGCGCCGTGGCGGGCGGGCTGGCGGAAGCTCACCGGCTGGGCGAGCGCGCGTCGGCGCGCATGTACGCCCTGCTGTACACCGCAATGATGGATGCCTCGATCGGCTGCTGGGACGCCAAGTTCGCCTACTGGTACATCCGCCCGCACCAGGCCGACCCGGCGATCACCACCCCCGTGGGCCGTCCCCCCTTCCCCGCCTACCCGTCCGCCCACTCGTGCTTCTCGGCGTCCGCCGCGGGCGTGCTGGGCGAGCTGTTCCCCTCCGCCCGGCGCGACCTCCACGCGCAGGTGGAGGAGGCGGGAGTCGCGCGCCTCTACGCCGGCCTCCACTTCCGCTTCGACGTGGACGCGGGCCGCGAGCTCGGCTTCGCCGTAGCCCGCGCCACCCTGGCGAGCGCCTCCCACCGCGCCATCCCGCTGGACTGAGACGAGACGGAGGCACGGAGATGAAGTCGTCTCTGTGCCTCCGTGCCTCCGTGTGAGCCCAATCCGTTCAGACCTGCGCCAGCCCTCCATCCGCGAACAGCTCCGTGCCGTTGACGAAGCTGGAATCGTCGGAGGCCAGGAACACCGCCACCCTGGCGATCTCGTCCGGCTCGCCGAGGCGGCCCAGCGGGACCTGCGACCGCAGGAAGTCCAGCAATCCCTGCTTCTCCTCCGGGGTCTCGGCGAGGTCCGTGAGCCCGGGGGTGAGGATGGGGCCGGGGCTGATGGCGTTGATGCGGATCCCGCGCCCCTTCACGTCCAGGATCCAGCTGCGCACGAAGTTGCGCACGGCGGCCTTGGAAGCGCTGTAGACGCTGAAGGCCGCCGTGCCCTTGATGCTGGTCGTGGACGAGGTGAGGATCACCGAGGCGCCCTCGCCCAGCAGCGGGAGCGCCTTCTGCACGGTGAAGAGCACGCCCTTCACGTTCCTGCCGAAGGTGTCGTCGTACTGCTCTTCGGTGATCGCCCCCAGCGGCAGCATCGTCCCGCCCCCCGCGTTCACGAACAGCACGTCGATCCGCCCCCGCTCGCTCCTCACCTGCTCGTACAGCCGGTCCAGGTCTTCGAGCTTCGCCGAATCTGCCTGCACGCCGGTGGCGCGCTCGCCGATGGAGGCCACCGCCGCCTCCAGCTCCGCGGGGCGGCGTCCCGTGAGGTAGACGTGAGCCCCTTCCGCGGCGAAGCGCTGGGCCGTCGCCAGCCCGATCCCCGACGTGGCGCCGGTGACGACGGCGATCTTTCCCTCCAGCCTCCCCGGCATCAGGCGAGGAACTCCACCAGCGCCCGGTTCACCTCGTCGGCGTGGGTCCAGGGCACGAGGTGCGGCCCCCCGGGCACGGTCACCAGGCGCGCCCCGCGGATGGCCCGCGTGGTGGGCACCGCCGTGGTGGCGTGGGGGAGGATGCGGTCGTCGCTCCCGTGGACCACCAGCGTGGGCACGTCGATGCGCGCCAGGTGAGGCCGCAGGTCCTCGCGCCAGCTCGCCACCACGGCGTGCGTGCCGATGGCGGACCCGGCGTACGCGGTGTTCCAGTTGCCCTGCAGCACCTCGGGGCTCACGCGGCGCCCCAGGTTGACGTCCGCGTTGTAGAAGTTCTTGAAGAGCCCGGTGAGGAACGCGGGCCGGTCCGCCAGGATGGCGCTCTGGGTCTGGGCCACGACGGCCGGGTCCACCCCCGCCGGGTTGTCGGGCGTGCGCAGGAAGAAGGGGAGGGCGGAGATGAGCACCGCCTTGCGCACGCGCCCCGTGCCGTACTTGCCGATGTACGCCGCCACCTCGCCCGTCCCCAGCGAGTGCCCCACGAGCGCGGCGTCGCGCAGCTCCATCCGCGTCATCAGGTTGTGGAGGTCGTCGGCCAGCGTGGCGAAATCGTACCCCGTGGCCGGCTGGCTGGACCTCCCGAAGCCACGCATGTCGTAGGTGATGACGCGGTGCCCGGCGGCCAGCAGCGCGGGCACCTGCTTCTCGAACGCGGTGCCGGCGAGCGGCCACCCGTGCAGCAGCACCACCGGCCGGCCGGAGCCGTGGTCCTCCACGTACAGGTCGATGGGCATGGAGTTCTCCCTCCCCACCGTCACCATCCCCGCCGCGGCGCCCATCGCGCGGCTGGGCGCGACGGGCCGAACGGCGGCGGCGGGCGGCGCCTGCGCCCCCGCGAGGAGCGGCACCCCCGCGGCGACGGTGGCCGCCGCCAGGAACTCTCGCCGGTTGGTCGTGCTCTGGTCTGGTACAGGCATCGTGGATCTCCCGTGGACGGATGTGCGCAGCGCTCCCCGCACAATGCCGCCCCCGGGCGGGCCCGTATTGAACCACGTTGGCACACCTGTTCCCGCCGTTCCGGCGCACGTCATGCAATCGGCATCGGGCGACGCTCCGTTTCCCCGCGACCACGGACCACGATGCCTGACGAGCGGACACCTGCCTTCGACTGGGCGCGGTATGCCGATGCCACCCTGGCCGGCCTTTCCGTGCTGATCCCGGTACCGTTCGTGGACGACGCCTTCGAGGCGTTCTTCCGCAGGCGCATCCCTGGCGCGGTGGCGCGCTCCCGCGGCGCCACGCTGCCGCACGACGTACGCGCCGCGCTGGACGAGGAGGACGCGTCCCGCCGGGGCGGGTGCGCCACGCTCCCGCTGCGCCTGGTGCTCGGCCTGCTCAAGCGCCTCTCGCGCAAGCTGCTCTACTTCCTCACGGTCAAGGCGGCCACCGACCGCCTGAGCCACTACTGGTACCGCGCCTCCCTCATCGACCACATGCTGGCGGCCGGCCACCTGGAGAGCGCCGCCTCCGCGCGCGTGGCCCACCGCGCCATGGAAGAGGTGCTCGCGAACACCTCCAACCCCCTCCGCGAGGTCGCCCGCCAGGTGGTATCCAGCACCCGCAACGTGTGGCCGGCCCTCCGCCAGGCCCGCCGCGGCCAGGAGTCCGACGAGGTGCGGCAGATGAGGAGCCAGCTGGAGCGGCGCTGGAGCGAGCTATCCAAGCACTTCCGCCTGCTGGCCGCCCGCTACGACGAGGCGTTCGCCCGCCTGAGCTGACGACGGGGGCTCACAGAGACACAGAGGCACAGAGATCAGTTCATCTCTGTGCCTCTGTGTCTCTGTGTGAGCCCCTGCTGTTGACTTCCGACAACAGCCGCGCAACCTTGTGTCGGAGTCCGACATCTTCACCTCACCCCGGGCAACCTTCATGGGCTGGACGAAGCGCTGGAAGCGGCGCCTGCGCGCGCTTTTTCAGAAAGACGCCGTGGAGCGCGAGCTGGACGAGGAGCTCGCCTTCCACCTGGAGATGGCGACCCGCAACCACCTGCGCGCGGGGATGAGCCCCGCGGAGGCGCGGCGCCAGGCGAAGCTCGAGTTCGGGGGCGTGGAGCGCTTCAAGGAAGAGGTGCGCGACGCACGCGGGCTGGCGTGGGTCAGCGGGATGTCACTCGACTTCCGGCTGGGCGCGCGGATGCTGGTCAAGTATCCCGGGCTCACCGTGGTGGGGACGCTGGCGATCACCTTCGCCATCTGGATCGGGGTCGGGACCTTCGAGTTCCTGTCGCAGGTCGTCTTCCCCACGCTCCCCTTCGAGCAGGGCAGCCGCGTGGTGGCGATCCGCAGCGTGGACGCCGAGCGGGGCAGGATGAGGCCGGCGGGGCTCCACGACTTCGCCGCGTGGCGGGGAGAGCTGCGCTCGGTGCGGGAGCTGGGCGCCTACCGCGCCGTGGAGCGCAACCTGATCACGGGCGACGGCCGGGGCGAGCCCATCGGGGTGGCGGAGATCACCGCGTCGGGCTTCGGGGTCACGCGGGTTCCCGCCCTCCTGGGGCGCACCCTGACCGCGGCGGACGAGGCGCCCGGCGCGCTGCCGGTGGTGGTGATCGGCCACGACGTGTGGCGGCGCCGCTTCGCGGGGGATCCGGGCGTGCTGCGGCGCACGGTGCTCCTGGGGCGCCAGCGGGCCACCATCGTGGGCGTGATGCCGGAGGGCTTCGGCTTCCCCGTCGCCCAGAGCGTGTGGACGCCCCTGCGCCTCGACCCCCTCCACTACGCGCGGGGCGAGGAGCCGCGGGTGGAGGTGTTCGGCCGTCTGGCGCCGGGCGTCTCGCTCAAGGAGGCGCAGGCCGAGCTGGCGGCGCTGGGCCGGCGCGCGTCCGCCGACTTCGCCGCCACCCACCGGCACCTGCGCCCGCGCGTGATGCCGTACGCCAGGAGCATCA
This sequence comes from Longimicrobium sp., assembly GCA_036388335.1. Taxonomy (GTDB): domain Bacteria; phylum Gemmatimonadota; class Gemmatimonadetes; order Longimicrobiales; family Longimicrobiaceae; genus Longimicrobium. Next base: position 4,784 of record DASVSA010000481.1, on the reverse strand, counting down.
TCAGCCTTCCCCTGGCGCTTTCGGTGGGCGTGCTGTCGCTCAACGGCTTCGTGATCATCCTGCTGGTGCTGGTGTGCGGCAACGTCGCGCTGCTGATGTTCGCGCGCGCGGCCACGCGCGAGAGCGAGATCGTGGTGAGGAGCGCGCTGGGCGCCAGCCGCAGGCGCATCGTGGCCCAGATGTTCGCGGAGGCGCTGGTGCTGTCGGTGCTGGCGGGGGCCGCGGGGCTCGCCGGCGCCAGCTTCGGCCTGCGCTGGGCGATGGACAGCCTCATCGCCGAGCTGCTGGACGGGATGCGGCTCCCCTTCTGGTTCCACAGCAGCCTTTCGCCCGCCAGCATCGTGTACGCGGTCGTCCTCACGGTGCTGGCCGCGACCATCGCCGGGGTGGTGCCCGCGCTCAAGATGACGGGCACGGCGCTGCAGGGGCGCCTGCGCGAGAGCGGCTCCGGGGGCGGCGGGCTGCGCTTCGGCGGGCTGTGGACCGCCGTGATCGTCGCCCAGGTGGCCGTCACCGTCGTGTTCCCGCTCATCACCTACTTCGTGCAAAAGGACGCGCGGAAGATCGAGGCCCAGGAGGACGGCTTCGCGGCCGGCCAGTACCTCTCCGCGCGGCTGGGGATGGACCGCGAGCCGCCCGACCCCGCCGGCGACACCACGCGCGCGGCCTACCTCGCGCGGATGAACGCCGCGCGCGCCGAGCTGAAGCGGCGGCTGCTGGAGGAGCCCTCGGTGGCGGGCGTCACCTTCGCCAGCAACATCCCGCGCCGCTACCACGGCTGGAACCAGGTCGAGATGGACGGCGGGGCGGTGGTCCCGGTAGACACGGCGCGCGGGCACCGCGTGGGCGCCGCGCACATCGCCCCCGACTACTTCGAGGTCCTGGGGCGGCGGATGCTCTCCGGGCGCGGCTTCTACGCCAGCGACATCGAGTCCGGCGCGCGCGTGGTGATCGTCAACGAGCGCTTCGTGGACGTGGTGCTGGGGGGGAAGAATCCGCTGGGCCGGCGCGTGCGCTACGTGGCCGGCGAGGGGGAGGCCAGCCAGGAGACGGGGCGTCCCTGGCACGAGATCGTGGGCGTGGCGCCCGACCTGGGGATGACCTCCGGCTACGGCGTGGGCGGGCTCTACCACCCCGTGCCCGCGGACGGGCTGCACGCCGACTACCTGGTGGTGCGGGTGCGCGGGGAGCCGGAGGGGTTCGCGCCCGCGCTCCAGCGCCTCGCCGCCGTCGTGGACCCCACGCTGCGGCTCCACGACATCCTCCCCCTGGACCAGGTGCAGGCCTCCGAGCTGGAGTTCCTCGACTTCTGGCTGCGCATCACGGCGCTGCTCACGCTGGTGGTGCTGGTCCTTTCCTGGGCCGGGATCTACGCGGTGATGTCCTTTACCGTCTCCCGCCGCACGCGCGAGATCGGCATCCGCGTGGCCATGGGCGCCGACGCGCGCCGCGTGGTGCTCGCCATCTTCCGCCGCCCGCTCACGCAGGTCGCCCTGGGCGTCGCCGCGGGCGCGGCCGTCATCCTCCTCCTGCGCACCGGGCTCTCGGACCCTGGCCACCGTCCGACCGCGGCGGAGGTCGCCGCCCTGCTGGGCTACGCCGCCGTCATGTTCGCCGTCTGCCTCCTCGCCTGCATCGTCCCCACCCGCCGCGCCCTCCGCATCGAGCCGACGGAGGCGCTGCGCGTGGAGTAGGCGGTGGGCCCCACACAGAGCCACGGAGGCACGGAGATGAATTCGTCTCCGTGCCCCTGTGTCTCTGTGTGGCTCCGCCGTTGTATATTACCCCCGGGGAGCGCCTGCCCCGAGAGATCACACGCGAGCGGATCGGTGACCGATGGATGTCCTGGCGCGCAACAACGTCAAGGTGCTGGGCCGCGGCACGCAGCCCATGCTGTTCGCCCACGGCTTCGGGTGCGATCAGAACATGTGGCGCTACGTGGTCCCCGCGTTCGAGGACGATTACCGGATCGTCCTCTTCGACTACGTGGGCTCCGGCCGCTCCGACCTGTCGGCGTACGACGAGGCGCGCTACTCCACCCTCGAAGGGTACGCGCGGGACGTGCTCGACGTGGTGCACGCGCTCGACCTGCGCGACGTGGTGCTGGTGGGCCACTCGGTGAGCAGCATGGTGGCGGTGCTGGCGGCCAACCGCGAGCCGGAGCGCTTCAGCCGCCTGGTGCTGATCGGGCCGTCGCCGCGCTACGTCAACGAGCAGCCGGAGTACGTGGGCGGGTTCGAGCGCGCGGACATCGAGGGGCTGCTGGAGATGATGGAGCGCAACTACATCGGCTGGGCCAGCTTCCTCGCTCCCAACATCATGAAGAACGCGGAACGCCCCGAGCTGGGCGCGGAGCTCACCGAGAGCTTCTGCTCCACCGACCCCCGCATCGCGCGGCGCTTCGCCGAGGCCACCTTCTTCGCGGACAACCGCGCCGACCTGCCGCGGGTGAGCGTTCCCTCGCTGGTGCTGCAGTGCACGGACGACATGATCGCGCCGGTGGAGGTGGGGGAGTACGTGCACCGCAGCATCCCCGGGAGCACGCTGCGCCTGATGAAGGCCACCGGGCACTGCCCCCACATGAGCCATCCCGAGGAGACGGTCGAGCTCATCCGCGAGTACCTGCAGCCGCCGGCGGCGTGAACCCGGAGCCGCGGATGCACGGCGCGCCGGAGGAGATGCTCGACGGGGCGCCCTTCGGCTTCGTGTCGTTCGCGGACGACGGCACGATCACCGTCATCAACTCAAGCGCGCTCCAGCTGCTCGGCTACGAGCGGGGCGAGCTGGTGGGGCGTCCCTTCGAGACGCTCCTGGGCATGGGTGCCCGCATCTTCTACCAGACCCACTTCTTCCCGCTGGTGACCCTTCACGGGCGCGCGGACGAGATCTTCCTGGTCCTCCGCTCGAAGAAAGGAGAGGCGGTGGGGGTGCTGGCCAATGCCGTCCGGCGCCGGCGGGAGGGGGGCTTCGCCAACGACTGCGCGTTCATGCGCGTGAGCGAGAGGGAGAAGTTCGAGAACGAGCTGCTGCGCGCCAGGCGGGCCGCCGAAGACGCGCAGGCCGTGCTCCGGGAGCAGGCCCGCGACCTGGAGGAGGCCAACCAGCTCCTCGAGAACCAGGCGGTGGAGCTGGAGCTTCAGCACCAGGCGCTGCAGGAGCAGGCGCTGGAGATGGAGGTGCAGGCGGAGGAGCTGCAGGCCGCCAACGACGAGCTGCTGGACCGCAGCGAGGAGCTGGAGCGCCAGCGCGCGGTGGCGGAGGAGGCCAACCGCGCCAAGAGCACCTTCCTGGCGGTGATGAGCCACGAGCTGCGCACCCCGCTCAACGCCATCGGTGGGTACGTCCAGCTCCTGGAGATGGGGATCCACGGGCCCGTGACCCCCGAGCAGCGGGAGGCGCTCAGCCGCATCGACCGGAGCCAGCGGCACCTGCTGCGGCTCATCAACGACGTGCTGAACCTGGCCCGCATCGAGTCCGGGCGCGTGGAGTACCATCTGGAGGACGTGCCGCTCGCCGAGATCGTCTCAGGCGTCGTGCCCATGGTGGAGCCGCAGCTCGCGGCCAAGGGGATCGGCTTCTCCATCGAGGCCAGCCCCGACGAGGTGGCGCGCGCCGACCGCGAGAAGACTCAGCAGATCGTCCTCAACCTGCTGGGCAACGCCACCAAGTTCACCCCCGACGGGGGACGCGTGGTGGTCGACACCTTCCGCCGCGCGGACCGTCCGGGCCAGGTGTTCCTGCGCGTGACGGACACGGGCCCCGGCATCCCGGCCGAGATGCTCGGCTCCATCTTCGAGCCCTTCGTCCAGGTGGACTCCAGCCACACGCGCCGCGGCCAGGGCACGGGCCTCGGCCTCGCCATCAGCCGCGACCTCGCCCGCGGAATGGGCGGCGACCTGCACGCCGAGAGCGTGGTGGGCGAGGGCTCGACCTTCACCCTCACCCTCCCGCGCCCGCCGGGCGCGGGGCGCGAAGTCTGAGCCAAGCGCGGCGAAGCAACAGCGGGGCTCACACGGAGGCACAGAGGCACGGAGGATTGTTCCCCTGCGTGTCTCTGTATGGCGGCCGCAGCCGTCATGTTCGGCGACCGCGGAGCCGGCGAGTGGGCGCTCACCCCGATGGGGAGGTGCATCGGTGGCCCATTGGATGGGCAGGAGCGCCGTCTTTTCGCGGAGCGCAACATGCGGGGCTGGGCGGACCCGGATTTCGACATCCCAGCGGGTCGGTACGTCCCCGACCTCGAGGCGGGCGTCTACCGTTACGTGCCGAACGAGCGCCCGGTGCAATCCGGGTGATGGGTAACGGATCAGATCAGCAGGATGTTGCCACTTCAGGATAGCGTAAGCTGCGCTCGGCTAAGCGCACAGATCCTAAAACCGGATCGCCCAGAGCCGAGGTCTGTTCGTGGTACGGCAGCCGCGTTAGCGGGTCCAGCGATCAGACAAGGCAGCCGCCTGTTCCAGCACGAGTTCCACCGCGCCCGGCTGCTTGTCTGGCGGGTATTTCCATTTCTGGAGTGACCGCCGTACGAGGATGCGGAGCCGCGCACGCACCGCCTCGCGCTTTTGCCAGTCGATCGTCACACTCTCACGCAGCTTCTGGGTGATCTCGACAGCGAGCTTCTTCAGCACCTCGTCTCCGAGTTCCCGAACGGCGCTCTCATTGTTCGCCAGCGCGTCGTAAAATGCGATTTCGTCAGCCGAGAGACCGAGGTTCGCATCACGCTCCAGCTCGGCCTGGTACTCCTTGGCCATATGGATCAGCTCTTCGATGACCTGCGCCGT
>DASVSA010000480.1:0-2263 GCA_036388335.1 Longimicrobium sp. | reverse complement strand
CCTCGCTGCTTTTGCGCAACGCAGGTTTGTGTTGAAGCGCCGCTAAACATAGATTCCGCCGCCTACTTCGTCCGTCTCCCCCAGAATTCTGATGAAGCCTCACTGCGTCACCGCTCTGCTCGTGCTGCTGCTCGCGGGCTGCCGCGACTCCACGTCCCCGGATTCCGATGGCTTCTGGAAGGACGTTTCCGCTTCCGCCAACCAGGCCTGCGGGCTGGCCCGCACGGGCGAGGTCTACTGCTGGGGCGAGGGATACGGCCTTGTGCCCCGCACCCCGGTGTCCGGGCTCACCGCGACGGCCCTGGTGGAGAACCAGTGCGCCCGCAACGCCGCGGGCGAGGTCCACTGCTGGGGCGGTTCCATCGGGACCACGCCGGTCCAGCTCGCCGCGGCGGAGGCGCGGTCGTTCAGCCGCGGATACGCCGTCACCTGCGTGGTCGGCGCCGACGGCGTCGCTCGGTGCGCGGGCGACAACACCCACGGCGAGCTGGGGAACGGCACTTCCGGTGGCCGGCGCGAATCGATGGCGCCCGTCTCGGGAGGCTACCGTTTCGCCAGCGTCGTGGCCAAGGGCTGGACGATCTGCGGAATCGACACGGGCGGCGCCGCCGCCTGCTGGGGCTGGAACTACATGGCCACGCTCGGCCGCAGGACCGCGGAGGCGTGCCCCCCCGGACCGTTCTCCGATCCGTGCGCTACGACGCCGGGCCCCGTGTCCGGCGGCCTTTCGTTCCGCGCGATCGACGTGGGCGGCGGGCACGCCTGCGGCATCGCGACGGACGGACGCCTGTACTGCTGGGGGAGCGCCAGCTTCGATGTCCTCGGCACCGGCGCCGCGCCCGACCGGTGCACCGCCAACGACAGCCCCTGCACCTACACGCCCGTGCCGGCGGGAACGCGCACCGACTTCCGCAGCATCCACACGAGCGGCGTGTTCAGCTGCGGCCTGACCGCGGACGCCGAGGCGTACTGCTGGGGCTCCAACTACTACGGCCAGCTCGGCGACGGCGTGAGCAACGCGTCCGGCACCGGCCCCAGCCGCCGCGAAGCGGGCCTCGTGAGCGGCGGCCACCGGTTCACCAGGATCGCGCTCGGGGACGACCACGGCTGCGGAGTGACACGGCAGGGCAAGATCTTCTGCTGGGGGAAGAACGAGGCGGGGCAGCTGGGTGTGGGCCAGAAGCCCAACTCGAACCGACCCGTGGAAGTGCTCAGGCCCTCCTGAGCTCTCCCGCCGGCCCTGGAGACATACGACTTTCACGATCGGGAGCTGCAATGGTGAGAATGAACACGGCGCGGCTGTGCGCGCTGCTCGCGCTGGCGTGCGCGGCCTGCGGCGATTCCACGGGGCCGGGAACAGGACCGGGAACGGGGCCAGACCCGGACCGGGTGCGCTTCAAGCTCGTGGACGTGGGCTCCTACACGTCATGCGGGCTGACGGGTGACGGCGTGGTGTACTGCTGGGGGAAGAACGGCGCGGGCCAGCTTGGCCGGGGAGACACGGTTTCGTCCCCGCGGCCGCGGCCCCTCTCGGGCAACCTGCGCTTCACTCAGATCAGCGTGGGAGACGAGCACGCGTGCGGCATCGCCAGCGGCGGCGGCACCTACTGCTGGGGGAAGAACGAGCACGGCCAGCTGGGCAGCGGCGGCACCGCTCCCACCCTGGTGCCCGTGCGCGTCGCCGGCGCGGAGGTCTTCGACCGCGTCGCGGCCGGCGGCTTCAACACGTGCGCGCTGCGCGCCGATGGCGCGGCGTTTTGCTGGGGGCGCAACGAATCCGGAACCCTGGGCACGGGTACCCGGGGTGCCGAGTCGGCGTCGCCCGTAGCCGTCGCGGGAGGCCTGCGCTTCCAGAGCCTCAGTGTGGGAGGAGGGCACGCCTGCGGGGTCACCCTCGAAAACCTTGCCTATTGCTGGGGCCAGGGGCCGACCGGGGCCACCGTCCGCGACATCGAGGCGAATGGCTCCGCGCCGGTGCCCGTGCAGGGCGGCCTCTCGTTTTCGGTGGTGCGCGCGGGCGAGTTCATGACCTGCGGACTCACCACCGAGGGCGCGGCGTACTGCTGGGGGTTCGACGGCAGCGGCGGGCTGGGGCGGGGCACCACGTACGACCGGGGGTTCGGCGGGGAGTTCCCGGCGCCCCAGAAAGTCGCATCCGCCCAGCGCTACGTGTCGCTCTCCACCGGCGGGCAGCAGAGCTGCGCGGTTACCGAGCAGGGCGCCGCCTTCTGCTGGGGGTGGAACATGTACGGCAACCTGGGCA
>DASVSA010000479.1:0-4688 GCA_036388335.1 Longimicrobium sp. | reverse complement strand
AGCTCCACGGCCTGGCCGTGGGGACCTGCAAGGCGCAGCTCCACCGGGCGCGCCGGCTACTGAGGGAGGCACTGGAACGATGACCCACGAACATGCGTTGGAACGGCTCGACGACTTCGCGTGCGGCGAGCTTCCCGACATCGAGCGGGTGAGGGTGCAGCGCCACGTGGAAGCGTGCGCCGAGTGCCAGGCCGAGGTCCGCGAGATCCAGTCGCTCCTGGCCGAGGCGGCCGCGCTCCCCCGGGGCATCGCCCCGCCGCGCGACCTGTGGGCCGGCATCGCCGCGCGCATCGAGGCACCGGCGCAGGTGACGCCCATCTCCGCCGCGCGCCGCTGGAGCCCGCCGCGGTGGCTTACGATGGCCGCGGCCTCCATCGCCCTGGTCGTCACTTCGTCGCTCGTGACTCTGAAGCTGACGGAGGACCAGCGCCTCCCGGCCGCCCCGGTGGCCGTGGGCAGCGAGGTGCGCGTGGGTGCTCCGCAGACGGCGCTGGTCGCCTTCCAGCCCGCCGAGCACGACTACCAGCGGGCCATCGACGACCTTCAGCGGGTGCTCACCGCCCGCCGCGGCACCCTGGCGCCGGAAACGGTCCAGACGCTGGAGACCAACCTGCGCATCATCGACGAGGCCATCCGCCAGTCGCGCGCGGCGCTGGAAAAGGACCCGAACAGCCGCGAGCTCACGGACATGCTCTCCGACGCGTACGGAAAGAAGCTGAACGTGCTGCAGCAGGCGGTAGAGCTGTAAGAAGTGCGTGAGTGCGTGGAGTGCGTGAGTGCGTGAGTAACCACGAAGCACCCCGAGCAGGAACGCACTGACGCACTCACGCACTAACGCACTTTTTTGTGAACATCCACACACCTACACGACCATGAAGCCCGGAATGATCTATATCGCCGCGCTGGCGGCTCTCATCTCCCTTCCCGCGTGCGCGCAGCAGCGCGTGGACGAGCGGCGGCCCACGGGGCCCGGCGGCACGGTGGACGTGACGCTCCTTTCCGGCACCGTAAGGGTGGTGACGTGGGGGAGGAACGAGGTGCAGGTGACCGGAGAGCTGGGGCGCGGCACCGACCGGTTGGAGATCCGCAGCGAGGGCGACCGCACCTATGTGCAGGCCGTGATCCCCCGCGGCACCCGCAACGCCGGGATGTCCGAGATCGAGGTGCGCATCCCCGCGCGCAAGTCGCTGGTGGTGCGCACCACTTCGGCCGACGCGGAGGTGCAGGGGGTGCTGGGGGGGATCACCGTGACCACGGTGAGCGGCGACGTGCAGGTGGCGGGGCGCCCCGCTTCGCTCGAAGTCACCACGCGCTCCGGCGGGGTGGGGGTGGACGTGACCACCGACCGCGTGCGCGTGCAGTCCGTGAGCGGCGACCTGGCCGTGCGCGGCGACGTGCGCACCGAGGTGGAGGCGCAGACGGTGAGCGGCGAGATCTCCGTGGCGGCCCGCACGGGGAGCCTCCGCGCCCAGTCCGTGAGCGGCGGCGTGACGGCTCCCTCCGTGGGCGGGCGCGCCGAGGTGCAGACGGTGAGCGGCGACATCAGCGTGCAGGGGTCGCGGCTGCGCGGCTCGTTCGAGTCCGTGTCGGGCGGCGTGCTGGTGTCGGGGGCGCTGGAGCGCGGCGGCACCACCACCCTCAACAGCCACAGCGGCGACGTGGAGCTGCGGCTGGCGCGCGGCAGCGGCGCGGAGGTGGAGTTCACCACCTTCAGCGGCGAGATGGAGATGGCGATCTCGGGGGCGCGGGTCACACGCACCTCGCGGCGGGAGCAGGAGGTGCTGGTGGGGCGGGGCGGCGCGCGGGTGGAGGTGAGGACGTTCAGCGGCGATGTGAAACTGGCCGACCGCTGAGCCCGTAGCAGGGTTCCGGCGAGCAGCACCCGCCGCTGATCATCCATCGACCGCTCCGGGATCTCTTATGCTGGAAACCCTCCTCGTCGCCGGCGCCATGGCGCTGGCGGCACTCCCCAACGACAGCACGAGCACGGCCGCCCGCCACGTGCGGGCCTACCGCGTGAGCTCCGCGGCCGGCGCGCCCACGCTGGACGGGCGCCTGGACGACGCGGTGTGGGCCGCCGCCGACTCCATCGGCGGGTTCACGCAGCGCGAGCCCAAGGAGGGAGAGCCCTCCCGCTTCCGCACGGTGATGCGGGTGGCGTTCGACAACGACGCCATCTACGTGGCCGCCCGCGCCTACGACCCCGATCCATCCAAGATCGCCGCGCAGCTCAGCCGCCGCGACGAAGACTCGCCCTCGGACTGGATGTACGTGGGCTTCGACTCGCGCCACGACCGGCGCACGGCCTACGTATTCGGGGTGAATCCCGCCGGCGTCAAGCGCGACTTCACCACCAGCGACGGCAGCGGCGACGACGCGGGGTGGGACGCCGTGTGGTCCGCGGCCGTGACGCGCGACTCGCTGGGGTGGACGGCGGAGTACCGCATCCCCCTCTCGGCCCTGCGCTTCGCCACAGGCGGCGACGGGGTGTGGGGATTCCAGGCGCTGCGCGTGGTGCAACGCGAGAACGAGCAGTCGTACTGGGCGCCGGTCAAGCGCGACGAGCCCCGCCAGGTGGCCCGCTTCGGCGAGCTGCACGGGATGAACAACCTCCCCGCGCCGCGCCGGCTGGAGCTGCTCCCCTACACCGTGTCCGGCGTGGCGCGGGCGCCGGGCGAGGCGGCCGATCCCTTCTACTCGTCCAGCGAGCTGCGCGGCTCGGCGGGGCTGGACGTCAAGTACGGAGTCACCTCCAACCTCACGCTGGACGCCACCTTCAACCCCGACTTCGGGCAGGTGGACGCCGACCCGTCGGAGGTGAACCTCTCCGCCTTCGAGACCTTCCTCTCCGAGCGGCGCCCGTTCTTCACCGAGGGCGCGGACATCTTCCGCTTCGGCATCGGCCTGGGCGACGGCGACGGGGGGAACGAGTCGCTCTTCTACTCGCGCCGGGTGGGCCGCTCGCCCCGCGGCGACGTGGACGTGCCGGACGGCGGCTACGCGGACCAGCCGGGGCAGACCAACATCCTGGGCGCCGCCAAGCTGAGCGGCCAGATCGGGCGCGGCTGGTCGGTGGGGGTGATGAACGCCCTCACGGCCCAGGAGCAGGCGACCATCGTGGACGCGTCCGGGGTGCGCAGCCAGGAGGTGGTGGAGCCGATGACCAGCTACACCGTGCTCCGCGCCATCCGCGAGCTCAACGGCGGCAAGACACAGTTCGGCGCGGTGACCACCGGCGTGGTGAGGCGGCTGGACGGAACGGGGATGGACTGGCTGCGCTCGCGCGCCTTCGCGGGCGGGGTGGACGCGCGGCACCGCTGGGGGAACGACAACTACTCGGCGCGCGTGTGGGTGCTGGGGAGCAGCGTGGAGGGGAGCACGGAGGCGATCCTGGACGCGCAGGAGTCCAGCGCGCGCTACTTCCAGCGCCCCGGCCAGGATTACCTGCGCGTGGACTCGTCGGCCACCTCGCTGGCCGGGTGGGCCGCCAGCTACGACGTGGCCAGGGTGAAGGGGAAGTGGCAGGGCGGCTTCCTGGGCTCGTTCCGCTCGCCGGGCTTCGAGACCAACGACCTGGGCTTCCAGCGCGCCGCGGACGAGATCGTCAACGTGTTCTGGATGCAGCACATCCAGCGCAAGCCGGGGAAGGTGTTCCGCGACTGGAACCTGGGCGGCAACGCCTGGGAGGCGCGCAACTTCGGGTGGGAGCGCGGGGGGCGGGCGCTGAACGTGAACGGCTCGGGCCGCTTCCTCAACTACTGGAACGTGTGGGGCGGGGTGGAGCGCTCGTTCGGCGGATGGGACACGCGCGCGCTGCGGGGCGGCGCCGCCATCCTGGAGCCGGGAGGCACCAGCGGGTGGATGGGCACCAGCTCCGACGGCCGCAAGCGCCTCACCGGCGACGCCAGCTTCAACTGGGGCGTGCGCGACGAGGGCTCGGGGTGGCGCTACAGCGTGTCGGCCGGCCTGGGCTGGCGCCCCACGCCCAGCCTGCGCTTCACGGCCTCGCCCTTCTACTCGCGCTACAACACCGCGTGGCAGTACGTGACGGACGAGACGGTGGGCGGCGCGCAGCGCTTCGTCTTCGCGGAGCTGGACCAGCGCACCTTCGGCATGTCCGCGCGGGTGAACAAGACCTTCACCCCCACGCTGTCGCTGCAGGTGTACGCGCAGCCCTTCATGAGCGCGGGCTCGTACGCCGGCTTCCGCGAGCCCACCGCCCCCGGCGCCGGGCGCTTCGCGGACCGCTTCACCCCGCTGACCGCCGTGCGCGACGAGGAAGGCGGCTACCGCGCGGGCGAGCTGGCCTTCGACGACCCCAACTTCAGCGTCCGCGACTTCAACCTGAACGCGGTGCTGCGCTGGGAGTACCGCCTGGGCTCCACCTTCTTCGTCGCCTGGTCGCACTCGCGCGGCGGCTCGGACGACGTCACCGACGGCCACTTCCGCTTCCGCCGCAACTTCGACGCGCTGCTGGATACCGAGCCGTCCAACGTGGTGATGCTGAAGGCGAACTGGTGGGTGAGTCTCTGAACTGATCTTTGGGGGCCCTCACCCGGCAGCTTACAGCTGCCACCCTCTCCCAGTAACTGCCCTGGGAGAGGGGACTACTTCGCGTGCGTTTACGGCCGAGACCTCTCTGTGACTCTGTGCCGCTGTGTGAGCCCCGCTGTTGCTGTACCATGAAA